>JAWKSK010000013.1:0-12485 GCA_041389145.1 Patescibacteria group bacterium | reverse complement strand
CGACTCCTGGGTGAGTTCTTTTTTAAAGATTGCTCTCATAATGTGCTGGAGAGCAAGTAGAGGATCAGCGGATCCCGATGTAAAAATCTGGTCTTGGTTGGTGTTGGCTTTTACTCTTAAAACATTATCTTGTTGTTCTGAATCGACTTCGGACTTAATCCCAAGAAAGCCGAGAATATCGACAAGTTTTTGTTCCACAAGTTTCTGGGTTTCGCTTTTAACTGTCTCCATGATGGGTGGTTTTAATTACTTCTATTTCCTGTCTAGCAAACCCCCGATAAATTACTAGTTGCTCAGTAGCCATAATAAAGGTTGATGCGGTCCAATACAAACTGAGGGCGGCTGGTAGGGTAACGGCAATCGCGATGGTTACGAATGGGAAGATGTACATAATCATCTGAGGATTGAACGGAAGTTGTGGATTCTTGGTATTGGCTCTTGCAGGGTTGTAGCGTTGAGATATCCAACCTTGGAGGAATTGAGCGGCACCTGCTATAACAGCCAACCAGATGTTACTCTGGGACAGGTCAATAAAGCCGAGGAAGGTGAGATGTAAATCTACGGGTGGATTTGGGAACCAAGAATATAAATGGGCCAAACTACTAGTGTCGAGTCCTGCGATAAAGACGCGGTAAAGTGCAAAGATAATAGGTAACTGAATAAGGAGTGGAAGGCAACTACCCAACGGACTAACCTTATGCTCCTTATAGATTTCCATGATCGCCTGGGACTGTTTTTGAGGATCGTCCTTGTGTTCCTGGCGGATCTTATCGATATAAGGCTGAATCCGTTGCAGATCGTGCTGTGCTTTTAGACTGTTGGCATAGGATGGATGCAAGATTAAACGAATAATCAAAGTTAAAACAATGATAGAAATACCAAAGTCCTGCCCTGGGATATAAACATAGAGTAGAACTAGGAGATTAAAAATTGGGACATACAAGAGTTTGCCCATTAATCCGTTCCACATTCCTTCAGAAATACCGCTCATAACTAATTAGATTGTCTACTTAATATTGGATCTTTTCCAGTCTCGGCCCAAGGGTGACAGCGTGAGATTCTAGCAATTGCCAAAAAACTACCTGTTATGGCTCCGTGGGTAATTACAGACTGTTTTGCATATTCGCTACATGTTGGATAGTACCGGCAATACCCGTGTGGATGATTTACTGAGAACCATCCGTGGTCAGGAGATAGGGTTTTTTGATACAAATTGATACCGGCTACTATTAGGTTTTTCATACAATACTTTTGATAGCAGAGGTGAGGGAGGTTTTGAGCTGAGGATATTCCTGCTCCAACACTTGTTTGTTAACAATAACCACAACTCCTATGTTCTGAGGTTTAACCTCTTGGAGGATATGGCGAATCCGGCGCTTAATCCGATGCCGAACTACTGATCGCTTATCTATCTTACTACTAATTACGATTCGTGGCTTTGGCGAATAGGGGAGATCCCCATAATAAAGCGTGAATCCGGGTTTAAAAACACGCCTCCCGCGACGAGAAATTCGATCAAGATCAAACTGGATCGACTTAGTCATAAAAACTACTCGCTTAGTTTGGCGCGTCCTTTGGCTCTACGTCTGGCAATTACAGCTCTACCACCAGGGGTAGCCATGCGAGCACGGAAACCATGGGTAGTCTGTCTTTTGCGCTTATTAGGTTGATAAGTTCTTTTCATTTGAGCTAATTTTACTGACCTAGTATAGACATTCTTATGCCTTTAGGTCAAATGTTTTAACCTGATTTGGAGAATTGTACTGCTTCCTATCAGTGTGGATAACTTTATGATAGATTGGGTCTGGGGGCAAGCGAGGTCTTCTTTTTTATGGACAAGGATAAATTGTGGCAAACAGTATTAGGAGAAATTGAGGTGGGGATGAGCTCTGCCAATTTCCAAACCTGGTTCAAAGGAACCTCTCTTGAAGATGTCCGAGTAGATGAAGGAGTGGTGGTTATTAGAGTCCCCAACAACTTTACTCAATCTTGGCTCCAGAATAAGTTTCAGAAGGAATTACACGGCTATCTTAACAAACACATCGGTAAGGTGATGGTGGTTCAGTATGTAATTGGAGCTCGTAAATTAGCAGCTGTAGGGGCAACTAAATCACCAAAGATTGAAGAGCAGTTGATTCCTGAAGCATTGGCGCCAACCCAGGAAGAATCCAAGAGAGAGGGCTTGAATCCAAAGTTAATTTTTGAAAATTTCGTGGTCGGTGAGAATAGTAGAATGTGCTATGCAGCGGCTGAATCTGTGGCTAGTCAGCCAGGCGTTGGATATAATCCACTATTTATCTACGGCGACGCTGGCCTTGGAAAAACTCATTTATTACAGGCAATTGGTAACCAGATTTTAACTAACAACCCAAGGGCCAAGGTGGTTTATATTACATCGGAAAAATTTATTAACGAGATGGTGGATGCCATCAGACACCAAAAGACAGGGGAGTTTAAGAATAAGTACCGGAAAGTTGATTGCTTGCTGGTTGACGACATCCAGTTTCTATCAGCAAAAGAACAAACTCAAGAAGAGTTCTTCCATACTTTTAATGCCCTCCACTCTGATGGGAAACAGATTGTATTAACTTCTGATAGACCACCAAAGGCAATTCCTGCCCTTGAAGATCGTTTAAGATCTAGGTTTGAATGGGGGTTGATTGCTGATATCTCAATTCCTTCCTATGAAACCAGGTTGGCAATTTTACGTTCAAAACTCAGCCTCAATAACAAGGAGTTGCCTGATGATGTGTTAGAGTACATCGCAAAAACCGTTAAAAACAACGTAAGAGAGTTGGAGGGGGCAATGACTAGAATCTTGGCTTACGGAGATCTAAACGCAACATCACCAACATTAGATGATGCAAAAAATTTACTGGGTGGTATTTTAACGTCTCCTGGTAGAAGAGTAGTACGTCCTTCAGAAATAATTAAAGCTGTGTCTAACCACTTTAATATTAAGAAGGAAGAGTTGTGTGGTAGAAAGAGAACTCGCGAGATTGTAGTTCCTCGTCAAATCCTTGTTTACCTTCTAAGAGAAGAAGTGGATATGCCTTATAAACAAATCGGGGCTGAGATTGGAGGAAGAGACCACACTACCATCATGCATGACTACAATAAAATTAAAGAATTAGTGATAGACAATGAGTCATTGGATGAAGAAATAACCCAGATTAAAAACAAATTATATGCTGTGGATTAGTGGGGATGAAGAGAAAGAGGTAATATTTATCCACACCTTATCCACAGTTATCCCACAATTTAGAACATATTGAGATTGGAAAAAACTAAGGTTAATGGCATAAAATTAAAGTAATACACAAAAATCACAGCCCTATTATTACTACTAAACTAATAAATGATGAATAAAGATATTTCTATTAAGGAGGGGGTTGGTGTGGATATCTCTGTATCCATGGTGCTTAGTAAATTCAAAACAGCACTATCTGCAATGGAACGAGTAGTGGGAAGTAGAAGTACTTTACCAATCTTGAACAACGTATTAATTAAAGCAGACAAGAATGGAGTCGAATTAATTGGTACAGATTTAGAAATTGGAATTAAGTTCTTTATTGGGGGAAAGGTTGAGACCGAAGGAAGTATTACTATTCCTGGTAAGACTTTAATTACATTAGTGAATAGTCTTCATGGTGAAACTGTAGTTTTAAAAGGTGTTGGTGGGAATATTGAAGTAAAGTGTGGGGATGTAAAGGCAACCATTAATGCCACACCAGCTGATGATTATCCAATACTACCAGAAGTAGAAGGTGGAAAATCTGTGAAAATCGGTGGTGATAAATTAAAGCAGATGTTGTCTGCTGTAGATTTTTCAGCTTCAAGGGATGAATCAAGACAGTTATTAACAGGTGTATTGGTCGATTCCAAGAATGATGGATTAGTAATGGCAGCAACTGATAGTTATAGATTATCCGAAGTGGAAGATAAAAAGCCCCTAGGTGAAGAGTTTAAGGTGATTATTCCAGCAAAGACAATTGTTGAATTAAAAAGATTAATAAAAGATGGTGACCAGGTTGAGATTAGAGTAGAGGAAAGCCAGATCATGTTCTTAATGGATAATGTGATATTAGTTTCTAGGTTAATTGAAGGGGAATATCCAAATTACCAACAGATTATTCCAACTGAATCTAATATCTCAGCTATAGTTGATGTTCAAGAGCTAATGGATGCCATTAAAAGCGCCTCAGTCTTCTCTGTAGATGGTGGTAATAGTATTAAGCTGGTATTCGATAGTTCTGGGTTGAAGGTTACCTCTGAGGCCTCTCAGGTGGGTAATTTTAATGGCAACGTGGAAGCCAAGGTTGAAGGAGGAAGTGAAGAGGTTGGGTTTAATGCTAAATATGTATTAGATGGTTTAGCTAGTTTTGATACGCCTAAATGTGAATTAAAGATTGGCACTAAAACTAGCCCAGTATTATTCACTCCTAGTGGGGTAGATAATAGACGGTATATAGTAATGCCACTGAGGGGGTAATGAAGTTAAAAAATCTAAGAATTACCAACTTCCGAAATATTGATTCGGTGCAATTTAACAATCTTGATGAGAGGTTGGTTTTTTGGGGTGATAACGGACAAGGAAAGACAAATTTACTAGAAGCAATTTGGGTACTTTTGGTTGGTAAATCTTTTAGGGCCAAGCAGGATATGGATTTAATTAAAGATGGTTGTGATACTTCTGTGGTTTCTGGATTGGTTGGTTTAGATTCAGGTATTAATCATCAAGTTAAGGTCCAGATAGAAAGAGTGGAGGGTAAGACTATTTATCTTGATGATAAAAAGATTACCATTGGTGGTTTGTTGGATAAATTTTTAGTTAATTTATTTTCACCAGATGAAGTGGATTTAATAAGATCTAGTACAGTAAAACGTAGGAGGTTGTTAGATGAGTTATTAATGCGTGTGGATCTTGAATATAAGAAGCTATTAGCGGATTTTGTTAAAGTTTGGAGACATAGAAACCAGTTATTGTTAGCCATTAAACAAGGTAGAGCCGAGGAATCTGAGTTAGATGTTTGGGATACTCAAATGGCAGAGCTTGGAATTCAAATAATTAAAAAAAGGGATAGGTTTATAAAAGAGTGGGGAGTGGTAGTTGCTGATAAATATAAAATATTTGGAGAGAAGAAAGGAACCAGTTTAAAACTAACCTATATTCCAAATATTAAAGTTAATTCTGTGTGGGAATATAAAGATGTTTTATTACAAAGTAGGAGAATAGATATTATAAGAACCCATACAACTAAAGGAATCCATCGTGATGACTTAGGTATTGTTATGGATGGACAGGATGCAGTAGATAGAGCTTCAAGAGGAGAATTTAGAAGTATAGTGCTGTCCTTGAAGGTTGCAGAGATTGAATTATTAGAACCGACACTTAATGAAAAAGCTATTTTTTTGTTAGATGATGTTTGGTCTGAGCTTGATGATTCAAGAAGGGAAGCGTTAGAGAAGGTTACAAAAAATCATCAAGTAGTGGTTACTACTCATGAGCTTCAAGAAGAGGGGTGGAAAGTAGAGAGTGGTAACTTAAAAGAAACTCTCTCTGTTTTATAACTGACAAGTATGGCAATAATGGGTACCTCGTCCGTTAAGTCTTGTTTTTGAAATTGGCTGCCCACAATTCTTGCAAGGAAGACCCTTACGACCATAAACGTTTAGGTGGTTTTGCATTTTGCCACTAGCTCCTTCATCTGTTTTATAGTGGCTGATGCTTGTTCCCATGTATTTAATTCCTTTTTTTAAAACACCCTGAATGTTCTTAATTAATTCCGCAGCTTGTTTTTGGGTTAGTTTAATACCTAACCTTGTTGGTTTTAATCCGGAAAGAAAAAGGGATTCATCCGCGTAGATATTTCCAACACCAGTTACCACCGACTGATCCATGATGATGGATTTGATATTGGATTTGGCACGACGTTTTAAAATTGGCCAGAGGTAATCCAAGTTAAATTTTAAATCGAAAGGTTCTGGTCCTAAATTGCGTATGAATTTATCGTTTGGTATCTCGTTGGTTGGGATGATTTTAACCCAACCAAACAATCTCTGGTCATTAAAATAGAGAGTACCTTTGGAAAGTGAAAGTATTACTCGAGTATGTTTAGACGGCATTTGTAATGTAAAATTTGGGTCTGGGTGTCCGAAGTTTAATCTGGATTTTCCCTCCACGTAAATTAACTGACCTGTCATTTTGAGGTGGATTAAGATACTTAAATCTTTTGATAGGTTGATAATGATACCCTTACCTCTGCGATAGATTTTATTAATAGTTAAGTCTGTTATTGAAGGTTGAATTGGTCCCATTGAGTGGTCCCAAACAAAACTACGCGGGTGTAATATTTTTACACTCTTTATTTTTTGACCAACTATGTGTTTGGTTAGTCCGCGGACGACTGTTTCAACTTCAGGAAGTTCTGGCATGTTATTTACTCCAACTATCACCACTTTGAATATCTACCTCCAATGGTACATCAAGTTTGAGAGCATTACTCATGGTGGTTTTAATAAGTCGTGAAACCTTAGATACATCTTTAGTAGGAACTTCAAATACCAACTCGTCATGTACCTGAAGAAGGAGGCTAGACCCCTTACTGGTTTTTGGTAGGAGGTTGTCGATTTCAATCATGGCTACTTTAATAATATCTGCAGCGGTGCCTTGTATTGGCATGTTTATTGCAGCTCTTTGGGCAGCGTTTCTAACTCCAGGAATTTTGGAATTGATATCTGGCATAAATCGTTTTCTACCCATTAAGGTTTCAACATATTCGTGCTCTTTAGCAAACTCTACAATATCCTTCATATACTGTTTGATCTGTGGGTGTAGGTCGAAGTAACGATCAATGTATTGGGACGCTTCTAGTACACCATTTCAGTACGTGCTGCTAATCCCCAGGGTGAGACTCCATAGATAATTCCGGAAGTTAATTACTTTTGCATTTCTTCTCATGTCAAGGGTAACTTTTTCTGGCTTCACGTTATTTACAGCAGCAGCGACAGCGGTATGGATGTCTTCAATTGCGCTTGAAAATTTTTATCATTCGCTCATCCTTGGCAAGAGTGCAATAACCTGTTCAATTTGAGAGTAGGAAATTAATTGAAAGCCAGGTTTTGCAATAAATGCTTTTCTAATCTCTGCGCCCAGTTCACTACGGATAGGAATGTTTTGGAGATTTAGTCCTTGGAGCTTATAGTCTTCCAGTCGCGGTATCTTGGGCATAGTGTGGTATGGATACGGTTGTCTTTATCGACAAGCCTTGGAAGAGAGGTTCTATAAGTTGTTAGAGTTTTTGTAACTGTCGATATTCCAAAATTGGTTTAATAATCTTGTGTTTTTCAAAAAGTTTCTCAAGTTCTGCAACGGCGGTAGAGTATCCAGTTTTTGTTTTGGAAATTTCTAAAGTAGGGAGCTCTAGTTTGTTGTACAAAAACGAAAGCTGATTCTTGGAGAATTGATATTAAACTCGGTTTTAGCAAATTTATATATTTTTGTTTCGAGCAGCAAATTCTTCTTGGATACCTGAACTGTTAGTTTTTGTATTTTTCTACATCAAGTAAAATGCCAACCTTTTCCATCTTTCTTAAGACAGGGTTCAAGTTGCTCATCTAATTTTTCGTGATAAGTTTTCGGCCCCGTGAAGTTGAGAGTGGGCGAGGGGCCTCTTTAAATGACGGTTGGTTTGAGGATTCTTTGGTAAGAGTTCCGTTAGAATCCTTTCTACACCAAACTTCTTGAAACCTAACTTTTCAAATAACTCACGTACCTTGTTTGCATCAAATTCTACAGCCTCTTTTAAGATCTAGCTTGATTGGAATATCATCGAAGTATTGTGGCAAAGCCTTCTGGATTGAACTGCCATTGCCTTATTCTCTGTAAGAAGTTTGTAGTGGTCTACCCGATATTTCGTGTAGGTTTTTCATAGATGTTTTCGATAGATCCAAACTCACTGAGTACTTTTGCGGTATTCACCGATACCAGGCACTCCAGGAATATTATCTGGTGCTGATCTCGAAGCCCTTTAAAATCTATGAATTGGAGTTGGGGTTAGCCCCTTTTCGACTACAGTTGGGATGTCGTAGATGATTACATCAGAAAAACTTTTTCCTGGTGCATACATTTAAGTATGGTCATCTACTAGCTGAAGAGCATCCATATCACTTCGGTGGCAATGTAGGCATCGTTTCAGTAGTTTAAGTGAGAGTGTACCGATAACGTCATCTGCCTCAAATCCGTCCACTGCGAATACGGGAATGTTGAATGTCTCAACAAGTTCTTGAATTCTTGGGAATTGACTGATGAGATCTTGATGGGTATCTGGTCTTGTGGCTTTGTAGTCCTTAAATTCTTGGTGTCTAAAGGTAGGCTTACTAGTGTCGAATGCAACGGCAATATAGTCCGGATTTAATCGGGTATAGATATTTAGGAGCATTACTGCGAAACCGTAGACTGCAGTTGTTGGTTCGCCACGAGATGTTCTGAGATCTGATTGAAAGAAGGCGTGAAAAGCTCGGTGAACCAGGGCATTGCCGTCGATAAGGACTAGTTTTTTAGAATTTTTTGGCATGGATACATTATAACGTGTAACGGCTAGACTAGGTCTAGCCGTTAAGGTTTTTATGGTTGATTAGCTTATCTGATCTGGTAGATCAGTGTGACGTAGGCTCTAATTTCTAAGCTTCCGCTTTCAATGCCGGTATCGATTTCGCCCCCACCACCAAATCCGCCTGGGCTAGAAATGGCACGATCATAATAGATAGGGCCACTACTAGAGTTTTCGTTGATAGAGATAAGCTTTCCCAGTCTAATATCGGCTTCCTTGGCAAGTTGTTCTGCTTTTGCCTTTGCCTTGCTGACTGCCTGGCTTCTAGCTTCTTGATACCATTCTTCTGGATCTTCCACTGTAAAGTATACGTTTTCGACTTGGTTGGCACCTGCCTTTATGACTGCACCGGCAATATCGTTAACAGTATCTAGGTTACGAATGGTAACTTCTAAAATGTGACGCCCGGTGTAGGATCTGATTCTTGAGTTCTCATTAAGAGGGTATGCCCCATAATCAGGGTAGACACCAAAAGATACGGTCTTGATATCTTTATCATCAACATCTTGATCTGCAAGTGCATCTTTAATGTTTGCGATTGCATCTGAAATTTGCTCTTCAACTCGTCCAGCGTCTGGGCCAATTTGTTGAACTCCGAATCTGAGCTTGGCAATGTCTGGAGTAGCGTATACTACACCTTCTGAACTAACATTGAGCCCTTCACTTTGTCCGTTAATAGTTGGATTTGGGCTTGGGTTGTTGAAACGATTTGCAACAATCAGTCCACCAACAATGATAATTGCAACAGCTGCGATACCAACAATTGCGACTGGAGAAACTCCACTCTTCTTGGGAGTAGGGGTGGGTCTAGTTGGTGGGTTCCAGTTTGATTGTGGGGTTTGAGGGGTTTCTGGTTGTTTTGGTTTTTCTGGCATTGGGTTGAGGTTCTCGTCGAATTCCATAATCGTTTATTTAGTGGATGATTGTAACAGCTTGGTTATAAATTCACGTTCATTATAGTCGATATTTCCAGTCTTGGTAGCCATTACTGTCTGAGCTCCCATGGCAAGGGCAACAACTGTATCTCCAGGTTTAGCCAATTCAATTGCTTTGGTAATGGCTTGTTTACGATCAATAATCTCAAATAGGTTAGTTTTGTCTTTGAATTTGTCTGAGAGTCCAGGCTTTATCGCTTCAATAATCTTTTGTGGATCTTCACTGCCCGGGTCTTCTTCGGTAAGGATAATGATATCTGCATATTGTGAAGCGATTTTCCCTAATTCCGGACGCTTGCCCTTGTCTCGATCGCCGGCAGCTCCGAAGACAGCGATAAGTTTATTCTTAGTGGTGTGACGAAGTGCCGATAGAGATTTTTCAAATCCATCTGGATTGTGAGCGTAGTCCACGACCACATCGAAATTCTGATTATGGTCTATATATTCAATTCTTCCCGGTACTCTTTTGGCAGATTCGAGTCCGGTTTTGATTTGCTCAATTGTAAAACCGAGAGCAAAACAAGTGCTGGCTGCGGCTAAAGCGTTTTCAATATTGAACTTACCAGGAAGTGGAAGATTAATAGTTGCATTACCAGAAGGGGTTTGGAGTTCAAACTTGCTTCCAGTTTTCGTCATCTGAATGATCTTGGTGGTGATGGAGCTTTCTTTAATAGTGTTGGTATCAAACTGTTCTACTCCAAAGTAATATTTGGTGCCAGGGAATGCATTGATGAAGTGTGAGGAGTTCTCATCGTTGAGATTGATGATTGCCATTTTAGGCAAAGCATTTTTTGTTTTAGAAAGAAAAGTTTGTTCAAATAGTTTGACCTTGGTATCGCGGTAGTCTTCAAAAGATTTATGGTAATCGAGGTGATCCCAGCTAAGGTTAGTGAAGACTGCCACGTCATAGTTTATTCCCCATGTTCTGTTTTGAGATAGTGCATGGGACGCGGTTTCAAGAATTACATATTCGGTACCAGCTGCTTCCATCTCTTTAAGTCTTCGATTTAAAACAAAAGGACTATCAGTGGTCATCTTGGTTTTGTTAACAAATTCCTTGTTACCAACCCAAAAGTTTACAGTGGTTGAAAGCCCAACTTTGTGACCTGCTCCCTTAATTACTTCAGCAATTAAGTTTGAAACTGTGGTCTTGCCATTGGTTCCTGTAACTCCGATTACAATCATGCGTCTGGTGGGGAATTGGTTGATAGTGGAAGCAGCGATTCCGCGAGACAAATGATAGGTTCGGTGCAAGAACGAATCGGGAGAAAATAGGGGTCCTAATATTTTGCGGCCTAACTTTTTAATCATCGGAGTTTGTTTATAAGACGATAAATAGAGTATTTAAATTTAGAGATAGGTAACTCAAGTGTCCCGGTGTATTTTACCATTTGTCCTCCAAAGCTTTGTTTGAATCTGGTGATTCCGGACCAGGGATGTTTTGGATCTGGGTGAACGCCGCCAAGATCATAGTGGGTGAGTCCTTTTGCGATGGAGTGCTGGATAGCAATGCTATGGAGCAAGTATGAACCCATTAGATTTCGATAGGTTGGATTTGATGCACCGTGAAGATAGGTGGCTGTATTCCCAAAATAGATTACAAAGATTGCTCCAACAGGATCGTCTTGATGGGTAGTGGTGATGAGTTCTGCGATACCTGACCGGCTAAGCTCTTGAATCTGTTTAGTGAAGTAGGTGTCTGAATGGGCGGTGAACCCTTGATGCTGACTAGTGGTGTGGATTAGTTGCAAGAAGGTATCGATAGACTTGTCCTCAACAACAGTACTCACTTGAAGGTTGTTGTTGTCGTAGTTTTTAATTCCTAGCTGCGTGTTGTATTTAGTTTTGGGTTTAGCTTGTTGAAGGGTTTTATCTAAATCGGATTCAAGTTTTATGAACTGATTGTATTGTGGCTGAATCGATTTTTTTTGATTGGGAATAAAACCTAATGACTTATAGATAAAGTTAGAAGATAGGTCGGTATCTAGAGTAGGGGGATCGATACGTATAAATGTGGCACCAACATTCGTGGCAACAGATACGATATGATCCATTAATACTCGCAGGGCCTGCTCTTGGTCTTGGGCGGGGAGCTGTTTTTTGATTAAGTTTACTCTTGGTAGATAGAGGAGTCGTTGGCCAAGTCCAATTCCTTGGAGTATAGCTTGGGCTTGTAGCAAGATAATGTTGTCATCGTTGCCAACAGCGATTCTAAATATTTGGTTACCGACTTGTTTTTGAAATTCCCCCCAGGCCCAACTTTGTAAAAAGCTTGGATGGTCATGCGAAAGCTGTGCTAGATCCCAAGCATTTGATTCAAGTTCGTTTTCGGGTATTATCTTCATTGGTATTATCATAGCTAAAAATCCGCTCTAGTACGAGCTTTGTGTTATATTGTCGGTATGAACATACTTGCTATTGAATCTTCTTGTGATGATTGTGGCGTGGCCATTGTAAAGGATGGTGTAGGGGTAATAACCAATTTAGTCGCTTCACAAGAGAAAATTCATGAAAAATTTGGTGGGGTAGTTCCCGAGGTAGCATCTAGGGAGCATTTGCGTACGATTTATCCATTAGTTAATTTGGCTTTAAAAAAAGCCAAGATGGAAATTTCTGATATTGATGCGTTGGCAGTAACTACCGGTCCGGGTTTATTGGGATCATTGTTGGTAGGAGTGCATGCGGCTAAGACACTTGCATGGTTGTGGAAGAAGCCTTTAATTAGTGTGAATCACCTTCAGGGGCATGTGTATTCTGGGTGGCTGACTGGGGAAAATGTAGATTTTCCAGTTGTAGCTTTGGTTGCGAGCGGAGGTCACACGGAAATTATATCCATGAGTAAGCATGGTGATTATAAGTATTTGGGCGGAACCGTGGATGATGCTATTGGTGAAGCATTTGATAAGACTGCAAGAAGGTTGGGATTGGGATACCCTGG
>JAWKSK010000012.1:0-2807 GCA_041389145.1 Patescibacteria group bacterium | reverse complement strand
AAAACAAATGCAAAAAATGATCTGTATGGTGTTAGGGCTGGTTGAAGTTCCAACCCCAGACGATGCCGCAGATGCTTTAGCGATAGCTGTGACTTGCGCACATACCAATTCATTCGAGAAAATAGAAATATGATTGCTGGAATAACTGGAAAAGTACAATCAAAAGGAACTGACTGGATTAATATTCTAACTTCAGGTGGAGTCTCATATTTGGTATCCACAACTGCTCAGACCTCAACCCAACACCAGGTTGGGGGTGTTGCCAATCTTCTAACTCACCTGGTTGTTAGAGAAGACCAACTATCGCTTTATGGTTTCTCCAATCAGGACGAGCTAAGATTCTTCCAAAAACTAATCTCGATCTCTGGTGTTGGTCCAAGGATGGCACTATCAATTCTCAATGCCGGCCCAGTTCAGCAATTACAGAAGGCAATTGCTGGTGGAGACTTAGCAATTCTCACAACCATTTCAGGAGTTGGTAAGAAAACCGCAGAGAGAATCTTGGTTGAGCTCAAGAACCAGATTGACGTTTCCTTGGACGGAGATTCAAGCAGCGATTCGGAAGACCTGTTGGCTGCTCTAACTCAGTTGGGATATAATGCCTATGAAGTCAGAAGGATTGCCATGGAAATCCCAGCCGATCTTTCTACCGAAGACCGCATCAAATATGCACTTCAGCTTCTATCGAAATAACCAAATATTATTAAATTGGGGAAAACATGAAGAAAGATTCTTCTCACTACCACTGGTTTGACTCATCTGACCTTCTGAATCAGATTCTCGTAATCTTGATTGGTGTGGTCATTTTGTTCGTCAACCTCGGTATCATGGATTCAGGCATTCTTGCCTACTGGCCATTGGTTGTTGTAATCATTGGACTTCGTAGCATCATGCATAATCATCGTTAATTCTTTAACGTGAAACGTAATCATCTCATTCTCGGTTCTATTATTTTAGGGGGTATGGCCGTCATCTCACTGGCGGCCTACTTGCTTTTATTTGCACCCGTTAATCCGCGGAGTGAACAATATTTATTTACCATTAATTCAGGTGCTAGTATTAGCACTGTAATTTCGGAAATGGTTAACGATCGTTATTTAAGATCTCAGCTCGGAGGTAAAATTGCATTCGCGCTATCCAACACTCAAGTTGTGCAACCAGGTGTTTTCAATATCAGCCCCCGTATGAACGCCTGGCAGATTGCCAGCATCATTAAGGCCGGAGAAACTGCGGGCACAAGAGTTACCATTCCTGAGGGATATACCATTAGTCAAATTGCTACACGCCTTGAATCATCTCAAATCACTAGTGTTCGAGAATTTAATCAGGCTTTGTCTGAAATAGATAAAAATAAATACTCTTTTCTCTCAACCAACAATCGTCAGGTGATTAATCCTTTCGAAGGGTATCTTTTCCCAGACACTTATGAGTTCTATAAAGGAATGCCAGCTACTCAGGTAGTAGAAAGGTTTTTAAAACTTTACCACCAGAACTTCAAATCTATCCAAAAGTTGAAGCGTCTAGTTTTTCTATCCAACAAATAGTTACACTTGCCTCGCTCATCGAACGTGAAGCCAACAACGAACAAGATCGCAAGTTGATCGCCGGGGTAATCCTTAACCGACTTGAACTTGGAATGCGTCTAGATATTGATGCCTCTGTCAGATTTATCTTTGATAACTGGAGCAATCCCATCACTCAGTCCCAGCTGTCATCAAGTTCCCCGTATAATACTAGAAGGGTGACTGGCTTGCCTCCAGGTCCAATCTGTAACCCAGGTCTAGCTGTAATCACTGCCATTCTTAATCCTACTAGCTCTGACTACCTCTACTATCTGACCGACTCGGATGGTGTTACACATTACGCAACCACATTGGACCAACACAATGTGAACAAAGCCAAGTACATCCGGTAGTATGCCTCATCAAATAGTTATTGCTCTTACCCTCGCGTTCCTTATCGGGGTTATTTCTGGTTCAATCTTCTATCCCCTTCTGTTAGTAGTTGTAGTTGGAATCTTGCTAACTACAATCCTAAAAAAGTCCGATTTATTTTACCTTGGTTTTGCCTCGTTATTATTTTTTATAATCGGCAACTATACATATGGTAGTTACTCTACGAATTACATTAACCATATTCCCAGACAGTTATTTGATGAGAGTATTGTCATCCAAGGAACGGTACTAAACGTAATCGATTTGGGTAGCACAAGGCCACAATCAGTAATTGTTAAAACAGATAATCAAGAAACCAACTTTACTACTCAGCTAGAAACTTGGGATCGCAAAAATTTCTTACCCGGTGACACAATTGAAGCAATTGCACATGTGGATCAGCTAGATGAAGTGGACTACTGGCTAGCACAAAACCATATTCACGTGTATGGAACAATTACCAATCTCTCCAACGTATCCAACCCCTCTGAGTTAAATATTTATAGGCCACTGTATATTCTCAAAAATTGGATTGAGCAAAAAATATCAAACTACATCGGTGGTGTTGAAGGTGACCTCATTAATGGTATCCTTTTGGGAACTAGAACAAAGTTTAACCAAGAGTTTAAGGACCAAATGTCACATTCTGGGACAACCCACATCGTTGCACTTTCTGGGTTTAACATAAGTTTAGTAATTATTTTCTTGGTCGCTGTCCTTGGATGGATGCCCAAAAGAATTAAGTTAGCTGGCGCGGGAATTGCAATCCTGATATTTATCATCATGACTGGATTGAGCAGTTCTGTAGTTCGGGCAGCAGTAATGGGGTGGGTTGTTTTGCTGGGTCAATCGATGGGTAGAAAATTACACTAC
>JAWKSK010000011.1:0-13015 GCA_041389145.1 Patescibacteria group bacterium | reverse complement strand
AGGAGAGACTGGACGTTATCTGGTTATGTATTTGATTCGTGGAAATACAACACATAACAACAGAGCAGTATTTAAGGGCAGAGTGACGGTTAATACTGCACCGATTGAAGGTTCGTATGGTACAGATTATGTTAGGAACAATGGTAATGATGAATTTTATGTTCGCGGGTATGCAATTTTAGATATTACTAGTGGGGATGATATTGCGATTGAGTGGACCCGTGATTCAGGTTCAGGATCTCCTGCGGGAACCCTAACAGCTGGAATCTCTGAACTAATGATTGTAAGACTACCGGATACCAGCAGCACTACTTATTCCCATTATTCTGACAGTAGCGATACGGCATCGTATGGAAGCTCAAGCTGGGCTAGCCTTAGCTGGAATACAACAGAGGAAGAGACCGATACTTCAGTTATTGAAAAACAAGCAGGCAATACAAGCATAAGATTAAAGAAGGTTGCAAAATACTTAGTAATTTATTCAGTTCCTTTTACGCTTTCATCCAGTTCAAGAACTCAGCGAATTTCACAGGCAACACTTGCCGGAACAGCCTTAGAACAGTCTCACTCATATACCTATCTGCGTGATAGTAATAATGAATTTGGTGCTCCATCTGCGATGTTTATTGTAAACAATACATCAGCAAACCAGGATCTAAGCATCCAAGTTCAGTTGGGTAATGCTGATACCGCAAGCTCAGTAGCCAGAACCACTAATGAATCGGGGTTGTTTGTGATGGAATTGCCCTCTACCACAGAAACAGTATTAACATATGATGGAACCGGCGGGCAGAATGTTGCTGGAGGTGGATCTAACGTAACAATTAATTATGCCAGGACCGAATCTCAAAGAGATTCTGCATCTTTCACATTGCCATCAATTACTGAGGTTGAAGTAGAAAAAGATGCTGACTATCTATTCATGGCGAATATTAAAATTACACGTTCAGGTACCAGCTCCAAAAGACTTACCAGAGGAGCTAGATGGGAATTAAATGGAGTAGATTTAACCAGAGGTAGGCATGGCACTTACCTTAGAGGGAATCAGAGCACCACTGATACATATGATGGAGCATTCAATCCTTCAATGGTTATTGGTTTAAGTGCAAATGACAGGGTAGAAATGGAAATTTTTGATGCTGGTGATGATGGTAACTCACCAAACGACACAACTGTAGCAAGTGAAGTGGCTGTAAATGCATTAAATATTGGAACTTTATTCCCTGCTCCTTCGGGAAGCTTAACAATAGATATTGTCGATGGTGCCGGCTCCTCTGTAACTAGCCCAGGTGTTGCAATGAATAGTGCAGGATTTAACTTTGCTTGTCACACCTCAACTGGTACATTTGGAACTTCTAGTGAAAAAATTAGGGTAGATAATGGAACCCAAACTGCGACGTGGACTGCTTCGGTAGCAGCTTCTGCGGCGACTGATGTCTGGGATAGTGCGGGAACTGATTATGATTTTAATGATCCAACTTCATCTGGTTGTGGAGATGGTGCTGATGCTGATGGGCTTGCGGGACAAATGTCAGTAGATCCAAGTGGCGGGACCATAACACCAGAGGGAGGATGCACAAGTACGGGAGTTTCTTTGGGGTCTTCTTCAGCTTTTAGCGAAGACAGCGTTGATAGCATTACAATCGTAAGTGCGGGAGGTACAGCAGATACGGGTTGCTATTGGGATATCACGGGTGTTGGAATTTCACAGACGATTCCCGCCGAACAGCCTGCGGCATCTGACTATAATTTAGATTTAGTATTAAGCATCGTGGCTAGCTAGTCTTTAAGAATAAATGTAAGTTATAGATAATGCGTTGGATACACTGGTCACTAGTCATTGCACTCACATTGGGAATTACTGGATTATTCTTAAACCAGTATTCCAGAGCTTCGGTTACCAGTAATTTCAGACAAACCATTCTTCCCCTGCCACAGTGTAGCGATTTGGTGGATAACGATGGTGATGGATTTACAGATTTCCCGGATGATCCAGATTGCGACTCATTGCTGGACGACATGGAGGAGTTCAGCGCAGGTGGAAGCGGAAACCAAGAAGGGTCTTCCTCACAAGCCACCCCTACCCCGCTGGTAGATGCCAGTGTGGTGTTTAGCGGTTGGGCATTCCCTAATGCAGTAATTAGTATTCAAAGTGGTGGCAATGAGGTGGTTAACGGAAGAGCCGGGGTGGATGCGAGTTTTAGAATTGAATGGCCTTCAGTTAATCCTGGAACTTATCCCATTAACTTAGTTGCTACTGATACAGATGGTATTAGAAGCAATATTCCAAACCAAACAGTAGCAGTTACTGCTAACACCAGTACAGCAATTAGCAGTTTGGTGTTTCCACCAACAATGCAGTTAGATAGTGATGGGTTTACGACGGGTACAAGCATTGGGGTTAAAGGCCATACAATTGCAGGTTCGAGTCTGGCCATGGAGGTGTTAGATGCAGACTCCTTAAGGTTATTAATTACAGATGACCAATGGAGAGCAGATGAGAATGGTAACTACCAAGGTATTTTAGATACAGCAAGTTGGCCCGCAGCAGATAAAATGGTGCGAGTTAGGTTATTCACTATTCTGGGTACTGAAGTAGAAGGTACCATGCAACTGGTTCAATACCAGGGTGCAGATATCAACCTGCCATTAGATGCTAGAAAAGCAGATGTGGACGATGATGGAAAGGTGGATCTGATTGATTTATCAAAGATGATATTTTGGTATAAGAAGCCATCTCCCCTCCCTCAGTTTGATCTAAACAAAGATGGAGTCGTTGATTTGATCGACATTAGTATATTGATTTATTACTGGACTGGATAATGGTTAAAAAGATTTTACTAAGCATTCAGCTAATCATGGTATTAATGTTGGCCACACCTGTGTGGGCAACCAGTTTGAGCATGACTGGTGGATCAGCTGTGGTGAATCAGACCAGCATCGCTAATATATACATCAATACTCAAGGTAAAGAAATCAATGCTATTGATGGCAGACTAACCCTGTCTGGTAATGGTCGTATTGAAGACATGCGAATTGGGGGTTCGGTAGTTGGCATCTGGGTACAGCAGGGTGTATCAACTAACGGTAAGACTTTAGAGTTTGCAGGAGCAATTCCTGGAGGCTTTACAGGCTCTGGATTGCTGTTTTCAGTAGAATATAGAGCTCAAGGCACAGGATTGCTGAGTTTTGGCTTGGAGGGTGTAAGAACGCTCCTCAATGATGGGTTGGGCACCAAGGATTCGGTTACTGTAAGCGGGGTGACGGTAAGGGTTAGCCCAGCTACAGCACCTACAGATGAAACTCAGCCAGAGAAAGCGGATACTACTAAGCCTGAATCCTTTACTGTAAAGCTAATTCAAGATGAATCCGTATTTGACGGAAAATGGCACATTGTCTTCAATGCAACAGACGGACAGTCTGGGGTAGATCATTATGAAATTAAAGAAGGTAATGGTGACTGGATTATCGGTGAAAGCCCATATCTGCTTCAGGATCAAGAACTAAAGGGTCCGATTCTGGTTAGAGCTGTGGATGAGTTTGCTAACTACCGCGAGGCTCGGGTTAATCCCCCATTTTCTGCCCAGAACCCAATGTGGTATTGGATTGTCGGTTTAATTGCTTTAATTGCAATTATTTATGAAGGTTGGCATATTTTTGTGCTAGAAACCCAGATTCAGAAGCAAGGGATTAAGAAATAAAAAAATCTTTATCTAGAGCAGTCTTTTTGCTAGACTATTGAGGTAATTTTTCGGGGAGTAGCGCAGTTGGCTAGCGCACCGCGTTTGGGACGCGGGGGTCGCAGGTTCGAGTCCTGTCTCCCCGACCAGAAGATAACCCAGAGATGGGTTATTTTTGTATATTCTGCTCTGGGATTGATTTTTTAATAGTATGTAATAAAATATGGGTACCTTTTAGATAAGGAGTACCGGATGAGTAGTGTTTCAGAAGCTGACGCAAGCCAGTCGACGCTGTTATCTGCAGTTAGACCAGGTAGCGATTTCAACATCCGTGAGCTAGTAGATGATGTATTACTCAATAACAAAAGAGTAGGCATCATACTATGGAGCAGCGCACCCAAGACAGTGTTGAATGACGTAGTTAAGAAAGTACCTGTCAAAATCACGGTTTACGAGATCAAAAAAACTAAGTCTATGCGTACGCTGCCAACGTGTGATGTATGGATTATCGAAAACGGTGTCGACCATGCATCAGTTGCGAACATTGAGGACGTAATCAAGTTGTCTACTTCTCAGTTAAAGAACTTCTTGAGGTCCCTTCGGAGGATCCACGAGAGACGAGAGTCATCGGACGAACCTCAGAAGTTGCATGTTCCTACACAGAACGAACTGATGGAGTGGATGAGTGCTCAGGTTGAGAACCTGTTAGGTTTTCACCGGGA
The DNA here is from genome assembly GCA_041389145.1 of Patescibacteria group bacterium. Classification (GTDB taxonomy): domain Bacteria; phylum Patescibacteriota; class Kazan-3B-28; order Kazan-3B-28; family Kazan-3B-28; genus JAWKSK01. The sequence goes on along the minus strand of JAWKSK010000011.1, from coordinate 8,613 downwards.
TGAAGCTTATTCATATTTCGATGATGAGGCTAAAGAGCACTTTAAGATTCCAACCGCTCGATTGTTTGATGCTGCTTTCTCAAAGTTCTGGGACAAGCATGGTCAGTCGATTCGGGTGGGAGAACCACTTCAATTCATGGATGAACTGCTGGTATCCGCAGGCCCATTGCTGGCTCCTGAGATCTGTGATGGGTTGAAGAGGGTTACAGAGAGGCTGTTACAGATTGAGCAGATTGAAGAGGATGCCAAGCAGCACCAAGCTGAAATCGAGTTGCTCAAGGCTGAGATAAAAGTCCTACAAGAGAAGCTCGACAAGCAAGTGAAGCACAATCAGAGGATTGTTGGTAAAGTGCAGAAGGAACTGCAAAATATCAACTAGATCGTTTGTGATGTAAACCGGTCCCCGCGGGGACCGGTTTTTTCATTGTCCCAGAGGCTAAAATCCGCTAAACTACAGATATGAAATACAGTAATTCATTTCTTCGAACTACTAAAGAAACCCCTAAGGAAGCGGAATTGATAAGTCATCAGTATTTACTACGTGGTGGTTTTATTGCCCCTACTGCAGCAGGGATATACACCTTGATGCCTTTTGGATACAGAGTGGCGGATAAGATTACCAAAATTATCGAAGAAGAACTCAGAGCGATCGGAGTTGAAGATATTAGAATTCCTGTAGTACAAACCGCTAGACCATGGAAGGAATCTGGAAGATATTACGAAGACATCGATGAGCTGTGGAAGATTAAGAACAGGTCTGACGAAGATTTTGTTTTAGCAATGACAGGTGAAGAAATGGTAGCAGATGCTGCCAAGAGAGTGATTTCTTCATATAAAGATCTACCAAAGTTGGTGGGGCAAATTAATTTAAAGGTTCGCGATGAAGCCAGAGCTCGTGGCGGTTTATTGCGCTTACGAGAGTTCATGATGCAAGATGCCTACTCATTAACCAAAGACGAGGCACAATTAGATGAGATTTATCAGAAATTTATTGATGCCTATAAGAAAATATTCGAAAGAGTTGGGGTCCAGACAGTAGTAATTGAATCAGATACTGGATCTATGGGCGGATCTGGTGCTCATGAATTCATGATGATTGCAGAAAACGGTGAGGACAAGATTGTGTCAGATGGTACCAGAGCTGTTAATGCCGAGAAAATTGGAATTTCTAAAGAAGATGAACTAGATGGTGCAGAGGCTCAGACGAAAGTAAAAGAATCTTTTGGAGACGCACAGGTTGAATTCATGAGAGGAATTGAAGTGGGAAATATTTTCAAACTGGGAACCAAGTATTCTAAGCCACAAAAGTTAATGTATCTGGATGAAAATAATCAGCAGCAACCAGTGATTATGGGTAGTTACGGGATTGGAGTAGACAGATTGATCGGTTCAATTGTAGAAGCTAGTCATGATGATAAAGGAATGATTTGGCCAAAAAATGTCTCCCCTTATCTAGTTCACCTGATTGGAATTGGTGATGGCATGCAGTCTGCCAATGGTTTGTATGAACAATTAAAGGATTCTGGGGTTGAAGTTTTCTACGATGATCGTGATGTCTCCCCTGGTGAAAAGTTTGCAGACGCAGATCTACTAGGTTTCCCATATAGAATCACCGTTAGTCCAAAAACTCTAGCTGAAAACTCAGTTGAGATTAAAGTTAGAAATGCAGATGAAATGAAGTTGGTATCTTTGGATGAAATTGTTGAAACTGTTAAATCATGGATGTAGTTGGAGTTATTAAAGAGAAGGTAGCAAAATCTTTAGCCAAACAGTGGTCAGATTTTGAATACAGTTCACTTGAAGTGAACGTCCCGCCTAAACCAGAGTTTGGCGACTATACCTGCCCTATAGCTTTGCCATTAGCTAAGATCTTAGATGAAAATCCAGTAGAGATTGCAGAGAAAATTGCTGCTGAGATTAAAGCAGACGGAGTGATATTAAACATTTCAGTATCTGCTCCTGGCTTTGTTAACTTCTTTATCAACTACCCCGTACTTGCAGAGGAAGTATTACAGAGCAAATGGGATTTGAAGACTTCAACTAAGAAAAAGGTTTCAATCGAACACACATCGGTAAACCCAAATAAAGCTGCCCACATTGGTCATTTGAGGAATGCATGTTTAGGTGATACATTGGCTAATCTGCTAAGAACTCAAGGACACGAGGTTGAGGTACAAAACTATATTGATGACCTTGGACTTCAGGTTGCAGATAGTGTATTAGCATTCGAAGAATACAGAGATACTCCAGATGAAAGACCAGTGGATGAATGGTTCTGGGAAATATATGCAAAGATCAGTCAAAGACTAACTCGAAGATGAGGAGCTTAAGGCCAGAAGAGACAAAATCTTGGAAGAGATGGAAGCTGGTGAAAGCCAAGTGGCAAAGGAATTGGTTGAGAAAATTGTAGAACGTCACCTCGAAACCTTCGAAAGGTTTGGAATTAAGTACGATAAGTTGGTTTACGAACACGATATTGTTAATAACCATCTATGGGACAACTTATTTGAATCCCTGAAGGATAAGAAACTAATCCATAAACCAGATAACGGCGACCATGCTGGTGCCTGGGTGGTAGAGTACGGTGATTCAGAACGTGAAGACAAGATTCTAGTTAGAAGTAATGGTTTAGTTACCTACACTGGTAAAGATTTGGCATATGCACTGTGGAAGTTTGGACAAGGCGCTGAAATGGAAGGTTACGATAACCGCTTGAAGCCAATTGATATGCATGTAAATGTTATCGATGAACGCCAGAGCTATCCACAAGCTGTAATTAGTCATATTTTAAGAGAGCTTGGTTATACCATGGAAGCAGACAACTATCTACACCTCGGATATGGGGTGGTTAAGCTGTCAGAGAATGCAGTAAAAGCCTTAGGAGGTAATACTGAAGAGGATAAATCCACTTACTCGATGTCAGGTAGATCTGGGATTGGTGTAATGGGTGAATGACCTGGTTGACTCTGCTACTGCCAAACAGACAGAAATTGGAAGTGAAAATGCTGAAGAAATTGCAATCGGTTCAATCCGTTATTACATGCTTAAGTCTCGTCCAGTTCGTGAGATTATATTTGATTTGGATGATGCATTAAGAAGCGATGGTAATACCGGTGTGTATTTACAGTATGTATATGCGAGAGCAAATAATATTTTAGAAAAAGCTACTGGTATCGCTAAGGAATATACGATTGGTGAGTTAAACCAGTACGAAGAAGCCTTATTGAAGGCTATGGCAGAGGTAGAGATGGCTGTAGAAAAAGCAACTAAAGAGTTAGATCCATCAATCCTTTGTGATTACATTTATCAGCTAGCAAATACCTTCGCTAAGTTTTATGAAACAAGCCCTGTCTTGAAGGCAGATGACGACACGATGGCCTTTAGGGTAGCACTGGTTACTAGCTACAGGGAGCTATTAGGTAAGATGTTAAATATTCTGGGTATACCTGTATTAGATAAAATCTAATGAGGTATGAAGACTGGTTACAGTTAGGACTTGGCATGATATTGCTAGGTTTTGTGCTATGGATAGGAACTAGCCCGGCACCGGAAGGAAGTATAATCCCCTCTGCATATCGGGATTCAAAGATCACATTATTGGCTGGAGGTGATGTAAACATGGGAAGACTAATTGGCCAAAAGATACTAGCTGGTGATGTTAACTACCCGTTTACAAACATCGCTGATACCTTACGAGGTGCAGATATAACCTTTGTGAATCTAGAAAGCCAGTTAGCGGATTTAGGTGGTGAAACCCAGTCACCTACCAATGAGTATAGGTTTGCGGGTCCACCAGAAGGAGCTAAGTCCTTAGCAAATGCTGGAATTGATATTGTCTCAATTGCCAATAACCACATGTGGGACTACAGCAAGGATGCTTTGTTTGAGACCATCGATAACCTAGAGATGGCTGGTGTATTACATGTGGGTGCCAGTAAAAATATGGAGGATAAATACAAGGCCACAATCATTGAGGTAAAGAACCAGAAGGTTGCATTCCTAGCTATGACTACCCTACTCAATGGGTACGAAAGATTTGCTCAAGACTATGTTTCATTCAATAACGAGGAAGAGATTGTAAAAGAAATAAGAAGAATTAGAGATGATGTGGATTATCTGTTTGTTTCTATTCATACCGGAACAGAATATAAGTTAACTCCAGATAAGTTGATGGAGCAATTATCCCATCGGTTCATTGATGAAGGAGCAGATGGAGTAATTGGACACCATCCTCATGTTCCACAACCAATTGAGATGTATAATGAAAAACCAATTCTATACTCTTTAGGTAATTTTGCCTTCTGGCAGCCTTTTTCTTTTGAAACCCAACATAGCTATTTAGCTGAGCTGGTCTTGGATAACGGTACTATTAAACTAAATACCATCCCGATTAATTCAGGATGGCAACCAAGTTTAGATTTAGATGAAAGTTCTATCAGACGAACTTTGAGCTTAATTTATCCCACGTCCTAGAGACACCAGCCATTCGGCAAAGGCCGTATTGGCTACTAGCCAGTACACGGCAACTAACATAAGAGACATTAAGACAATAAGTCCAACTACTACTCGTAAGTCGTTTGCGACTGGAGCATGATGATGGGCAGTTTTTACGTTCAAATGGCCAAGGTCAGTTGGATGAGGTTGGGCAACAGGCGCTTGATGAAAGTCCTGTCCAGATGTAGTTGGGACTTGAGCGTCTCCATATAGTGCTTGAAGACGAGCGAGATCTTTCAGTTTTTTATTAGCTTTCTTACCCATGTAGATGTTTGTTGTCCCCCGGGAGCTATTGTAGCTTATTTTCAGAATCCCCGCGACGACCTACTTTCACAGGACCTTGCGGTCCAACTATCATCGGCGCTGAGAGACTTAACTACTCTGTTCGAGATGGGAAGAGGTGTGACCCTCTCGCTATCATCACGGAGATTCTAGAAATAAGCTAGCTTTGAATTATTGAAAGTGACATATGACTTACTTGGACCGCCGATTTAAGATGATCGGCACTAACCAAGAGCGAAAAAGCAATCGGCCTATTAGTACAACTCGACTGAACACATTACTGTGCTTACATCTGTTGCCTATCAACCATGTAGTCTTCATGGGGCCTCTCTCTCAAAAGAGAATGGAAATCCTTCTTGGGATATGCTTCGCGCTTATATGCTTTCAGCGCTTATCACGTCCGAACGTAGCTACCGGACAGTGCCTTTGGTAAGACAGCCCGTACACCAGCGGTTCGTTCTCTTCGGTCCTCTCGTACTAGAAGAGACTTCCCTCAAATTTCCGTATGTCCACAGCAGATAGAGACCGAACTGTCTCACGACGTTCTGAACCCAGCTCGCGTGCCACTTTAATCGGCGAACAGCCGAACCCTTGGGACCTGCTCCAGCCCCAGGATGTGACGAGCCGACATCGAGGTGCCAAACCGCTTCGTCGATATGGACTCTTGGAAGCGATCAGCCTGTTATCCCCGGGGTAACTTTTATTCGTTGAGCTTCGGCGCACCCATGTGCGACCGTCGGATCACTATATCCTACTTTCGTATCTGCTCGACTTGTATGTCTCGCAGTTAAGCTCCCATTTACTATTGCGCTATTGTCCCGATTTCCATCCGGAACTAGGGAACCTTTGAACGCCTCCGTTACATTTTAGGAGGCAACCGCCCCAGTTAAACTACCCACCAAACGCTGTCCCTCCACCGGATAACGGTTAGAGGTTAGAATTAAAGATTTATTAGGGTGGTATTTCAAGGATGACTCCAGAATGGCTAGCGCCACTCCTTCAAAGTCTCCCACCTATCCTACACAAACAAATCCCTAACCCAACATCAGGCTGTAGTAAAGCTCCACGGGGTCTTTTTGTCTTGCTGCGGAAATCCGGCATCTTCACCGGCAATGTAGTTTCGCCGAGTCCCTCGTTGAGACAGTCTTCAGAACCGTTATGCTATTCGTGCGGGTCGGAACTTACCCGACAAGGAATTTCGCTACCTTAGGACCGTTATAGTTACGGCCGCCGTTCACCAGGGCTTAAATTCAAAGCTTTGACCGAAGTCTAACCTCTCCTCTTGACCTACTGGCACTGGGCAAGCATCAGCCCCTATACATCCACTTACGTGTTAGCAGAGACCTAAGTTTTTGGTAAACAGTCGCCTGAAGTCTTTAGCTGCGGCCCACCTTACTAGCAAGCTAGTTTGGCAGGCAGTCCTTATTCCAAAGTTACGGACGCTTTTTTGCCGAGTTCCTTAACGAGGGTTCTCTCGTTCGCCTGAGGCTACTCGCCCTACCCACCTGTGTCGGTTTGCGGTACGGATAGCGTAAATTCTCGCTAGAAGTTTTTCTAGTCAGTTCAGATCAGCCAACTCACCTTGTTGCGAACAACTCAGTTTGCATTCACAGCTCGCGTTTTAGGTCTTGCGACCAAGGTCTCCCGGATTTACCTAAGAAACCACACTAACTGCTTAGACTCGGAAACCTGTCCGAGCTTGACCTACCGTCCTGCGTCACTCCATTGCTAAACGTGCAAGCCGGAAGACTGGCACTTTTCCTAACCGAAGTTAGAATAGTAATCCGGTCCGCCAAACTTGATTGTTTTGGGCGAATTTACACTAGTACGGGAATATTAACCCGTTGTCCATCGTCTACGCCTTTCGGCCTCGACTTAGGCCCGACTAACCCTGGGACGAAAACCGTTGCCCAGGAAACCTCGGGTAAATCGGCGTCAAGGTTTTTCACCTTGATCTCGCTACTCGTGCCAGCATTCTCACTTCTATGCGCTCCACCAAGCCTCACGACTCAACTTCACTGCTGCATAGAACGCTCCCCTACCGCACCAATGCGTTGCATTGGAAATACGAATGATAAAGCAGAACTTTAAACAAAAGTCTAAAATCCTTCAATATATTCGGTATTCCCAGTGCAATGCACTAGCACTCGCATCTTCGGTATCTAGCTTAGCCCCGTTGAATTTTCGGCGCAAACACACGTCGACCGGTGAGCTATTACGCTATCTTTAAAGGGTGGCTGCTTCTAAGCCAACCTCCCGGTTGTTTATGTGTCTCCACTTCCTTTCACACTTAGCTAGATTTAGGGACCTTAGATGGCGATCTGGGCTGTTTCCCTTTTGATATACGACGCTTAGCCGCCGTTTTCTGACTCCCATGCTTTTGACTGGTCAGTATTCGGAGTTTAATTGGACGTGGTACCTTGCGGCCCAAATCCATTCAGTAGCTCTACCTCTGCCAGGAACACTATGGGGCTATACCTAAATATATTTCGGGGAGAACCAGCTATCTCTTGGTTCGATTGGCATTTCACCTCTAACCACAGCTCATCCCACCACTTTTCAACGTAGTTGGGTGCGGCCCTCCACTGCTTCTTACGGCAGCTTCAGCCTGGCCATGGTTAGCTCACCAAGTTTCGGGTCTAATCCCTGCTACTAATTTCGCACTGTTCGCACTCGCTTTCGCTATGGCTCCGTCTGATATACAGACTTAACCTTGCAACAGAGATTAACTCGCTGGCTCATTCTACAAAAGGCACGCCGTCACTCGAAAAAATTCGAGCTCCGACTCTTATACGGGCACGCGGTTTCAGGTCTATTTCACTCCCCTCACAGGGGGACTTTTCACCTTTCCCTCACGGTACTAGTTCACTATCGGTAAGTTTAAGTATTTAGCCTTATCAGATGGTCCTGACAGTTTCCGACCGGATTTCACGGGTCCGATCGTACTCAAGAAAAGATACTTGAAGTAATTTCTTTTTCGTCTACAGGACTTTCACCTTCTATGGTTGCTCTTTCCAGAGACCTTCGACTAAAGAAATTATTTGTAACTTCTTACTCAATCTAACGCTTAGAGACGTATCTTCCTTACAACCCCGTAATACACAACGCCGTTAGGCTATAAGTGTAAAACGGTTTGGGCTTCTCCCTTTTCGCTCGCCGCTACTAGGGGAATAACAATTGTTCTATCTTCCTCGTGTTACTAAGATGTTTCAGTTCACACGGTTCCCTCCTCATTACCTATATATTCAGTAATGGGTAACATCATATAGATGTTGGATTTCTCCATTCGGAAATCCCCGGATCAACGGATGCTTGACTCCTTCCCGAGGCTTATCGCAGTCTGCAACGTCCTTCTTCGGCTTAAACTTCCAAGGCATTCACCAGGTGCCCTTGAGTAGCTTTCTTCGCTCTTACATTTAATTAGATGGTTAGTGCCGAGTATCTACCTTGTATATACAAGGTAGCATTCAGCTTAAATCAGCGATACAAGAAAGCCATTATTGTGTGCAATCGGGTTTCCTGGTCCGATTGCATTCAGATGCCACTTTCAATATTTTCAAAGTTCTAGATTTTTGATTGTGGAGATTAAATCTCCAACCGCAGGAATAATAACTAGGTTATCGTTCCCACGGTCAGATGCTTAATCTCTCTTTGGGACTAAAAAACGCAGGGCAACCCTGCGCTACGTTTGGGTTAACCTTACTGATCTTTACGAGAAGATCTTAAACATGTTTTTCAAGAGTGACGGAGCAACATCTAGGAAGCTCACGACTACTGATAAATACTGGTCAATCAAACGTGTTGTTGATTACTATTATTACCCCCTATAAATAGGCA
>JAWKSK010000010.1:0-13342 GCA_041389145.1 Patescibacteria group bacterium | reverse complement strand
GGCTGCAGTACGGTATGAATGAAGCAAATTAGCACCAGGTGCTTGATATTGCTGGACTGTAATTGAATCTAAAACAATAGATTCACCACCTAAATCGATAGCTGTGGTGCGGTAGATGTGGGTTGGGTAACTATTTTGGCGTTCGTCAGCAGAGTCGAAGATTGGCATTACTAATCCTTCGGTACCAAAGTCGGTTGGGACTGAGCTATACGAAGATAGAACTGAAACGCCTTCAAAATAGGCTGGTTCATCAGTAACTACCCACTCACCAGCACTAGAATCCCCAAGTAGTTCGAGGTTAGAGCTTATGGAAACGGTTTGAACTTGTGAGGCCTTGATACCAATAAATTTAAGGAGGGTATCAAAACCACCTACATATACGGCAGCGCCGATAGCTAGCGCGATGGCAACTATCGGAACTGCGATTTTCCAAGCTTTATTGTGGTTATATGAACTTTCCATTATTGGTTTGCAGGCAATTGGTCACCAGACTTGAAGTAGTTGGAGAAGATAGCAACGATATCTAGTGCGTTAACAGCTCCGTTACCATCGATGTCAGGGATTAGGCCCTGGCCAGTCTTACCCCAGTCGCGGGTGAGAACAGGTACGTCGATTGCGTTAATGACGTTGTTTGGATCTAAGTCACCGGCAAGTAACTGAGTGAAGTTGAAGGTGTAGTTAGATTCAGATGCGGTAATGGTGACAGTGTTATCCGATTCACGCCATAAGTGACGAGTAGAGCGTACGAAGGACTTGTAGACACCACCGATAGTAAGTCCGTTAACGTTAACAGTAGCTGTTTGGTTTTCGGTTTTAATGTCTGTCTTTTCAAAGATCTTTGAGTTGTCAGCGCTATAGAGGAAGAAGGAGAAAATTGGCTGAATACCATCATTTCCACCCTGGATTGGGATGTTTAAGGTGAATGTAGCGTTCTTCAGATCTGATCCATCTGAAATGGTAAGACTGATGGTTGTACCAGAGTTGATACCATTGGATTCACCAGTGATGGTAAAGTCTTTGGTACCAAAGGCTGCAGTTGGAGAGATTAATGCAGTAATGGTTACTGGACCATTGCTATTGGCCGGAATAATAGCATTTCCAGGTTGGTAGGTTACTGTTTCAATATCGTTACCAAAAATAGTTTGGATATTGTCGGTGATTTGAATTGCGTCAGTAAAGCCAGTTTGGCGAATAGCTGTTACCGTGAATTCAACACTAGAACCAACAGCTCCGGTTGTGTTAGCCGGTACTACCTGAATGCTAAACTCAGATGTTGAATCTCCAAGCACGTTAACCTGGATGTTTTGTAATGGCCGAATGGTCTTGGTGTCATCACTAGTAATGGCAGTGATTGAGAAGGTATAGTTGTTCAGACCAGCCAAAGCTTCTGGTGAGACAGCTACCAGTACGGTCCCAGATTGAATAGGGTTGGTACCATCAAAGGTCATAGTGGTGGACCCAACCGGAGTCACAACCACATCATCCGTTCCCTGTTGATCGAGAGAGACATTCCAAGTAACGGTACCGATGAAGGTTGGCTCGTTAAACAAGTTAACAGTGAAGTCGTAGGTAGTAGATTCGCCTGGGGCGATATTTACAACACCAGTAGTGCTTGAGATGAGTCCAATTTCACCCAATGATTCTGAATCATAGTTGAGATAGATATCTTCCACCCAAGGCTGGTAGTTAGGGTCAGCGTAATGGTTTGAAGTTTCCATTACAACTTGAACACGGAGATACTTAACTTGGTTAGTCCAGGTATTCTGGATTAAGTTGTTTAACTGATCCAATGGGACGATTCCCTCTTCTGTGGCTGGGTTATATGATTCAGAAACACTTACTTCATAGAATTGGTTGATAAATCCTGGACTACAGTTACCTACGCATAGGTTATTTTTATTTTGGTCAAAGAAACCAATGCGGAAAGTGGTACGTGAAGTGAATTCTGGGTCTGGTGATACGGCATCGTTATATACGGCAGCAAAGTCGACTAAGCCGGTAATGCGATGAACAGTATCTGAGACTGGAAGATATCTAGAAGTATAGGTAGCGGCAAGCGGTTTAACTAATGCGCTTCCGATGATAATAGTTGATGCGTTGCCTGTTACGTTTCTAAGGACGTCACCATATTCTAATAGTGCAACACCATTACGGTCTTGAAGGAATACATCATTTCCGTCACCTGCGAGACCCTTGGTGATACTAGATAGACTGATATTGGTAGTACCGGAGTTAAGGGTGTTCCAGTTTAAGGTGGCAAAGGTGAATGGGAAGTCTTTTGGATATTCCGTGGCACTAATTTTGACTTCAATAAAGAGAACTCCTGGGGTTGAGGCATCGAATTTTTCGATGATAACACCTGATGCCGGAGCAAAACTATCAGTATCCGGTGAGAGCATCGATGGATCATATTCTACAGTGTAGAGAATGGTTCCAACTAAGGTATTTGCAGGAATTTCTCCTTGTGAGATTACAAATCCAGATGACAACTTTTGTCCAAGCTTTAGAGATGGGTTATCAATTCCAAGATATAAGGTAGAACCTAAGGTTGAGGTATCGATACCAGGGTTATTGCCAGTAAATTCACCAAAAATTGTATTGTTAGTTTCATCGCCTTCAGCGATATCGTTTTGGGAGTCGACGGTTAGGTTGTAGTTCCAAATAGTACCGTTGGTAGTGAAAGTTCCAAGCGGAATGGAGACAGTCTGATTGGCAAGAATAGTGCCGTTAAATTCAATGTTGATATCCTCAATACGAGTTCGATCACCTGCGGTTCCAAACCCTGCTGTACCCTCAAGCATAAAACCGGTAACTGAGTTTCCAGAGATATTGCTGTCAAAGCGAACCAGGACAGATACTTCTACCTCTTGGTTGAGGTTTGGATCGGTAACCAATGGAGAGAATTCAAAACCTTTTATTCCTTGATTTGTGTCGAAGTAGAGATCCTGTGGAACAGATCGCATCTCAACTAGCTGAATGTCTGAGTTGAGTCCAATCCCACCAATTTTATTAACGATAAGACTAAAACCAGGTCCATCTTCGACATTGTCAGGATTTGGAAAATCAACTGTACAGGTTTGTAGATCTTGGTTAGGAACTGTTGCACAGTTTGCATCGAGAACAACTGAGTATGTATTTGGATCATTTAAACTACCACCCTTGGTAAGTTCGATAGATACAGCCGTAACGTCATCGGAAGCTCGGAATTTAATATCAACGTTCTTAGCTCCCCAGTAGATTACTGAGTTGGCTGTAGGCTCAATAATATCAATCAAGGTGTTATTGAGAGGATTATTGATAACTTCAAATTGACCACTCAATACATTTCCGATGGCATGCTTATTAACAATAGTTACAACTGCACGAATCTTGGCGAAGCCAAGTAATGGTCCGTTATCATTTGTGTCATATCCGGCAGGAGACCATGGAAATGAAATACTGTTGCCACCAGCTTGAAGATTAAATCCAGAATGATTACCTAAATAGTATTGAACTCCACTTATAGTTTCTAAGTAGTAGTCGACTTGTAGTGGATCCCCTACGTTACCGACCAATGAGGTACGAACCTGAGTAGCAATAGTTGTAGAAGAACCTTCTACTATCTGATTACCCGATACTGGTGAGGTAATACGTACTGGATCTGCTAGTTCGATGTCGTCATCGCTAGAGGAAACTGGAATAGATACTCTCCATGGAGCGTTAACTTCTGAACCGGAGGTATAACATTTGGTGATATAGAATTCTGAGAGTTGGCGTTCTGAATTGCTCTGATTCGCAGGAATCACTAATCTAAATAAGTCGCTAGTTGCAGTTGAGCTATCGTACTGGGCAATGCCTAGGGACTGATAAGTAACGATACTACCACCACTAATTCGATATCCGACTAAAAACTCTTCATCCGAGAGTGTAGTTTCTTGAAGTGCACAGGTTGAGAGGTCCCAATTCTGGTTACCGCGTAGGTTCTGCCCAGAGATCACCAGTGTCTGTTCAACTGGAAGATCGTTATAGATTACATGTGGGGTGATCTGACGAGCTACTGGTCCGGTTGTCTGAGCCTGAGCTGCCAGGTTAGAGAAACCAAATTGGGCAAAGAAAGCCAAGGCCACAAATCCAGCAAACACACCTACTAGTGAGGCATAGTGTTTAAGGTCGTGAGTTGAATTTGTATTTTTGTTTTTCATTTTGGTTTTGATGTTGGTTCGGCTTACTGGCCAGTGTCGTTAAGCATTAGTCTGCCGTTTTGGACAGTAAAGCTATCTTCTGGAACCAGGGTAGCATCCTGAAGAAAGCCAGTATTTTCGTTGATGCGAATAGTTTCTGCGGTACCAGCCTTGGAACCTAAGAAGTCTAAGAGTTGTCCTAGCTGTTTACCAAAGACTACGAGGCCTAAAACGACGATAACACCGACGACAATGAGGACGGTACGAAACGCCTTAGTACGGAACCAGTATGTTGGTTGATTATTGAGGATAGCCATAGCCTTGGGTGTAATAAAGATCTGGATTTAATTCATGATCAAAGGTGTAACCATTCAATTGAACAGCTGGATATAGATCTACAGTACCTGCATACGCAGAAGGCTGGAGGTCAAAGTAGTAGATAATATCATCGATTACTCCGAAATATACCAACCAAGCTGTGAGCAAGAAACTCATAAGCACGAGAAAAGGAACCAGGTTATCATGGTTGAGATCCTTGCCTTCTGCGGCTTGTAGTTGTTGGGCTAACTGTTCGAACATTTTGGTTTTTGGTTTTATAAATTATTTAATTATACGTGATTTAGGCCATTTTGTCAATCCCTATATCAGGCAAGGCATTGACAATATTGGGGTAAAAATGATAGATTTCCTCTGTTATGAAAAAAGATATTCACCCAAATTACGGTCCGGTTGTGTTTCAGGACACTGCATCTGATTTCGCATTCTTGTGCGGCTCTACTATGCAGTCCAATGAGACAATTAAGTGGGAAGATGGTAACACATACCCTCTTATTAAGGTTGAAGTAAGTTCTGCTTCACATCCTTTCTACACCGGTGAACAGCGTATCTTGGACAAGGGTGGACGGGTTGAGAAATTCCAAGCCCGTGTTGCAAAAGCTGCCCAGAAGTCCAAGAAATCTTAACTGTACTAATTAAGCACCGCCTGCTACCTTTTTGAGGTAAGATAAAGGCGGTGTTTTGATACATATCTTATGAATCTAGATAAATTTATCAATGAGAAAAAGGAGTTAGAAGCCAAGCTTGCAGACCCAAGCCAGCTAACCCCTAAACAACACGGCCAGATGTTTAAGCGAGTAGCTGAACTGGACGATATTTTGAATACCAATGAAAGGATTATCAAACTCACTTCTGAAGCATCTGAACTAGAAGATACAGTTAAGGGCGATGATGCAGATATGGCACAGCTTGCGGAGGCAGAGCTTCCTAAGATTCGAGCAGAGATACAGGAACTAACAGCAAAACTTGAAGAGCTCACCATTGAGAAAGATCCGAATGATGAACGTGATGCGATTGTTGAAATTAGAGCTGGTGCAGGAGGTGATGAAGCAGGTCTGTTTGCAGGAGACTTGCTAAGGATGTATTTGCGGTATGCAGAAGTGAAGGGTTGGAAAGTAGAGATGTTAAACACCTCCCAGGGTGAAGGAGATGCTATTAAGGAAGTTGTGTTTGAGGTCCATGGAGATGGTGCTTATGGTGACCTAAGGTTTGAAAGTGGCGTACATCGGGTACAGCGTGTGCCTGCTACAGAAGCCAAAGGAAGAGTACACACCTCCACTGCAACGGTTGCAGTATTACCAGTGGTAGATGATGTTGAAGTTGAGATCAAACCTGATGACTTACGAATTGATGTATTCAGGTCTTCTGGTAATGGTGGTCAGAGCGTAAACACTACCGACTCAGCAGTTAGAATTACTCACCTTCCTTCTGGATTGGTGGTTACCTGCCAGGATGAGAAGTCTCAGACCAAGAACAAGGATAAAGCAATGGGAGTGTTGCGTTCTCGCCTATTCGAATTAGAAATGGAGAAGCAAAACCAGGAGATTGCAGGTATGAGAAGATCACAGATTGGAACTGGTGATAGAAGTGAAAAGATTAGAACCTACAACTTCCCACAGGATAGAATTACTGATCATCGCATTAAAGAAAGCTGGCATAATATGGCAGCTGTATTGGGTGGTGAAATTGGAGAAATTGTAGTTGCACTGAAGAAAGCCTGGGCCAATGATAGCTTAGGTGAAGGCGACAACGAGGATTAATTAAAACTATGAATATTTCTGAATGGCAACAACAGGCGGTTGCTGATTTAGCAAAGCTTGATACTAACCCTCAACTTGAGGCCAGATTATTAGTTGGTCATGTTTTAAAGATGGAAACAGACAAGTTGATTCTTCATACAGAAGATAAATTAACTGATGAACAAATAGAACTATTATCTAAGTTTGTTGATCAGCGGGTACGAAGCCATATACCAATGGCATATATTTTGGGAACAAAAGGTTTTATGGATTTTGAAGTGAAGGTAAATGAATCTGTGTTAATCCCCCGCCCTGAGACTGAGGCAATTGTAGAAAAAGCGATTGAGATTATTAATAACAAAAACATAAATACCGTATTTGAGTTAGGTACGGGTAGTGGCGTGATTGCGATTGCTATTGCAAAGAATTGTCCTGGTGTAGAAGTAGTGGCATCAGATATTAGCAAAGACGCTTTGGAACTAGCCCATGATAATGTTAAAGATTTTGGATTAGAAAATCAGATTGAACTGATCCATTCAGACATGGGTTCACATTTTGATAGTGCTGATTTAATTGTGGCTAATCTTCCATATTTACCCACTAATTTAGAGATTGCTGAAGAACTCAAGTCTGAACCACAAATAGCTCTGTGGAGCGGTTTAGATGGCTTAGATCATTACAGGGAACTACTGGAGTTGAATTTTGATACCGCAATAATTGAGTTGGGTGAAAATCAGTATCAGCCCTTTGCAGACTACATTAAAGGCCAGAACTTGAATTATAAAACCACTCCGGTACTGGGAGTGGATGGTCAGATAGTTGGGATGGTAATCACTAAAGAGTAGCTAAATAGTTAGTAAGTTCAGGGGGGAGTTCTGCTACAAAGTTGCGATGATTACCTTGCATATCTTCGAATTCAATTTGAGTGGCGTGTAGGAACTGGCGGTTTATGCCGGTAGTTTTGGTGCCATATAAGCTGTCGGCTACGACTGGGTGCTTAATGGATGAAAAGTGAACACGAATCTGATGAGTGCGACCGGTCTTGGGAAAGATATCTACCAAGGTACTACCTGGGAAGTAGGAGGATACTTTGTAATTGGTCACTGCCTCTCTCCCCTTTTGTGCAGCTCTAAATTTAGTCCGACTAACCATGTCTCTAGCGATGGGAATGTTAATGGTACCAGTTTCAGGTTCCAGTTTCCCTGTTACTAGGGCAACGTAATGTTTTTTAATATTACGATCCTTGAATAGTTGTTTAAGAAAATCATAATTCTCCTGGGTTTTGGCAATGAGTATAACCCCAGAAGTATCTTTGTCTAAACGATGGGCAATACCATGACGTTCTAGTTTAGAGTCGGGAAAGTATTGGGATAGGAAGTGTTCAAGGGTTGGACCAGTTTCTCCACTGCCATCGTGCACCACAAGCCCCGCTGGTTTGTTAATTACCAGTAAGTTTTCGTCTTCGAAAATAATATTAGCGGAGAGGTCGTTCATATTTTACTTCTTGGTAAATGAGGATGATGATACCGGAGATTACTGCCACGTCGGCCAGGTTAAAATAACCACCTGGAAGAACTGTAAAGTAATCCCAGACCTTACCATTGTTAAGTATTCGCTCGATTAAATTAGATAATCCACCACCAATTACTAGCCCAGCTCCAATATTTGTCATCCATGTTTTTACAGGCAAGGTTAAATGCCAGTAAATTACCCAGAGGATTAGTCCGGACATAAGTATGTAAATTAGGTATGTAGGAATCGGAATACTAAAGGCAACTCCTGTATTATAGACTCCTTCGAGATTGAGTGAGATTCTAGCGAACCATGCTAAAGCCACAATTAGAATCACTACCGACCATAAGATACGGTAGTGACTAAGTCTAAACATTAGTTGGCCTCCATCTCTGAGTCACAGGTGCGTGCTGCTGGATAAGCAGTGAGGCGTTCTTCTGAGATGTAATCACCAGATGATTCACAGACACCATAGCTACCGTCTTCAATCTTAGCCAAAGCAGCTTCTACTTCATTGAGGGTGGTTTCCAGATTAGTCATGATTGCATCGTTGGTTTGTTCTACCTCGGATTCAAGACTACTATCACCGGAATCTTCTGATGTGTCAGCGTCGTATTCTGGTTGAAGCGGGATGTAGCTTCCGGATGCTTCATCGAAGCGAGCGATTTTTTCTAATTCAGTTTTAAGTTCCTGACGTTGGGCCTCGAGCCTAGACTTTTGTTCTGTAATAAATTCTGGGGAGTAGTGTTGGTCCATATTCGTAATTATTTTCCGGTTATAAGTGACATGGCTTGAGCGACTTTGTCTTTAGTGCCCAGTAAAATAAGGCGATCACCGGCTTCTACCATGGCGTCCCCCACTGGGTTAATAATAGCATTACCATCAGGCTTATGGATAGCCAGGATAGTGATGCCAATATTACGATTGGATAGTTTTTCAGAGATGGCAAAACCAGCTACTGATGATTGATTAGAAACAAGCACGTCACTGATCTGAATCTCTTTATTGGTGAGGTCTTGGACATCATCTAAGAAATCTGCCGTGGTTGGGTTGATAGCAAAGTTTGCCATTCTGAATCCTCCAATTTGATGTGGAGATACTACGCGGTTGGCACCAATTCGTAGAAGTTTGGCTGCAGTATTATCACCATTAGCACGGGCAACAATAAATAGATCGTTATTTAAACTCTTTGCAGTCACAATTGTTAAGACGGTATCGCTATCATTGCCAAGAGCCACGATTAAACACTTAGCAGTACTAATTCCAGCGCGTTTTAAAATTTCTTCTTCGGTACTATCACCGGTAACCACCAAAAAACCAGCAGCTTGGGCTTCAGCAATTAACTCAGGACGGCGTTCTACGATAACAAAATGAGCATTTTCACTAAGAAATTCTTGGACTATTTGTTTACCCACGCGTCCGTAACCACAAATAATGTAGTGGCCGGAAATAGATTTAAGTGTGCGTTCCATAGAGCGATTTGTAAGTACATCTTCTAATTTATTTTCTATCACATATTCTCCAATTACACGAAGAACTTGGTACAGAACAAAGAGACCGAAGACGATTAATAAGATAGTGAATATAGTACCAGCAGGAGAAAGATCATGAACTTCCTTAAATCCGACGGTAGCAAGGGTGATAACCACCATATACAGGGAATCTAAGAAGTTCCATCCTTCTATAACCATGTAGCCAACGGTACCGATGGCACCAAGGGTGACGACCAACATGGTAAGGGCAAAGAAACTAATTTTAGATTGTTGTTTTTCCATTTACTAATTCAGAATTGAATTTACCAAGGTCGAACCAATAGCGACGATGACGATGACATAGATGATCCAGATAGCAAGCCATAGATAACTGGCCTTGGAAATAGTTTGGCGGTAGGTGGTGAAAGCAGGAATAAACATTCCAAGCAACAAGGTCAGGCTAAAGAAAATAGCCAAGGAAGTTGCTAACCACACCCACCATTGCACATCGGTACTTTGAATTCGAGCAACAAATTCAGAATTGTCCCCAGATAGCAGTGGGAATTCTAAAGATTTTTGGACAGTTTCATGAATCTTAAACAACCGGGATAGATTCCAGGTAAAGATACCGGCAAGAACTAGATTAGATAGTCCGAGCCAGTAATGTGAAGTTGTAAGTTGGTTATTTTTCTCCCCCATTGGATGCGACTAGTTGTTTTTCAACTCGCGATGCTGCGAGACTGGTAGATTCACTTTTGATCTTAGTAAGTATCTGCTTGGAATCGGAGTATGCGTTACCAATCATGACGTTACTTTTTGCAATCTTATTGTCTAGGATATCGTCTAATTTTGAAAGGCTCAAAACTAAATCCTCTAAGAAGCTTTTAACCCTTTCTTCATCTAAGTGGGTTGAATGCTTGCGTTGAAGATCTAAGAAGCTTAATAGGTATGGCACAGTCAGTCCGTAAGGCAAGATCATTACCCCATAGTCTCGCCATGCCTTGAATTGTGAATCTTTGAGAAGATAATGGACTGCATCTGGGACCGCCATAATCGCCCTTTCGTAGGTGATTGGAGGAGAAATATATTCACTTACCTCCTTAGCTTTCCGTAAAACGGCTTGCTCAATCTTGGTAATTAGTTTGAGACGGATTTCTTCGTCATCGGTTTCTTCTAGCTTTGCGAGTTCTTCATTGGCCACGACCTTAGAATCAAGTGGAAGTATTCTTCCATCTGGAAGTTTGATACCAAACTCCACAACTTTACTACCAAGCTTAAAATCATAAACCATCATGCTTTGTGGGAACATTTTTAGAAGTTCACGAATAATGTTCTCTCCTGCCATTCCTTTGGATTTAGAACCCCGAAGAACGCTTTCAATGTTTTTAGTTGCAGAAAAAAGATTTTGAAAATAAACCTGATCTTTTTTATCACGTTCTACTGTTGTGACGGTGAGGTCTTTTAACTTATCTGCGGTTTGGCGAAGTTCGTCTTTGAGACCTCGTTGTACTTCCTGGCTTGCACGTTGTTCGCCTTGGATTTTATTTACTGCTCCAACGATTAATTCAAGAGTGGAATCCATGGCTTGGTCTCCAGTATTAGGTTTGCGACGAGCAAAAATATAGCCGACGGCTACGGCTAGAGCGATTCCGAGAATGATGATGAGGGTGAGTTCAACGGTCATGAGATTTGTGTTGTAAATAATTCCAAGCGATTCCCCCAATCAGAATGATAACACTTGCTAACTGGGCATAGGAAAGAATACCAATATAATCACTATCGATTCTAAAGAATTCAGTAATAAATCGGATCACACTGTAACCCATTAAATAGGTAGCAAAAACCTTACCTGGCCAGGCATTGTGGTTGGCGACATGTCTTACTATATAAAATAACCCGATTAGAAGAATGGCTTCGTAGAGGAAGGTGGGGTGATAGAAAGGGGTGTCTTCGAGCCCGACAGGACGGTTAATGGGATCAATATACATTTTCCAGGGCAGTGAGGTTGGACCACCATAGGCTTCTTGGTTGATGAAGTTGCCAAATCTACCAATGATTTGACCTAAAGGGATTCCAATCACCAGCAGATCTGCAAGCTTGAACCAGTTGAGTTGGTGCTGTTTCGCATACAGGATAACCGCCACTATCCCACCCAGGATAGCTCCGTGAATACTTAGCCCCCCGCCTTGTAGATTAAAGATGTCAGAGGGGGTACCAGCAAATTCTGACCATTTAAGAATGACAAATAGGGCTCTTGCTCCAATAATGCCTCCTAGGATGGCCCAAATTGAAGCCGAAGCAAGGTGATCGATATGGATTGAAGTTTGGATTTCGGATGCAAATCTAAGATTTGTGGTATATGCCACGTAAATACCAATTGCCATAATAATTCCATACCAGTGGACTGGAAAATTACCCGAATAAAAAGCAATTGGAGAAAATGATAATTGACCAGTATAAATTGGATAGAGTAGGAAAAATATAATAATTAAAATCGCACCCAGAGCCAGTTTGTACCAAGTTGAAGTTAACTTCATATTGTCACCTTTCTGGATTCATCTTACCATGTGGTGTGAGTTGGGGGCAGAAGTCGTCAAAATTCTTTAGTTTGCCAATCTAGATGATGACTCTATAATGTAACTACGCTTTAGCGAATTTGATTTAAATGACCGAAAAATCAACAACTACATCAAGAAAGCGATTGGAAGCCAGGATTGGTAAGGTTTTATCCCATCACCAAAACCGTGGCGGTTTTTCTACTGCTTTAGCGTATACACCAGATGACTCCAGAGAACAGGCTCATGGATCTCTGTATTTTGTGATTGATATCGGAAGCCCATCTCCCCTGTCTGCAGATATTGCTTACAATTTAATCGATATCGTAAAGGATGAATTCTATGCAGATTTAGATAAAAGTCCTGAAAAAAGTTTTGAAAATGCATTAAAAGCAGCCAATGAAGAATTGGAAGCTATATATAAAGGTGGTGAAAGAGACTGGGTTGGTAAGTTTAATGCCGTAATCGCAGCCGTATCTGGAAGAGACATCATGATCGTGCAACGCGGTACCGCAGAAGTACATCTGGTACGCGGTGGTCAGATGACCAACCTGTCACGTGGCATGTACACACCAGGTGAAACCTACCGACCAGAGGAAACTCTGATCAACATGTTGGAAGGTGAAGTTGATTTAGGAGATAAGATACTATTCTCTACCTCCGAATTGTTCTACTACATTTCAATTGAGAAATTAAAGAGATTGGTGGAAGGAAACTCCCCTGCTACTGCAGCCAAGAAACTAGCAACTATGCTAGAACAAGAAGAAGCCATCAACAGAACTAGTGTATTAGTATCTGAATTCAACCTACCTGAATTAATTCACCAGGATGAAGAAACCGAACCAGTAGAAAACTGGGTAGGAGAACCTTCTGCTCCTGCTCCGCGCCCTAAGAAAATGGAGGTGGTTGAAGACAAAGTAGATAAAGAACAGTCTGTTGCTGAAGCAATGCAATCAAACGTATCTGAAATTGCTACCAACAACTACCAATCCCAAGAAGTTGAAGAGGATGAGCAGATTTCTAATCAAATTGATGTGGGAGCCACTATCAATGTCGCAAAGCAAGGCTTAAGCAATTTGGGTAAGAATATTAACTTTGGAAGTTATAAACCAAGACTCAAGATAGATAATGCCCAGGTAAATAAAGTACTTTCTATTACTGGAAAGGTATTTGGTGCAATTGGATTAGTGCTTGCTGAGGTTTACAAGTCTGTAAGCAAAACTGTTGGTAAGTTAATTGCAGATATTAGAAAGCGTCCAAACGGTAACAAGATACTGATGGGAGTTGGTATTGGTGTAGCTGCAGCTATTCTGATTATTGGTGGACTAACGGTAAGCGCATTTTCCGGAAGATCTGCTGGTCGTGAAGCACAAGTTGCATTAACTGAAGCACAGCAAAAAAGAGATGAAGCACAAACAGCTTTGATTTATGAAGATACGGCTAAGGCACGTGTCTTGTTAGGCGAAGCTTTCTTAGCTGCGCAAACAGCTTCAAGCAACCAGAGAACCCAAGGTCAAGCTGCTGCATTAATGGCAGAACTCCAAAACCAACTTGATTCTATCAATGGA
>JAWKSK010000009.1:0-16724 GCA_041389145.1 Patescibacteria group bacterium | reverse complement strand
AGCTGGCAAAAAAGGAGGGGTTAGAAATCGTCGCAATCCTAGAAGAAAGTATGTCCGCGAAGCAACCTGGTCGCCCCGTCTTCCAGGAGTTATTAGATCGACTAGAAAGTGGTGAAGCTGACGGCATTATCACATGGAAACTAAACCGCCTTTCGCGCAATCCTATCGATAATGGAAAATTATCATGGTTGCTTCAGCAACGGATAATAAAACATATTCGCGCATACGATAGAAGCTACTACCCAGAGGACAACCAGCTCATTCTAACCCTGGAGTTGGGGCAAGCTAATCAAGAGATACTCGACCTAAGTGTAGGTGTTAAAAGAGGCCTACGAAAAAAAGCTAGAATGGGACATTATCCCTGCTACGCAACCAACGGGTATATACATGACCCCTTAGTCCCTAAGGGTAAAAAATACATCATTCCAGACCCAAACAATTTTAGTCTCATCCAAGAAGCTTTCGAACTAATATTGAGCGGAAAAGCCACGGCACCCGAGGCACTGAGGATAGCAACTGAAGAATGGGGCCTTAGAAGTAGACGAGGATTTAAAATACAAAAAAGCACCTGGTATCGCATGTTACATGACCCCTTCTATGCAGGTTACTTTGAATACCCCAAAGGTAGCGGAGATTGGTACGACGGGGTCCATGAAAAGATGATCACCAGAGAGGAATACAAAGCGCTTCAGACCATTTTAAGCAGACCATACAAGATTAGACCGAAAACTCGACTATTCTCCTACACGGGCAAGATTATATGCGGAGAATGTGGCGGCATGGTTACTGCAGAAATAAAATTTAAAAAACTTAAGGATGGGACTACTAAAAGTTATATCTACTACCACTGCACCAAGAGAAAAAACCCAAACTGTAGCCAAAAATCAATTACCGAAGAAGTTTTAGAAGAACAACTAATAGAGATTCTAGAGAAAATAGAGCTACCAAAAGGGATTGGATCATGGGTTATAGAGCAGATCGAACAACTCAACACCTCTTATGAGGAAGAGCGCAATGAATGGGTCCATATCCTTGAATCACAGATAGAAGAAGTAAATGGTAAAGTAAGTCAACTTACCGACCTTGTATTATCAGGAACAATAACCGAAGAAGAGCTAAAAGCAAAAAGATCAGAGTTGCTAGAACAAAGAAATAGGCTTGAACACACTTTGCAAAACAAACAAGCAGAACCGACTGTGAACATGGTAAGAACCAAATCTCTAATAGGTCTAGCAGAGAATATCACCTCTCGAATCAGATCTGGAAGCGTTATCGAGAAAAAACACCTTATCACCCAATTATGTTCGAACCTGACACTGTTCAACAAGAAACTAAGCGTAGAAGTAGAAAAGCCATTTTCTATCGCTGAAGAACTGGCCAAAGAAGTTGCCACTATAAAAGAACGGTTAGAACCACAAAAAGACCGCTCTGAAAGCGACCTTATTGCACAAAGTTTGTCTAATTCTGATGCTTGGCTCCCGCGACTGGACTCGAACCAGTAACCCTTCGATTAACAGTCGAATGCTCTACCATTGAGCTACGCGGGATTATAGGTGGCCACCAATCCGTAAATTGATGACCACCAGATTCTAGATTATTTCAAATAATCTTTCAACTTTTTTGAGTCCCTACTCTTGCGAAGCTTCATTAAAGCTTTTGCTTCAATCTGACGAATACGTTCACGAGTAACCCCAAACTCCTTACCAACTTCTTCCAAAGTATGAGCCCATTCACCATCAAGCCCAAATCTCATACGTAGGATTTTCTGTTCACGTGGTGTTAACAGATCCAACACCTCGCCTACATCGCTCTTTAATAGCTCATAAGCAGATGCTTCTTCTGGAGTCATACTATCTTCATCAGGAATGAAGTCGCCTAAGGAAGAATCTTCTTCGTCACCGACTTGTTTTTCTAATGAAACAGTTTCCTGAGAAATCTTTAGGATATGGTTAACCTTTTCTACTTCCAGTTCCATTTCCTGCGCAATTTCTTCTGGAGTAGGTTCTCTTCCCAATTCCTGCACTAACTGTCTTTGAGTTCTAGCCAATCGGTTCATAGTTTCAACCATGTGAACTGGAATACGAATAGTTCTAGCCTGGTCTGCAATTGCTCTAGTGATTGCCTGACGAATCCACCAAGTAGCATAGGTAGAGAACTTGAATCCTTTATGCCAGTCAAACTTCTCAACTGCCTTCATTAGTCCAATATTTCCTTCCTGGATCAAATCCAATAAGGAAAGTCCGCGACCAATATATTTCTTGGCAATCGAAACCACCAATCTCAAGTTGGCTTCTGCCAGCTGTTTACCAGCTAAGACATCACCCTGTTCTACTCTTTTTGCTAAAGCCACCTCTTCATCTGCCTTCAGCAATGCAACTTGTCCAATCTCTCTCAGATACATTCTGACAGAGTCATCACTAATTTCATTAAAGCTTACGGAATCACTATCCTTCTTCTTAGTTTCCAGCTTTTCCTTCATCTTCTTCTGAGTAGCCTCAGTCTTCTTACTCTTCTTGTCAGACTCATCGGTAGCCCAGATCAAATCATCACGGACATCTACAACTTCAATACCTTCATCCATCAAGGCCTGGAACAATCCATCCAATAATGCCAAATCATCTTCAGCATTTGGAATAGCTCTCTCCATTTCTTGCTGGGTAATGAAACCTTTGTCGCGTCCACGGACCACTAACTCCATAATCACTGGAGGCCATTTATCGGCACGCTCCTTGCGTTTCTGGGCAAGAGTTGGTTCATCATCATCAATATTAAAGAGCTTCTCTTCTTCCTGCTCTTCTTCTGGATCTTCCACCAAATCATCCTGCTTCTTCTTTCCCTTTGGCTTAGATACTCCTTTTTTAACTTCCTTTTTAGCAGCTGCTTTCTTAGTAGCTGGTTTTTTAGCTACTACTTTTTTAGTAGCCTTCTTGGCTACTGGCTTTACTGCCTTCTTTGGTTTTGTCACTTTTTTAGCAGTGACCTTCTTTGTAGTCGTCTTCTTGGCTGTTGCCTTTTTGGCTGTCTTCTTTACAGAAGTTGTTTTAGACCGGGTTGCACCCGCCCTATTAGTTTTCTTACCTGATTGTTTTTTGGCTGCCACCTTTTTGGCTGGTGTCATGTTTCCAAAAAATTAGACGATTATATTAGCTCAATTCACTAAGTTGATTCATCAACTGATTCAATCTGTCCTTATCGTTTGCTTTTTCCGCTTCTGCTATTGCTAACACCAGTTCCTGTCGCTTAGAAGCCACACTTCTGGCTAACAACATTCCTAGATACAACTGCACTTCATGTGCTAGTTCATTAATAGTAGCTTCTTGATAACTTTCCTCCACTACTAACAATAATTCTAGGACTGCGGTTTTTTCATAATCAGGCAATTTACTAATTACCTGATCCAGATCAAATAAGTCAGGCGAAGTATAACAGGATACTACTGCTTCGTAAATGGTATTAGCTAGTCCTGAAGCCCATTTTAATGTCTTTGCTTTAGGCAGAATCAATTCCATCAGTTCTGGCCTAAACAACCCCAATGCCATAATGCGTTCTTCCAACCACCCAGGAGATACTTTATCCCCTCCTTTGTCCTCTTTCTTATCCCCTGCAAATGGCTTTTTAATCAAAGGTTTTGAAACAGCATCATATAGAGCCCTAACCTCTACCCCAACTAACGAAGATAGCTTCTTCAAATAATGATCTTTTTCTACTGGATCGTTTACTTCCGAAATAACTGCCAATAACTCTTTGGTTAAAGCTTTTCTTCCATCCAACTCTTTAGTATCAAATTTTTCAATTGCTACGGAAAAGTAGTATTCCATCATTGGAACTGCTTTATCCAAAACCTCTTGCCAATTTCCACCTGCTTTAATCAAACTATCAGGATCTTTGGCGTCCCCTAATAGTGCCACCTTAATTTCCATATCAAACCGACTGGCTATTTCAAAAATGCGCTTGGTTGCTTCTACTCCTGCATTATCTGCATCTAAAGCCAACACCAACTTGTCTGCGTATCTCCTCAGCATCTGAATCTGTGCCTCGGTGGTTGCCGTACCAGATGCCGCTACCACATTCTTAACTCCTGCCTGATGTGAGCTAATTACATCCATCTGGCCTTCAACCAAAACGCTATATCCTGTCTTTTGAATATGCTCCTTGGCTAAATGGAGCCCGTATAAAATTTCACCCTTCTTAAAGATTGGGGTCTCCGGTGAATTTAGATACTTTGGTATTCCCTTGTCATCTATGACCCTACCAGTAAATGCGACTACTCTACCCTGGGAATCACAAATCGGAAACATCACCCGACCAAAAAACTTATCCTTTGGATATCTCCCCTTCATTACTACTAATCCAGCAGCTTCCATTTCTGGTGTTCCTATTCCTCGCTTCTGTAAAAACTCCAATACTGCCCTACCACTGCTAGGAGCACATCCAATCCTAAACTCTTTAATAGTTTCAATTTTCAATCCCCGATCCACCAGATAATACTGGGCTTTTCTACCTTCAGCTGAAGCCTCTAATACCTTTTCAAAATATTTAGCGGCTAGTTCATTGATTGCCAGTAGATTCTTTCGCTTATCAATTCCTCCAGTTGCCACCTTGGATAATGTGGTTCCAGTCATATCTGCCAATAACTGCAAAGCCTCTGGAAATGACAGTCCTTCCTTCTCCATCACAAACTTCAACACATCACCACCCCTTGAACATCCAAAACAATGCCAGATTTGTTTATCTGGACTTACCATAAAGGAAGGTGATTTCTCCACATGAAATGGACACAATCCCTTGTAGTTAGTTCCCGCCTTTTTTAATGGCACATACTTGCCAATAAAATCGACCAGATCAATTTTCGCCTTTATCTCCTCAACCTCTGACATAAATATTCACCTTTCGCCCCCAACTACCGATTATACTTTCGGCTTAAACTTTAGCGAAGCTGAATTTATACAATACCGTAAACCAGTCGGAGCCGGACCATCTGGAAACAGATGTCCTAAATGTGATCCACAGCTAGCACACACTGCCTCTACCCGATGCATACCCATCGTATCATCATCGCGAGTTTCAATTACTTCCTCATTAACCGGTTGAAAATAGCTTGGCCAACCTGTTCCAGAATCATATTTGGCATCAGATGAGAACAACGGCGTATCACACACCACACAGTGATATACTCCCTCATCCTTCATATTCCAGTACTCATTATCGAAAGCCGGTTCAGTACCACAATCGATACACACCTTATACTGTTGAGGGGTTAACTTCTGCTTTAGTTCTTCTTTATCCATATTCCTCTTGATTACTCTTATATATTACCGTACTCTGGCTTCGTTTTCCCTACTTTGGTAAGCTATAGCAGTTAAAAACAATGGAGAGGTCGCCTAGTGGCCTATGGCGCTCGCTTGGAAAGCGGGTTGGGGCGCAAGCTCCTCGCGGGTTCGAATCCCGCTCTCTCCGCCACAAAAATATCTGTTTTTATTGACTTAGAGCAGATATTTACCTATACTAACCGCGTTCATAAACAACTTAAATTTTTAGCCTTTTCTCTCGGACACATCCCTCCGGGCACAGACCATAGGCAAGGATTTTTAAACATACCCATATGACTGAAATACAACTTAGTAACTACGAGATTACTTTCATTGTTCGTCCAGACATCCAGGAATTGGAAGTGGACAAATTGGTCACTAGCATCCAAAACTCAATTGCTACTCGTGGCGGTCAGATTCTTACCGCTAACAACTGGGGCAAGCAGCGTCTTGCATACCCAATCAACAAGCATGAGTTTGGATACTACTCCACTTTTGTCTTCACTCACCCAAAGGCCAAGATTGCTGATTTCGAAAATGAAATTAAGCTCATGCCTGAAGTTATTCGTCACCTTGTTATCTCATTAGATAAAGAAGGTATTCGTCCAAACCAATTACGTAAGCTAAATCCATTCCAGGATAAGGACTACGCTCCTCGTCCAACCACTGCTTCCCCAGCTCCAGAAGCTAAGAAGTCAGACAAAGACGAAGCAACCCGTATGAAGGAACTAGACCAAAAGCTCGAAGGACTTCTCGGCGAAGAAGAACAAGAGTCGTAAACTATACACATAGGCATATTCACGAAAAAATCATCATGCGCGATCTAAACAAAGTTACACTAATGGGCAACCTCACCCGTGATCCTGAGGTTCGTACCACTCCTAACGGTCAGACCGTTACCTCCTTCTCACTTGCACTCAATAGAAGTTGGAACGATCAGCAGGGCGCTCGCCAAGACGCAGTCGAATATATCGACGTTGTAGCTTGGGGCAAGCTCGGTGAAATCGTTGGACAATACTTAGCCAAGGGTCGTCGTGCCTACATCGAAGGCAGACTACAAACCCGTAACTGGGAAGCACAGGACGGTTCCAAGCGCTACAAGACAGAAGTTGTTGCTAGCGACCTCATCATGTTAGATCGTGCATCAGACAATCCTGGTGGCTCAGCGCCAAGATCCCAGGAACCTGTTGCTCAAGTCAGTGGTGCTCAAAACAGCCCAGTAGAAACTGACGAAATCAGCATTGAAGATATCCCATTCTAAACATTACATATATGGCATTTCGTAAAAATACAAACACCATTTCACGTCGTCGGGTTACCCCGGCTCGTACCCAAACCTTCGCTCCAGAAGACATGGGTTACATTGATTACAAAGATGTAAAACTCTTACGTCGTTTCGTATCTCGTTACATGAAGATTGAATCCCGTAAGCGTACTGGTGCATCTGCTAAATATCAGCGTGCAATCAATACTGCAATCAAAAGAGCTCGTCACTTGGCCCTCTTGCCATTCAAGCTCAGCTAATCATTAATTAGAATCCACTATGCTTGGAATGAACGATCTCAAAACTGGTGTGGTCATTAACTTTAACAATGCACCACACGAAGTAGTCAAATACCAACACTCCAAAATGGGACGTGGTGGTGCAGTAGTTAGAACTACTCTTAAAAACCTCATCACCGGAAACAACATCGAGAACACTTTCCGTGACAGTGATAAGCTACTACCAGCTGACATGCAACGCACCAAGGCTCAGTACCTCTACCGCCAAGGTGATGATTTCATGTTCATGGACATGACCTCATTTGAGCAATTCCAAATTCCTGGCACCGTCATCGCTGGTGCAGGTGATTTTTTGAGCGAAGGCCTTGAAGTCACCATTAAACTTTTTGAAGGTAAGCCAATCAACATCGAACTTCCGGCTAAAATGAACTTCAAAGTAACCTACGCAGAGCCTGCAATTAAAGGCGATACCGCCAACAACCCTACCAAGAATGCTACCATCGAAACCGGACTAGAAATCCGAGTACCAATGTTTATCAACCAAGGTGAAACCATTGTGGTAGATACTCGTGACGGTAGCTATATCGAAAGAGCAAAATAATATGGCGCTCAAAGTCGGCATCGTTGGTCTTCCCAACGTTGGAAAATCCACTCTCTTCAATGCACTGCTTGGAACTAACCAAGCAGCTGCTTCTAATTTCCCATTTTGTACCATTGAACCAAACAGTGGAATTGTCCCTGTTCCAGATCAACGCTTAAACCAACTAGCCGCAATTGAAAAATCTACCAAGCTAGTCCCAGCCACTGTTGAATTTGTAGATATCGCAGGATTGGTCGCTGGCGCCAGTAAGGGAGAAGGCTTAGGTAACAAATTCCTAAGTCACATCCGCGAAGTAGATGCCATTGTCCATGTGGTTCGTAAATTTACAGACGAGAACATTATTCATGTTTCCGGTAACATCAACCCCATTGAAGATGCTGCCACTATTAATCTGGAATTAATTCTTTCAGATATCGAGCATTTAGATAAATTCGCAACTAACTCCACCAAGGCTGCCCGAGGCGGAGATGCTGATGCAAAACTTACCCTTGAACTTATAACCAAACTCAAAACCCATCTCGAACAAGAACAACCTGCTCGTACACTCTCCTTAACGGACAAGGAAAAGGAGTTAATCAAACCACTTCAACTCCTTACCATCAAACCAGTTTTATATGTGGTTAATATTTCAGAATCAGAACTCAACCACAGTCATGAAACCATTTCTGAACTGACCCAACATGGAGAAGAACTAATCTACATCTCCGCTCAAATTGAATCAGAATTAGCCACCCTTGATGCTTCTGAGAAATCGGAGTATCTCTCCGACCTAGGACTAGAGGAACCTGGATTAAATGTCTTGATTCGTGCTGCCTACAAACTACTAGGATTAGTCACCTACTTCACTGCAGGTCCTCAGGAAGCCAGAGGTTGGACAATCAAACAAGGAACCAACGCTCAAGAAGCAGCTGGAGTTATTCATACCGACTTTGCCAAAGGATTCATTCGTGCCGAAACCGTTGGCTTCGAAGACTTCATCTCAAATTCAGGATGGGCACAATCACGCACTGCAGGTAAGGTCCGTTCAGAAGGCAAAACTTACACCGTCCAAGATGGTGATGTAATTCTCTTCCGTTTCAATGTTTAGGGTTATCTAGCTCTAACCTCTTTTCTTGAATCGGATGGTACTGAGAAAATCATTTTTCCAGCAACAGTTTGAAACACTCTGGTAACCACCACTTCCTTGTCCTTACCAATAAACTTGTCCCCTCCTTCAACCACCACCATAGTACCGTCTTCTAAATAACCAACCCCTTGACCTTCGTCCTTACCAGATTGAAGTACATGTATATTCATCACCTCACCTGGTATTGCAACCGGTCTTAAGGCATTATTCAATTCATTAATATTCAGCACTGTAACGTTCTGAATCTGGGCAACCCGGTTAAGGTTGTAATCAACAGTCATTAAACGAGCATTATGTTTTTTGGCTAATTTAATGATCTTAGAATCCACATCACTTTCATTGGGAAAATCTTTATCCAATACCTCTACTACTACATCTTTAGCATTCTTAAGGTCGTTTAAAATTTCCAACCCTCGTCTTCCTTTGTTTCTTTTTAATGAATCAGAAGAATCAGATATTAAATGAAGTTCATCTAACACAAATCTTGGCACCACAATCTTACCGACAATAAAACCTGTCTCAACTAAGTCCAAAATCCTACCATCAATAATTACACTGGTGTCTAGAATTAATGGTCTGTCATTGCCTTGTGCTAATCTGCCATTCTTTCTTACCTGGCGGGTTTCGGTAACCAAAGTATTAACCAACTGGATAATCTGACCCAGGGTCTTTGTAATCTGTTCCCGTTGGTTATAAAAGAAAGTTGTTACCAATGCTACTGACAAAATATTTACTACAATTGGCAACCATTGTCCGAATGGCCCTTCTAGCCGAGCTAGTGGCAATGAAATTAACGCACCTACAGACAGTCCAATGATTACACCAAGCAGGGTCATAAAGAAAACTGATGACGGTAAGGTCACCACTTTTCTAGCTGCTACGCTGTAACTTATGAGTAGCACCAAAATCACAACTGCAAACCACTGCCAAATCATAATAATTTATTTAGGAAACTGAACTACTCGCAGTCTTTCTAGGCTTTGGCTTGGCTGCTGGTTTAGATCCCGACAAGACAATCTTATCTGCCCTAACCCCAACCTTCACTTCTGTGCCTTTGCCGAATTCATTATTTAAGATTCCTTCAGCCAATGGGTCTTCAATCATATTCTGAATTAGACGTCGTACTGGTCTTGCTCCCAGCTCTGGTTCAAAACCACGTTCTGCCAAAAACTTCTTTGCGGAATCAGTAACGTCGATAGTAATCTTCTGCTTCTCTAACCTCTTCATCAAATCCTCAAGCTGCAATTCAACAATTGCCATTATCTGATCAGGGCCTAAAGGCTTAAAGACAATAATCTTATCGAAGCGGTTCAAAAGCTCAGGTCTAAACTGCTTGCGGACTCTTTCCATCACATCTTCTCTGACCGCCACAAAATCCTTGGCTCTATTGTCTGTACCAGTTTTAAAGCCCATAACTGCTTGTTGGTTCAACGCATCAGTTCCAACGTTAGAGGTTAGAATCACAATCGTATTTTTAAAACTTACTTTGCGTCCCTTGGCATCAGTTAAGAAACCATCTTCCAACATCTGCAAAAGAATGTTGGTTACTTCAGGGTGAGCTTTTTCAATCTCATCCATCAACACTACAGAATATGGCTTTCTTCTAACTGCTTCAGTAAGTTTACCTGCCTCTTCATAACCGACATATCCCGGAGGCGCACCAATCAAACGAGAAAGGTTATGTCTTTCCATAAACTCACTCATATCAATCTTAATCAATGCATCCTTATCTTTAAACACCTGTTCGGCTAGCACTTTGGCAAGTTCAGTTTTACCTACACCGGTAGGACCCAAGAATAAGAATGATCCCATTGGTCTATTCGGATTTCCAATATCTACCCGAGATCTCTTAATGGCAGACGCGATTGCTTCTACTGCTTCATCCTGTCCGACAATTCTATTCTTTAAAATTCTATCTAAATCGTGCAACTGTTCAATTTCTTCAGCAGCCAAACTTCCAACTGGAATATTGGTCCATTGTGATACCACCTTTGTGATATCTCTAATGTCCACTTCTGGCCATCCAGTCTTCTTGCCCTTACTGTTCTGCTTATGTAGTGCTTCTATTTTTTTCTGAAGCCTCATCTCAGCAGCTCTCAATCTTGCTGCTTCTTCGAATTCCTGACGATCGATTGCGTCCTCTTTCAGATCTACAATTTCATCTAGTTCTTTCTTCTCTTTGCTAGCAACATCAGGTGATGCTAAACCAGCCTCAATTCTAACTGCTGAAGCTGCCTCATCGATTAAGTCGATTGCTTTATCCGGAAGAAATCGATCGCTAATATAACGAACAGATAAGTTAACCGCACTCTCAATTGCCTGATCGGTAATTGTTACCTTGTGGTAATCTTCATAATTCTGACGAACACCCTTGATAATCTTAATAGTATCTTCGGGTGTCGGTTCAGCTACCAACACAGATTGGAATCGTCTTTCCAGTGCGGCATCTTTTTCAATATTTCTACGATACTCATCCAGAGTAGTTGCTCCAATCATTTGCAGTGCACCACGAGCTAATGCTGGTTTTAAAATATTGGCAGCATCAAGACTACCCTCTGCGCTTCCGGCACCCACCAAGGTATGAAGCTCATCCACAAACAAAATTACATCCTGAGCTTCTGATACTTCATCTACAATTTGATTTACTCGATCCTCAAACTCACCTCTAAACTTGGTACCAGCCACCATTGCAGATGGATTAAGAGCCATAATTCTTTTACCTGCCAGATTCTCCGGAACATGCTCCTCAATTATTCTTAAAGCCAACCCTTCAACAATTGCGGTTTTACCAATACCTGGTTCTCCAATTAGAACTGGGTTGTTCTTAGTTCTTCTATTTAGAATCTGAATTACACGAGCAATTTCTTTATCTCTTCCAATTACTGGATCAATCTTTCCTTCTCGGGCCATTGAGGTTAAATCGATACTGAACTGGTCAAGCATTGGAGTACTGCTCTTGCTCTCAGATTCTTGGTTTGCACTTACTCTTACCCGTGGGTCTCTTTGTCTTGCATCTTGCATAATTTGCACTACTTGAGTTGCTAACACACCTGGATCCACATCCATTTCCAACAGCAATTCATACGCCTTGCTCTGACGGTTCTGTGTCATTGCATACAAAAGATGCTCAGTTCCTACATAGAAACTTCCATACTGTGCGGCTACCAATACTGCACCTTCAATCAGTCTCTTAGCACTGGAAGTCAGACCTACTTTAGTAGATCCATTTCTTTGTAGATAACCCAGGGCAAGGGATAACTTTTCAGAACTTACTCCCATTTCTCCTAATAGCTCAAAAGCAGTGCCACTTTTAACATTCAGCATAGCAGCCAACACATGCTCTGTTCCTAGGTGTAAATCACCCATTTCTCGAGCCACTTTGTTGGCATTACTCAACACCTTCTTGGCATTGGTAGTAAATTTATCTAAGAAAAAATTTTCCATAATTATTGGTTTATTTCAGCCCTGTTATTCAACTTACAAATATTAGTTGGATGCTTCTTCGTCTGCACCTTCCTCGGTCTCAGATTCAGACTCTCCTTCAGCTTCAGAGTTGTTAACTTCTTCCACCTCCTCTGTTTCAGCTGGCTGCTCTTCAGCCACTTCTGGCTTCTCTTCCATCATATCAGCCTCAGTGGATTCAGTCGCCACTTCATCTGCTACCGGCTCAGTTTTTTCCGTATCAGAGTCAGTTTCTGTTTGGCTATTCATCACCAAACCATTCTTTTCAACTTCAATGTTCCAACCAGTTAACTTACTGGCAAGCCTCACATTCTGGCCAGATCTACCAATTGCTAATGACAACTGATCATCTTCCACCTTAATCAAAGCAGAGTGTTCAGCTTCATCTAGAATGACCTCCTTAATCTCAGCAGGAGATAAGGCGTTGATAATGTATTGCTTTGGATCATCGTCCCACAACACGATATCAATCTTTTCCTCACCGATTTCTGCCATCACTGCCTGGACTCTAACCCCTCTGCGTCCTACTAATGAACCGACTGGATCCACAGAATCCTGTAATGACTTCACAGCCACCTTAGAACGAACACCTGCTTCCCTGGAAACACCCATGATTTCTACAGTCTCTGCCGCAATTTCTGGAACTTCCATTTCAAACAGTCTTCTAATCATCTCAGGATGTGAACGAGACAATAGAACCTGTGGTTCCTTGGCAGTATCATCCACCTTAGAGATATAGAACTTCATTCTTTGGCCAGAGTAATATCTATCAGAACGAGACTGTTCTGATGGGAACAAGATACCAGTGGCTTTTCCAATATCAACCATCACCACATTGCCTTCAATGCGCTGAACTGTACCATTGATCATCTCGCCTTCTTTGTCTTTATACTCATTAAAGATCATGGTTCTTTCTGCTTCTCTCAATCTCTGCAAGATCACCTGCTTTGCAGTTTGAGCAGCAACACGTCCATATTCAGCTGGAGGGAATACCTCTTCCCTAATCTCACCACCAATCTCTGCTTCTGGATCAATCTTTTTGGCATCTTCAAGAGTGATTTCCTTTACAGGATCTTCCACCTCTTCAACAATCTTTTGAACTACAAATAATCTAGTCTTTTCAGACTTAGGATCAAGCATTGCAACCACAATCTGTTCCTTCTGACCGAAGTCTTTACGATATGCGGCAGCCAATGCTGCTTCTACGGTCTCAATGACCGATTCTTTAGAGATACCTTTTTCTTCTGCAATCTGCTCAATAGCAGATAAAAATTCTGATGCCATGGTGATGAATATTTACCTATATAGCTAATAAATAACCAGGTTTGTAATAAACCTGGGTTATCTTTCTTCTAATTACCCCCTAGTACCATCATTCTATGTTGCTTTATAAATTTCGTCAATACTTAGCTCTGGTTGCTACTTTCCACCAATTCATCCTGTAATATCTTTCCTTCTTCTAGCAGTTTTTTAACCGGAGCGAATGAACGTCGATGCTCTCTACTAATTCCATACTTATCCAGCCGCTCTTGATGCAACTTGGTCCCATATCCTTTATGGATTGCAAATCCATACCTTGGATATTGGTTATGCAAATTAACCAGCATTCTATCCCTGGTTACTTTAGCAATGATCGAGGCGGCAGCAATCGACAGATACTTGCTATCACCCTTAATTACCCCAACTGATTCCACACCTTCAAAAGTCACTTTATACCCATCCACCATTACCAAATCAACTGTAGTTCCCAAATTATCTACAGCTCTTTGCATTGCAATTCTAGTTGCCTGACCAACACCCCACTGGTCTACCTCACTGCAACTAGCTATTCCAATCCCAATTGCTTCAGCCTTCTCTTCAACTACCAAAAACAGCTGCTCCCTTTGCATTGGAGTCAGCTGTTTTGAATCGTTAATATCCTGATCTTGAGTTCTATTTGGCCACTGTACAGCAGCTGCTACCACTGGTCCGGCCCATGCCCCTCTACCAGCTTCGTCAACACCAACAATAACCTTATGCTTCAGGCTTGTCGGATTCCCCTTCAGCTTCAGAGCCACTGGCTGCTTCTTCTGGCTGAGACTCTGCTTCAACTGGCTGGTCTGTGGTTGCTGTTTCATCAGTTGCTTGCTCCTCCTCCTTATTTTCCTCTACTGGAGCAGAAGTTTCAACTTGTTCCTGAGTTTCAGAAGTTGCTTCTTCGTTAGCTACCTGCATTGCTTCAGCTTCCTGAGCAGCTTCTACGGCTTCGGCAACATCCTCAGCAGTTGGTTCTTGAGCTTCTTCAGCCTTCATCAAGATTTCGTCCCAGTTTTCCTTGTTAACCTTTCTGTCCTTCATCTTCAATGCCTTACCAGTGAGGTTTCTCAAGTAGTACAACTTAGAACGACGAACATTGGAGCTACGTTTGAACTCAATCTTCACAATTCTTGGAGAATGTAAAAGATAAGTTCTTTCAACTCCTACACCAGAAGCAATCTTTCTAACAGTAAAGGTAGCATCCAAATCGGTCTTGTTATGCATTGCAATCACAATACCTTCAAATACCTGGATTCTTTCCTTACCACCTTCTACAATTTTCTGGTGAACACGAACAACGTCCCCGACCTCAATTTGAGGAACAGCGGACTTCTTAAATAACTTTAAAATTGGCTCTGCGATATTCATAGCTCCCAAATACTAGCAAAAAGTCGTTTACCTGACAAGATTTTTTAATAAAAATACCCCCCGACCGCAGTCGGGAGGTAATTTGCCTATCTTCCCCCTATAGAATCAGCTGGAAATTGGTCTGTAAACAGTGCATCCTTATCGACAACCACCTTAACTGTATCAGGCCATTTGCTTCTATCAATACGAAGCAGACTACGCCGTTTAGACTTAGCTTCATCCAGATACTTCCTCGCTTCTAGATAATTAAGCACCATTGCCCTTCCATCTATCAACAAGATGGTTTCGCCATCGGATGACATTGCAATATCGTTACAAGACCTGAATACCGGAGAACTACCTCCAGTTATTATTCCTTGATTCAATATTTGCTTCAGCTCCATATCCTGAGGCGAACCACCTTCTAAGATCCAGTCCGCACTAGTAACCACATCACTTCTGGTCATCACTACCACCGAATCCTTTAACCGTCTGGGAGGAGAGGTAGCATCTGACACCATCAAGACAGCTTGATTAATATCGTATGTCTGCCTGATAGCATCAATCCGATATACATCAAAACCAGCCTGCCGTTGATCAGCAAAGTAGATTGATTCATCCACAACTACCAACCTAGTGGTGAGACGCATGCCAGATGCAACCATCAGTGTTCGGAAGAAACCAGTATTTACATCCAGTAACTGCACCGAACCATCATCGACATAGGCAAGTATTCCGGGAGTGTCAGACCACCCTACCGCAGTAACGTTCCCACTTACTGTCTGAATACTACGCCCCTGCTCTAGATCCATTACTACTAATCCAGAGCTTGAAGGAATGGCAATCCACCACCCTGATGAATCGACATCCACTTCATATCCGGCTTCGCAATGAACTCTTAACGACAATGCCTGCCCATCTTCACATACTACCCTTAGACTATTCCCGTCTTGGGACCACCACTTAATTGGAGATTTAAGTCTTGGAACGAATCCAGACAGATCTTCACTCCAACTCAGGTCGAGCCTAATCTCTTCAATCGGTCCGAAATCCTCAGCTACCTTGTTGGGAATGCTGTCATAGAGCTGCCACAAAGCATCTGAAATGATCTCGAAACTTTTTGAACCACCATTGCCACGAATTATCTGCGAATGGTCACAATCCGATATCTGATACCTCCATGGTCCTTTTCCCAGTCCTCTAGCAAGTGCCGAGTCAGCTGGTACAGTGCCATCATTGGCACCATATCCCATGCTTTCAATCAGATACG
Organism: Patescibacteria group bacterium; assembly: GCA_041389145.1. Lineage (GTDB taxonomy): Bacteria > Patescibacteriota > Kazan-3B-28 > Kazan-3B-28 > Kazan-3B-28 > JAWKSK01. Next base: position 810 of record JAWKSK010000009.1, on the reverse strand, counting down.
CACCGTATCCATAAAGCTCGGTTGATAACAGGTAATCATCATGTTCGACAGCTACTGCGTCAAACAGCATCGCTAATGTAAATTTACCTGCCTCGCTTTTCGGATTTACAGCTGTCCTCTCACCAGCCAGGAAGTAATAACTATCGTCGAATGAAAGCTGCTGCCAGGCGTCTTCTCTGGGTCCATAAATTGGTCTTAACCACTTCATTCCCTCACTGCTGAAATCTAGCCTCCTTGTCAGATAATCAGCGACAACCTTGCCGACCACCGGTCCTTGTTCTGCCATACACTGGGCATATACCCCTTCACGATCTGCAAACGGACTGCCATCCACGGGCACACCGCAACCAATCAAGCCAATCACTCTGGAACCAGGGATCGACCTTTCACACATTCCAACCAAGCCGCCCATACTATGGGAGATCAAGATGATTGGTGTGTCTTTATCGTCCACTCCCAATATTCCTTCGTACTTAGCTCTTAGTGCTTGCGCATTCCTCCATGGGCCAGCTTTCCAGTCATACCGAAAGTATCTGATATTGAAACACTTATCGAATTTCAACCCTCGGTTATCGATTGGATCGTTGCTGAGATAAAGCAGCAATGGGTCCCACAGCTCTACCGTCTTCTGATAGTCCAGGATTTTATCTTGGTTATCATTATCTGAAAAAATTCCATGTACCAAGCAGACTTCAACCTTAGGGGTTTCAGAATGATGACCAGGTACTGGATTTAATTCACCAGGATAAAACCAAGACTTTACCGCCTGTACCTGATTTCCATACCACGAATCTGGATAGATTGTGGCTG
>JAWKSK010000008.1:0-29725 GCA_041389145.1 Patescibacteria group bacterium | reverse complement strand
TTTCCCAATTGGATTTAACATTTTAGATGTAAAGAACCCTAAGTATAAGGTGATTGCTGCATCTGGTGTGGTGTCTGTGTTTAAGAAGATTTTCGGTGATTCATGGGGACCAAGACTTGAGTACTGGTTGTCTTCTGCAGTGTTGGCATTGTTGGATTATCCGGGTGCAACATTAATGATGCTTCCAAGATTGTTCACAGATGATGCATTTAGGGATGGAGTAATCGAAAAGATTGATGACCCCGTGATTAAGGCTCGGTGGGTAAATGAATACAATAAGTTAGATCAAAGACAAAGAGCTGAAACAATTAGTCCAATTTTGAACAAGGTAGGTCAGTTCTTATCTTCTTCGTTGGTGCGTAATATTGTAGCTCAGCCAACTAATGGTTTTGATCTGCGTGAAGTATTGGACCAGAAGAAAATTTTCTTGGTTAAGTTGTCCAAAGGTTTAATCGGAGAAGATAACGCTGCTTTGTTGGGTGCGATGTTGGTAACCCAGATTCAGTTGGCCGCTATGTCACGAGCAGATGAAACAGACCAAGAGAAAAGAGCAGACTTCTTCTTGTATGTGGATGAGTTCCAAAACTTTGCAACTGATTCCTTCGCAGCGATCTTATCTGAAGCTCGTAAGTATCGGTTGAGTTTAACTTTGGCTCACCAGTTCATGGCACAGCTGCCGGATACGGTGATTAACGCGGTACTTGGTAACGTGGGTACGATTGTGTCATTTAGAGTGGGTGCAGATGATGCAGCTAAATTGATGCGTGAATTTGCGCCAGTCTTTGATGAACAGGACTTGGTGAACTTAAATGTGTTTAACATCTACATTAAGTTATCAATTGATGGTCTGACTCCTGGTCCATTCTCGGCTGCCACATTGCCACCTTCTGCTCCAACCACTCCAAACTATGACAAGGTGTTAGAAAACACCCGGGAGATGTATGCCCAGAAGCTGTCGGATGTGAAGGGACATGTGGATGCCCAGACAGCAGCATTAACTGGTGTAGAACCTGCTCCTAGTTACCCTCGTAAGCCTGCAGGTAAAGGTGGTGGGGGATTTAATAAATCGGGTCCAAGACCAGGTGGAGGAACACCAGGTGCATTTGGTAATAAAAAGAAGCCAAACATTAATGCACTTCAGGACTTGTTACATGGGATTAAGAAAAAGACAGCTGAACCATTAGCTCCAAACCAGCAGGAAGAGCTAGCAAAAACCATGCTTAATGATTTGAAGGGTGAAACAGGTAATTCATTTAAGGATGCTTTCTCTAAGGCACAGGCTGAAAAGAAACAGGTGCAACAAAGTGAACAGTTAAAGAAATCGGTTAATGATTCTGACAACATGAAGGATGTGGATCAAGATATTAAGGACTTTATGGATGATCAGACAGGGGGGAAATAGAATTTGCTCATTCATTACAATCTGACATAGAAGAATTGTTGTACTAAATTGGCTCTGGTACTGCATTTTTCTTGATTATTTTGTTTTTTTATGATATATTTCATTGGTCGTTTTTTACGATAGAATCTCGTTCTTTTTGGAGTGTTGTGTATGAACAATAGTGTTCAGATCGAGTCAACTGCACAGGGTCCTGTGAGCCGGTATCCTTTCACCTTCAAGGAAGAGGTGAAAGGCGCATTTCCGAACAACCCAGAGATGTGGGAGGCTCTCGAAACTGGATCTGACCGCGTCTCGGTGCTTTTGAGCGAAGAGCTCAAGAAGGCTGAGGTGGTGGACAACAAGTCTTCGCGCTTCGCTCAGCTCAATCGTCTGATGAACTGGTGTGATTCCATTAGACCGTTGGAAAACAACGGCTAGTCGTCTCCCGCCACAGTTCAATATCGGGGTTGGTTCTAGGACCAACCCCTTTTATTTGCTGTATAATGTTGTCATGGATAAAGCTCGTGTAGAAAAGGAAATATTGAAGCTGGTTAAGCTCTTGAATAGGTATTCAAGGGCATATTATGTATTGGACAGACCAGAAGTGTCAGATGCAGAATACGATCGGCTGTATCATAAGCTTCAAGAATTAGAGCAAGAATATCCGGAACTAATTCAGAAGGATTCTCCAACTCAGAGAGTGGGAGATAAGGTGTCTGGTGATTTTGCTGAGATTAGGCATGTAAGAGCTCGCATGTCATTAGATGATGCTTTTTCATGGACGAATGTAGAAGAGTTTGAAGCTAGGATCAGAAAGCTAGTAGATGACAAGCTGTCATACATGGCAGAACTAAAAATAGATGGACTACAGATAGTGCTGACATATAAGCAGGGAGAGTTAGTGACAGCTGCCACACGTGGTGACGGAGTGGTGGGAGAAGATGTAACCCATACCATTAGAACCCTACGGGATGTACCCTTGGTGCTTTCTAAACCACTAGATATTGTGGTGGGAGGTGAGGTGTATATCACCAAAGCAGACTTTGCCAAAATCAATAAGGGTCAGGAAAAAGCCGGACTGGCAATGTATGCAAACCCTAGGAATCTGGCGGCTGGTACAGTGAGACAGTTAGACCCCAGAGTTGCTTCAGAACGTAACTTAAGGAGCTTTGTATATGACTTGGATGGTATTGAGCTAACAAATCAGCAGGAAGTGTTGGCAACTCTACGTGAGCTAGGGTTTGCAGTTAATGAACACAACAAATACTGCAGTAGCTTGGAGGATGCCCACAAGTTTATTGATAAATGGACTAAGGATAGAGACAAGCTTCCATATGAGATAGATGGAATTGTAATTAAGATTGATGACTTAAAATTAAGAGACAGGTTAGGTAAAACTGCAAAGGCACCTAGATGGGCAGTAGCATATAAGTTCCCGGCAGAACAAAAACCAACCAAGGTGTTGGATATTGAGGTGCAAGTAGGTAGGCAGGGGACGCTAACGCCTGTTGCTATTCTTGAACCAGTGCAATTGGCAGGCACGACGGTAAGTAGGGCCACTTTGCATAATGAAGATGAGGTTATGCGCAAAGACGTACGGGTAGGTGATACCGTAATTGTGCAGAAAGCGGGGGATATTATTCCAGAAGTGGTGGAGGTGGTAAAAGGTAAACGACCAAATGGAACCAAGGCTTTTATAATGCCAAAGCAATGTCCAATTTGCGATAGTCCAGTGACTAGAATTGAAGGTGAAGCAGCATATCGGTGCGTAAATCCTAACTGCTTTGTAGTTCAACATAAGAAACTAATTCACTTTGCATCTCGGGATGCTTTTGATATCGAGGGTCTGGGTGAAAAGATTGTAGAGCAATTGCACACAGAAGGATTGGTGCGGGATGCCGCTGACTTTTTCACGTTAGAGGAAGGAGATATTGAACCACTAGAAAGATTTGCTGAAAAAAGTGCAGAGAATTTAGTAGCAGCCATCCAAGAACGTAAAACAATAAGTTTAGATCGGTTTATCTATGCCTTGGGGATTTTGCATGTTGGTCAACAGACAGCGCGAGACTTGGCAAGTCACTTTGGCAGTTTGGATCAAATCAAGAAAGCTTCTTTAGAGAAGCTAATGGAAGTAGATGGAATAGGCGATAAGGTAGCAGAAAGTATTTACCAATATTTTATAAGTGAATCGGCAGAGGAGCTGTTAGAAAAGTTCAAAACAGTTGGTGTAAAGATTAAGAAACCAGATCAGGCTAGCTCGGATAAATTTGCGGGAATGAGTTTTGTGGTGACTGGAAGTCTGTCTTCGATGTCACGAGATGAAGCTGAGGCAAAGATTAGAGATCTGGGAGGAAGATCTAGCTCATCTGTGTCTAAAGATACTAGCTATCTAGTGGTGGGGGATAAGCCGGGAAGTAAATATGACAAGGCACTCAAGCTTGGAATTGAGATTTTAGATGAAGAAGCATTTAAAAAACTAATATCATGAACAAAATAGATTTAACTCCACCTGCGGCAGTGGCCAAGGAAGCAGAAAGAGGATTAAAGCTTCGGGAACAGTTTGGTAGAGGCGGAACTGAAGTAGGAATTGCTAGGGCTAGGGACTTAAAGAATAGAAGAAAACTAACACCTGAAACCATTATGAGAATGGTATCTTTCTTTGCTCGGCATGAGGTAGATAAAAAGGGAAAGAATTTCTACAACTCAGAAAAACCATCTAATGGTCATATTGCATGGGCATTATGGGGTGGAGATGTAGGCAGGGATTGGGCAGAAAAAATGAAGAAATTACTAAACGAATAAAATGAATTTTAGAAAACTAGGGAAAAGCATTGGATTTGCATGGCAGGGAATTGTAGCACTGTGGAGAGGACAGCAGAACTTTAGGATTGAGATAGGGGCCACTGTATTTATTTTGGCGATGACCTATGTGTTTCATGTTGGACCAGTTGAAAGAGGAATTATTATTTTAATGATTCTTTTAGTATTGGCTGCAGAAATAATGAACAGCGTATTTGAAAACATCTTAGATGGAATTAGTACTAAGAAAAATGAAAAGTTTAGAGTGGCAAAAGATATCATGGCGGGAATGGTGCTGATCATGGCAATGGGAGCAGTAGCAGTGGCTGTGATTATCTTCTACCCGTATGTTAGATATCTATTGGTAGGGTAAAATATAGGTATTGTACATTGTGTGGAGCGAGACGGATGTTGAATGACATGGATAATATCTCGCTTAAACTCCCGGATAATCAGGGGGAAGAGCGAGATTATGAGTTTAGTGTTCTGGCGATTGAGCGATTGATGGAACAACATCACATTGATCTGCAAGGGGTGTTTAGTGGAACTTACGCCGGATACCCACGGATTAATAGCGAAGCGTTGTTGATAGGCATCAAGGCTCAAATGGCCACTGCAAGAGCCTTGCGCAAGCATGCATCCAGGATGGATGGGGGTGAGATCATCCGGCTTAAAAATATGGGTGGCGACTGAACCACCAAGTGGCTTCCCGGGGGTGGATACGTTCTGCCCCCATTTTTTTGATTTACTGCTTTGTAGGAGCAGTTTTTTCAGATATAATGCCTGTGATATGAAATTGCCTAGAGAACAAGTCGAATGGGTGGCAAAATTAGCTCAAATTGAGCTGACAGAAGAAGAAAAGTCGCACTTTGCGACTGATTTGTCTAATACTATCACCTATATTGATGAACTATCTGCAGTGGATGTATCGGGAGTGAATGCAGATAATAGTCAGATTACAGGTCTGACCAATAATACTGAGGTAGATGAGATTAGAAGATGTGAAATCTCTAAAGAAGAGTTTTTAAGCAGAGCTCCAGCACATCAGGGGGACTATATTTTGGTTAAGAAAGTTTTGGATAAGTAATGAGAATTGCTAAGTGGCAAGAACTGGGAGAAAAGGGTGCTGTAGAGCGAGTTTTTGCAATGAACGATAAATATTCTGGTTTGGATGCAGTCCTTGCCTGGGATAAGGAAGCTAAGAGCAGTGGTGGGAAACTAGCTGTTCCATATTTAGCTAAGGATAATATGGCTACTTTAAAGCTACCAACTTCCGCTGCCTCTAAGATCTTAGAAGGTTTTGTGTCCCCATATGAAGCTACCGTGATTAGAAAACTATCAGAAGCAGGAGCCATGATGGTGGGTAAATCCAATATGGATGAGTTTGCAATGGGATCTTCGACGGAAAACTCAGCCTATATGGTGACTAAAAACCCATGGAATATGGAAGTAGTACCAGGAGGTAGTTCTGGTGGATCAGCAGCAGCTGTTGCAGCTGGAATTGTGCCATTTTCTTTAGGATCAGATACAGGTGGTTCGATTCGTCAGCCAGCTAGTTTTTGCGGAATTGTAGGACTGATGCCAACCTATGGCCGGGTAAGTAGATATGGGTTACTAGCCATGGCATCTTCTCTGGATAGAATCGGTCCATTCACCAACACGGTAGAGGATGCAGCTCGCATATTGCAGATTATTGCTGGCAGAGACGTACGAGATGCTACTACTTTAGATATTGAGGTTCCAGACTATGTAACTGGGTTAACTGGTGATGTTAAAGGAATTAAGATGGGAGTAGCTACTGACTTCTTCGGTGAAGGAATTGATCCTGAGGTAGAAAAGGTGGTGCGGGAAGCCATTGAGGTAATTAATGGTTTAGGAGTTAGTCAGAGTGAGGTGAGTTTGCCTCATGCCAAATATGGGCTTTCCACCTATTATATTATTCAACCTGCAGAAGTATCTGCTAACCTGTCTAGATATGATGGGATTAGATATGGTCATTCTGCACAGGATGTAGATAGTTTGGCTGGGGTATATGCCAAGTCCAGGGCAGAAGGGTTTGGTCCAGAAACTAAGCGCAGAGTAATGCTGGGAGCTTACACCTTATCTGCTGGGTTTAGAGATGCATATTATGATAAGGCATTGAAGGTACGTCAGCTGATTAAACAAGATTTTGATAAAGCATTTGAAAGCGTAGATGTGATTGTATCTCCAACTTCTCCAACAGTTGCCTTTAAGGTGGGAGAAAAAACAGCAGATCCATTAGAGATGTATAAAGCAGACTTATTGACAACTCCAGCTAGTATGGCAGGAATTCCAGCTGTTTCGATTCCATGTGGTTTAGCTCATGGGTTACCAGTTGGATTGCAGATTATGGCTCGTCAGTTTGATGAGGCTACTTTGTTAAAGGTGGCTGATGCCTATGAAAAAGCTACTGCAGATGCTGAGTGGAGAAAACAAGCAACCAAATTGCAGGAGTTAGGAGGTAACAAGTGATTTATCTCTTAGTTGGTATTTTAGTAGTTGCGCTTGCCATTTTATGGCTGTTTAGAAGTAAACCAGCTAAGGTATCCGAGCAAGATAAAGCTAAGATTCGGGCAGCATGGGACCAGATTAATAACTTGCTGGATAGTACAGATGATCATGCCTGGGCTAAGGCGGTGATGGATGCAGATAAGGTATTAGATCTGGCTATGGCAATGGTTGGGGCGCAAGGTCAAGGACTAGGAGAAAAGTTAAAACGTAATGAACAGATGCTTGGCGATGTGAATCGAGTCTGGAATGCTCATAAGCTGAGAAACAGATTAGCTCATGATGTAGATGTAAATATCACCAAGCCAGCAGCAGTAGAAGCCGTTAGAACATTCGAAGGCGTGATTAGAAGGATAGGATTGATGTAATCATGGATAACAAACTATTAGAACAATATGAACCGACAATTGGATTAGAAATCCATGTACAGTTGGCCACCAAGACCAAGATGTTTTGTCGGTGTGATAATGATTCAGAAGGGGTAGCCCCAAATACTAACGTATGTGAGGTGTGTATGGGGTATCCCGGAACATTACCAGTTACCAACCAGCAAGCAATTGAATACGGCACTAAGCTGGCTAAGGCTTTAGGGTGTGAGATTAATCAGTTTCAAAGATTTGATAGAAAAAACTACTTCTATCCAGATTTACCTAAGGGATATCAGATATCTCAGTTCTTTTTCCCAGTAGGGGAACATGGAACAGTAGAGGTGGACTACTTGATGGCAGATAGAAAGAGTAAAGGCGAATTCAAAGTAGGAATTACCAGACTGCACTTGGAAGAAGATGCTGGTAAGTTAACTCATGGTAAAGAAGGTTCCCTGGTGGATCTGAACCGATGTGGAACTCCACTAGCAGAAATTGTGACTGAGCCAGATATTCATAGCCCAGAAGAGGCTAGAGCTTTCATGTATGAATTGCAGAGAATTGTAAGAGCTCTTGGTGTATCTGCTGCTGATATGGAAAAAGGTAACCTACGTGTAGATGGAAATATTTCTGTAAGAAAAAGGGGTGCTACGGAATTAGGGGATAAGGTTGAGATTAAAAACCTAAACTCCTTTAAGTTTTTAGAACAAGCACTTAATTTTGAAATAGAAAGACAGATTGGTCTTTTAGAGGCTGGAGAAAAGGTGGTTCAGGAAACTAGAGGTTGGGATGAAAAAAGTAACACCACTATTTCTCAGCGAATAAAAGAAGGATCTGTGGACTATCGGTATTTCCCAGAACCAGATCTTCCTCCAATTGAAATTAGTAACGAAGAGTTGGGCGGAATGATTGCAGAGATGGAAATGCTTCCAGGTGAAATGCGCATCAAAGCAGAGCGATTAGGTATTCCATATTCTCGGGTAGATGAACTACAGGGTTTGGGTAAGTTACCTTGGGTAATTGAAATTAAGGAAGCCAATCCAGATGTAGATGTAATGGTGCTAACCAACTGGGCCGGACAGGATTGGGAAGATATGGAACAGTTGGCTAAGTTTGCTGGATTTGTTGCAGATAAGAAGTTATCTGGTTTTAGAGCACAGCAGCTATTTGATGCTTGGAAAGCAGATATGAAAGCAGAGCTAAAACAAATACTTTCCTCATTAGGAGAAGAAATGGACGAATCAGATCTAGAAGCCAAGATTACAGAAGTATTGGAGGCAAATCCAGATAAGATAGAGGAGTTTAAGGGCGGTAAGGATAAGTTAATGGGCTTCTTCGTGGGACAGGTAATGGCTAAGGTAGGTAATTCTGCAGAACCAGCTAAGGTAAAAGAAGTGCTAGAAAGATTATTGACAAAATAAAGATATTCTGGTATAATGTAGCTAGTTATGGAACGTGAATTCCAAGATAATAATCCAGAATATAGAGCTCCACAGCCAACGGAGTCTGGTTTTATTTCACCTGAACAGCCTCATCAGAATGACGTAGAGGATATTTTTGACGATGAACCTGAGATTGAAATAGCTAGAAAACTGGTAGAGGTCAATCAAGCACCTGATCCAATTGAGAGGATTATTGATCATCAAGTCTCTCATCCAAACGAGGAGTTGGATTCAGAATCTCGGGTATCTAAGTATCAAAGACAAAACAAGATAATTGATAGTGTAGCTTTTGAGCAAAATAAACGTTTTAGTGAAATGGCAGTTGATGCTGCAAGGGCTCAAAAAGTAGATGCAAAAAATGCTAGATTCATGAATGGATTAACGGCTTTGATCAATAAAGCTACAGGTTCAGGCAATAAATAACCAATAGAACTTTTTAATGATTTGGATTGTAGTAATCCTAGCCCTGATAGGCATAGGGGGAATTATTTGGTGGAGAACGAAATCCCAGAAGTCTGGGTTTATTATCGATGACGATGTGACCACTCGGGTAAACCTAATGGTGACCATGCCAAAGGTAGGGGTGGAGAATAAGCAGGTGAAGGACCTAATCGCTCCAATGGAGACGATTTTTGATAGCTTATCTGGAATCCGGGATAGTATTGGAAACAGATCAGTGATTTTCGAACTAGCTACCGAGGGTGAACAGATTGTTTTTTATGTAAACGTGCCAGCAGAACTGCAGGACTTTGTAGAAAAGCAGATTACCTCACAATATGCCGACGCGGCTGTGGATGTGGCCCCTTATCCCAATATCTTTCCCGAACAAGGTAGAGTATCTGCAACTCAATTGGTATTGAAGAAAGATATCAGCTATCCAATACAAACCTACAATCGGTTGGAAACGGACGGAATGAGTGTGCTAGCTAATGCCTTGAGTAAGTTAGTGGATATGGATGCAGGAGCTGCGGTGCAGATTCTTATTCGGCCGACTACAACAGATGTGTGGCAGAAACGGGCACAGAACCTCGCTCGTACGATGCTTCAAGGAAAAGAGAGTGATTCTATTGCTCAAGGAGTAGCCAAAGGTTTAAAGGGCATTGCAGTGCGCGAGGATGAAGAGAAAAAGCCAAATGAACCTAAAAGATTATCTTCATTACAAGAAGAGGTGGTATCTGCCATAGAAAACAAGGCTAATAAGCCAGGATTTGAAACCGTAATTAGATTGGTGGCAGCTGCTCCAGATGAAGTGCAATCTAAATCTCATCTAAGAGCTTTGGTATCTGGATTCTTGCAGTTTGGAGCCACTGAATTAAACAGTTTTGTAGAGGAGAAGGTGAATGAACAGGATGTGATTAGAAGTTATGTAATGCGTCAGTTTGGAAAACTGGGTAGTACGTTATTGAATTCAGAAGAGCTGGCTACCATTTTCCATTTTCCACACGGATTATTGGAGGTTCCAAACCTGAAGTGGCTGAGAGCTAAAAGATTACCGGCCCCAGATAACTTACCAAAGAGTGGGGATGGGGTACTGATTGGTAAGAACTCCTTTAGGGGAGTTACCAAACAGATTCATATGCAAAGAGATGATAGGAGACGTCATACCTATATGGTGGGTAAGACAGGAACTGGTAAGAGTTCATGGCTTCAGAATATGGCCTTACAGGACATTATCAATGGTGAAGGTGTATGTTTTATTGATCCGCATGGAGATGCGATTGAATGGCTATTAGAGCGGATTCCAAAGCATCGGGTTGAAGATGTAATTCACTTTTATCCACCTGATTTAGATCGGCCATTGGGTTTGAACCTATTGGAAGCTAAAAACACCACGGAAAAAGATATGGTGGTGTCTGAGATGATTTCTATCTTCTATAAGTTATTTGATCCTCAGGGTTCAGGAATTGTAGGACCAATCTTTGAACACTACATGCGCAATGCCATGTTGTTATTAATGGCAGACCCTTCAGGAAGTGCAACTTTGATTGATATCCCCAGAGTGCTGACAGATAGGGAGTTTAGACTATCTAAGTTAAAGTATGTTACTGATCCAACGGTGCTACGGTTCTGGAATGAAGAATTTGCTGAGGCTGAGAAGAATAAATCAATTGGAGAAATCTTCAGTTACTTGGTAAGTAAAATCGGAAGATTTATCAGTAATGAAATGATGCGTAATATTGTGGGCCAGCCTAAGAGCTCATTTGATTTACGTCAGGTAATGGATGGGAAGAAGATATTACTGGTGAACTTGGCCAAGGGATTAACCGGGGATATTAATAGTAATATGTTGGGATTCATTATTGTTTCAAAGCTCCAGATGGCAGCTCTTTCTAGAGCAGATAGAGCTAATAAGGATTATCCAGATTTCTATCTGTATATTGATGAGTTCCAGAATGTGACTACAGATTCGATTGCTACAATTCTATCTGAGGCCAGAAAGTATCGCCTGAATATGATTGTGGCTCACCAATATATGGCTCAGTTGGATGAGAAGATTGCAGATGCAGTACTTGGTAACGTAGGTACGATGGTGGCCTTTAGAGTGGGAGCGCCTGATGCAGAAAGATTAGTGAAGGAATTCGCCCCAGAGGTATCGGAACATGACTTGGTGAATATCGAGAAATTCAATGCTTACATCAAGTTAATGATTGATGGAACGGCTAGTAAGCCATTTACCCTGCAAACCTTGCCACCTATGGGTGAGGGTAATGAAAAGATCGGAGAAGCCATAAAACAGCTTTCCCGATTGAAATTTGGTGTAGATAAGCGTATAGTGGAAAGTCAGCTCTCGGAGCGGATTAAATACAAAGGCTTGAGTGGGGGAGAGCCACCAGTCATATAAATAAAACCTAATAGAAAGGAAAAACAAAAAATGTCAGACAAAGGAAAAATTGAATTAGTAAAACAAATGTTAGAAAACGCCACAGCCAACTTAGCATCTGCTAAGCAGCTTTTGGGTGAAATGTTAGGAACTTCATTTGATGATGTTTCCTTAAAGACTGCAGGGCTTGCATCAGATGGCAACGTAGTAGAAGGCATCTTTGATGGCCAGTACATGATTGATGTAGACAAGAAGAAATACCCAGTACCAGCTAACTATGCCTCTAAATCTAAGTTGGTATTAGGAGATACATTAAAATTAACCATCCAACCAGATGGTGGATATTTGTATAAGCAGATTCATCCGGTAGAGCGTAAGCAATTGATTGGAACTGTAGTGTATGAAGATGACGAATACAAGGTAGTAGCTGGTGGTCATTCATACAACGTGCTTACTGCATCTATTACTTATTTCAAGTTAAAGCCTGGAGATCAGGCAACAATCATTGTGCCAGCTGATGATGAGAAATCTCATTGGGCTGCCATTGAGAATGCAGTGATAGTAGATTAGCTACTGTTTGGGATGGTTTTATCCAGGATGGAGTTGTAAAATGCTTTCAAGCAGTGCTTTTAGCAAATCTAAACTGCTGGATTGGAGAGTAGGTAATGGGGCAAGAATGTTGTACCTGTAAATATGTTAGCCCTAATGCACCAACTGCACCGCAGTATCGTAGGTATCCGAAAGGCAAGTTGTCTGTGGTATCAATTACACTTGAAGGGAAAGAATTTAAGTTCCTCAGGCGTAACTGTGAGTGGTGCGGAAAGTGGGTTAGTGATGAGACTGGTATTTCTCTCAATCATGATGTTGATTTCTCCTATCTCAAAACAATCGGTGGTAGTATTCCATTAAGACCTGGATGCTACGAGGTTGAAGGAGAACATTTCGACACTGTTGATGTCTATGAGCATCCAGAACTTGGACTCTGTGTCTGGGGTGAGGATGTGGGGAGAGAAATCGATCATGCGTTTGATCACATTCCGGTTCATAATACCGGGATTTGTTTCATCCGTATCAAGTCCGTCGTTGAATGCGGGGCTCTTTGAGCCCCGTTTTTTCTTTTAAGAGTATACTTAAACTAATATATCTTTTAAGTAGGGGAGAAGATCGATGAACGAAACAACTATGTTTATTGCACAGATGTTGGGTCCTGTGCTGTTGGCTTTTGGTGTAGGTACTTTTACGGCTAGAAAGTATTACGTAGAAATCTATCGGATGATAGAAAAAGAAACCTTAGCTTTGTTAATGACTTCGATGGGGTTAATTGCAGTGGGTATGGCTTGGATTGTAAAGCATCCATACTGGGATACTACTCCACAGATTATTATCTCAGTTTTAGGTTGGGCTACATTGCTTAAAGGGGTTATGTTTGCCATAGCTCCTAGATGGGTAGAAAACATGGCAGATGCTGTAGTTGAATCTAAGGATGTGTTAACCTTTGCCGGATTCTTTATGGTTGTATTTGGGGCTTGGTTGACCTGGTTTGGATTTGGCTTCTAAAATCACAACCTGATATAATAAATACATCACTGGGGAAAATTCCTAGGTGTTTGCCGTAAATATAACTAGGCGGTGATTCACAGTGAAGTATCTTGTTAAGTTCCAATGTTCGGAATGCGGCTCTGGGGACTTTCCGTTGGTGAATCGTTGGATCAACAACTTCCTAGATTTAGGTGAATTTCATCTTAAGGTAAGTCTTATGTGCAGTTGTTGTGATCACTTGGGTACAGCTCATGTGCTTACTGTGGTTGATAAATCTGTGCTAAGTCCGATTGTTGTTGAAAATCTGAACCATTCGACCAATGTTGGTTGCAGAACCTGTTCACGGAATCTCTGGATGTTGCAAAACGTTTTCTATCTGGACGCTGAGGTTCAGTTAGTGATGAGGTGTGAACCGTGTATCGTAGAAAGGGGTCCTTATACTGGTGGAATAATGCGTATTAAAATTCCACAGGGAGTCCATGCAAGTGAGTTCATTGGAAAAACATTCAATAACACTGCCAAAGGCAGTGGCATCAAAGCTTTTTTCTAAGGTATAGTCAGGCGGGCGTTTCGGCGCCCTTTTTCAATAGCTCAATTTTATGAGCCGTTAGTTTTGAATGATAAAATACAGTTATGAATAAAATTAGTTGGGTGGTTATTGGTGTTGGATTACTGTCTCTTATCGTTTATTTTTCTACAGGCAATAATGCAAAGGTGGGGGAGGTGGTAGAGCAGATAACATCACCTACGTATGATGAAGTTTCTATTCAAGCTTTTAGTAAAAGACAGTTTACTGGATCTGATTTTACAGTAGGTAGGGTTTTAGAAACTCATAGTACATATACTAGGTATTTTGTAACCTATAAGAGCGAAGATTTAACTATCTCGGGAATAATGAATAAACCTAATGGTGATGGTCCATTTCCAGTGTTGATATTAAATCATGGTCATATTGATACCTCGGTATACACGAATGGAAGAGGTCTTAGGCGAGAACAGGATTTCTTTGCTAGAAATGGATATGTGGTAGTGCACCCGGATTATAGAAACCATGCTCAATCAGATAAGGATGAAACCACAGATGGGGGTGATTTTAGGTTTGGATATACAACGGATGTAATTAACGCTGTAAATGCTCTTAAGGCAGCAGAGTTGAGCTATATAGATACTAATAGAGTAGGAATGTTGGGTCATTCTATGGGTGGTGGAATTACAGAGATTATTTTAGTATCCCAACCCAACTTGGTAGATGCAGCTGTGTTGTATGCACCAGTATCTGGTGATGTGGTGGATAATTTTAATAAATGGACGAGACCGAGAATGGAAATATCTAGTACGATCTTGGAACAATATGGTGAACCGGAAGATAATCCAAAGTTCTGGTCAGATTTATCACCGATTAGTTTTGTAGATAAGATAAGGGTGCCAGTTATGGTGCAACAAGGAACTTTAGATGATAGTTGCCCAATTGAATGGGCAGATAAGTTTGTATCAGCTCTAGAGGGGGCAGATAAAGAGGTGGATTACCGTGTGTATGAAGGGGAGAGACACGAGTTTTCTTTTATGTGGTCTGAGTTTATGAATTCAAGTTTAGAGTTCTTTAATAAAAACGTGTAATGGAAAGACCCGCCGAAGCGGGTCTTTGTATATAGTTCATCAATGCTAGCCCTTCTTGATTGCGTCAGCTAGACGTTCGACCTTGAATGGATCAAGGTTGTATTCATCAGTGCTGATGCTGGATGCTACCAGGAAGTACTGTGCAAATTCTAACAAGGGGATGACGTTAACATGGTTGATACCGCTTGCGATCCCGATAGGGAAGATCTTTCTACCCCTGTGAACTTGATTGACGATGTTGCGAAGATTGCGGATCTTGGCTACTGTCGGAGGTTCACCAGTCTTGTCCCCACTAGTAGTCAGTACCTCGGTGTGTCTAATCGACCTGGCTACAGCCTCTGGAAGCTTGTCGTCCGGCAGTTGGTCTTGGTCTTTAAACTGGAAACCGCCAAAGTACTTACTGGTGTAGTTGTTGCAGCGCCTGTGCTTAGTAGTACTAATCATCTGTCTATAGCTGATAATTCCGTTATGGGGTTGCCAGAGAATTCCCATATTATTGGTCCAAACACCGTCCAGTTTTCCTTCGTTAGCACTGTTGAATGCGATGAAGTTGTGTTTTGCAGCTTCAAGAATGTTCAGCCCAATCCAGAAATTGGGGAATTCCGCTTTGATCTGCTTGGCCACTACACAAACGTTGCTGTTATCAGTTGTCTGTCCATGGGGAATAAGAAATACTCCATCCGCACCGTTTTCCATGGCGATGATAACGTTCTTCCTTGCTTGTGCAAGGGATTGATGATGAATAACTGCTAAGAAGCAGCGTTTTTTGGG
This sequence comes from Patescibacteria group bacterium, assembly GCA_041389145.1. Lineage (GTDB taxonomy): Bacteria > Patescibacteriota > Kazan-3B-28 > Kazan-3B-28 > Kazan-3B-28 > JAWKSK01. The sequence goes on along the minus strand of JAWKSK010000008.1, from coordinate 14,461 downwards.
TAGGTACAAAACTTGCTCCTTTATATAGAGATATGTGGATTCTACAGGGGGCCATATGTAGTGTCAATATCAAATAACAATGTGCGACATAACATACAGGTTATAGATATTTGCTTAGTGTAAAGGGTTGATGGCGTATATTGACAAATATTAAATTTGTGGTGTAATAATGAGCCTTCGGGGGAGACCCCAGATCGGGGGATTTGATGACTTTTTGATAAGTCCTAGAACGCACGGAAAATAATAATGTGGGTATTTATATATAAAAATACAAATATTTAAGCAAATAATATTTTAAAATTTTGTAAAATTTTAGGGTCTGTAGCATAGGCGCGATATACACCTATAATGCTTAAATAAGTGTGTATGGGTCTGCAAAAGACCTAGATAGGTGCATAGCTAGTCGTTTAGCTAAATGTCGTACAAGATACATTGTGCGACTGTCGTTTTTACAATGAGTTGTATACGTATTTGGATATGAAAAGACTCACTCCACTCACCTTCCAATAATGTTAGGAATTTGAATGAAATGAGTCCTTGGTCGATTGATCCTTGTAACTACCTTTGTAGCCATACTGAATCAATGTGTAGATTAGCATTTCAAGCACTTCCTCTCCCATGGTTAAGCTGAGGTTAATCTTTTCGTCCTGGGTGATCACGGTAACATCCTGGGCCATCAAGTAATCCTCGAATTTGATGGTATAAACTATTCCCTTGGCTGACTTACCTGCGACTATTTCGATTGGATATGGTGATCCATTAAACTTGTGAAATCCAGGATGACGAAGTTGCTGCTTTAATGCCAAACAGATATTAAAGATACTTATTTCGCCCATTTTGATGTTGTGCGACATATCTCCTCCATTTGCAGGATGGGTACAAAAGTGTTACTAGTATAGGATTTCTAGTAAAAATGGCAAGAAAAAGGGCTAATCCAATGATTAGCCCTAAGGATTATCCCTAAGGATTATCCTAACCCCTCTATTATCAGCCGGTTGGAGTTCAGCTGGTGGCGATCTTCTTTCGGCTGGATCCGAAGTCGAACTGGTGGTTCCCGAGGTGGTCCACGGTCAGTTGCTCCTTGATCAGCTCGGTAACCATACTGTTGGCCTTGCTCATCGGATCCTTCGAACGCTTCATCCTGCTGAGGATGCTGGAAAGATCAAACTCCTGGGTGGCGTGGTACTCATCTTTGGGATTGATGTCGTAATTACCAACCAGGATGGCCTTGTTCCCGTCAATCTTGATGGAAAACTGGGTTGCCTCGATGTTGCTGAAGCTGCTCAGCTTGAGATGACGGTTGGCGCTGTCGCCATTGTGGAGCTGGATAGCCGCAGTTGTCAGCACACCCTTGAGTGCTTTGATTCCCTTATCGCCTACTCTAACCCTACACATGCTATTACCTCCAACAGATAATGTGATAATGTCCACAACCAAAGCTGGTTGATGTTTCCAATATTAGCAGATTTTATAGTTTTTTGCAAGCCAGGAGCTGTTTTCATGGAAAGAGCCAGGTATTAGCTGGCTCTTAGTAAATGCCGTTGGATAGCATTATTGTTGATACATGGGGCTAGGCGTGGCTATTAGCCCCCTGCACGGGGAAGGTGGTCGGTCTGGTAGGCTGGGCCATAACCAAGGCCAGCCTGTGTTCTACTCGCGGAGGAAAGACCTTGAAGTAGATCTGCTCATCATCCGGATTGTTGAAGTTGAAGTCGGCATCGTTGATAAGGAACTCCTTGCTGTAGAGGTTGCCCTTCTTTTTCTTTCGGAGCTCAACCTTGATCTGGGAAGAATCGAGGTTGTTGCTAACAATTGCCTCGAAACTGTCGCAGACAATGGTTCCAGAGCTGTAAGACATTCCGAATCTCAGTCGACGGTATGCTTCTTTGCATGCCGGGATCAGCTTACCCCTAAGCTGACATTCCATCACGACCGAGATGGTTGCAGGTCTCTGAGCGTTGGTCATAACACTCCCCTTTAGGTACAAATAATAATAACTGACTGGTATCAGTAATTATGAATTTACCTGAGATTGATATTTAATGCAAGCTAGGAGCTATTTATTTACAATTAAGGAGATAAGCTTAGTGAGATCTTGGACCCAGTTCTTGGATAATTGGCTGTGTTTAATCTTAATGTCTTTCTCCCCTACCTGGATCATATAACCTGAACGCATGATTGGTTCAATCATCTTAGGAAGGACGTTGGTAGTGAAGTTGATAGTGATTAAGTAGTCTGGTTCTAAGTTGGCTGGGTTTAAGTTTTTACCAATTAAGGAGGTGATGATTTGGGTCTTTAAGGCAGTAATCTTGAGATGGAGTAAATCTTGGAGGTTGGCAACTTCTGGAGGTAGGGCTCCGTAGGTATCAATAAGTTGGTTAAATTCTTGGTCGAGTTCTTTTGGATCATCCAATACACCCAGGTTTTGGTAGATCTTCAAGCGTTGGGATTCAACATCCACATATTTAACTGGAAGGTAGGCAGAAACTGGAAGGTCGATAGTAACATCTGATACATCGGACTTCTGACCGGTTTTAAGCTCCTCTATGGCCTTGTTAAGGAGTTTTGTATACAAAGATAGTCCAATGGCAGTAATGTGGCCGTGCTGGGACTTAGAGAGCACACCACCGGCACCTCTAATCTGCATGTCACGCATAGCAATTTGATATCCAGAACCTAGATCGGCATTGTCTTGGATGGTCTTTAGGCGTTCTAAGGCACGTGGGCTCATCTTGCCTTTATTGTAGAGGAAGTAGGCGTAACCTTGAATCTGACCACGACCGATACGACCACGGAGCTGGTGAAGTTGAGAGAGGCCAAAGTGACCAGCATCATCGACGATGAGGGTATTTACATTTGGGTTATCGATTCCGTTTTCAATAATGGTAGAGGCGATGAGTACATCGTATTGATGTTGGTTGAAGTCTTGCATGATTTTGGCAAGCAAGCGTTCACTCATCTGACCATGACCATGAATGAATTTAACTTCTGGTAGTAGGGTTTCTAGTTTGTGTTGGACGGTATCAATGGTTCTAACTCGGTTGTGAACAAAGTATACTTGTCCCCCACGTTTGATTTCTCTTTCGATGGCTTCTTTGATGAGGTGGTTTGAAACTGGAGCTACGGTAGTGATGATAGGAACACGACTGGTAGGTGGGGTTTCAATTACACTGATATCTCTAATACCAGAAAGAGCTAGGTTGAGAGTACGAGGGATTGGGGTAGCAGTGAGGCTTAGAACATCTACTTCGGAACGGAAGACTTTGAGTTTTTCTTTATGAGTAACCCCAAAGCGTTGTTCTTCGTCAATGATGACAAGACCTAAGTTTTTGAAATTAATATCTTTAGAGAGTAAACGATGCGTTCCGATTACAATATCGACTTCGCCAAGCTTTAATTTCTGGACAGTATCTAGCTGTTCTGCTTTAGATTTAAAGCGACTAAGGGCAGCAATTCTAACCTTGAATTGGGAAAGACGTTCGGTGAAGGTTTTGAAATGCTGTTCAACCAGGATGGTGGTAGGGGCCAGGACAGCTACCTGATATCCAGAACTAACGGCTTGGAAGGCAGCTCTAATGGCAACTTCGGTTTTACCAAATCCAACGTCGGCTACCAGTAGACGATCCATGGTTTTTTCTTGTTGCATATCAGCAAGGATTTGTTGGATAACGGTTTCTTGGTCTGGGGTTTCTTGGTGAGCAAAGCTGTCTGAGAGGCTCTTTTGGTAGATTTCTTCGGCATTGAAGGAAATACCTTGTTTGAGCTGACGCTTGGCGTAGAGGTCTAAGAGTTCTTTTGCAAACTTATGGGATTCACGTTTGATTTTAGAGACGGCCTTCTTCCAGGTTTGAGAGGAGAGTTTGGAAAGCTGTGGGTCGCGGCCATCGACTGATACGTATTTGGATATCTTATCGATTTGATCGATAGGGACATACAGCTTATCCCCTTTTGCGTATTCGAGGATGATGTATTCGCGTTCCACACCAGCAACAGTGATGTGTTGGATGTCTATGAGTTTTCCAATTCCATGGTCGTTGTGAACGATGAAATCACCTCTAGCGATATCAGCCAAGAACATACGTTGTTGTTTGGAACTGGATTTCACTTCAACAGACTTCACCATGGTGAAGATTTGTTCATCACAGATGATGGCAATCTTAAGGGATTCAGATACACCACATAAGCCACTAATGGATGGTAGGAGCTGAGGATTTTCTCCAGTTGCAATGTCTGCGTCGGTTAGAATCTGAGTAATAGATGATTCTTTGTTAGTGGAGATTCCAATCTGATATCCAGCTTTTAGGTATTGGGAGATATCTTGGGTGAGCTTTTCAATCTTGGAGGCGTAGATAGGGGGGTTTTTGAAATCAAAAGCGACTGAGTTTTTGTCTCCATCTTGGAGAGTTTCAATATAAATAATGGGAAGCTTATCCAAGGTTTTGTCTAATGCTACTAGAGCTGGGTTTTCGCTAGCGACCAACATTTCATATAAGGATTGGAGAATTTCTTGGCTATGGTCCATGCAGATGATTAACTCGTCTGCGTGATCTTCTAGATATTCTGCAAGGGTTGGAGCAAATGCATGGTTTTTAATAGCGGTAATCGAGATGCTCCCCTGCTCTTCAATACGATTTCCGTTTACGGGATCGAATAGATAAATGTTTTCAATGGAGTCACCATTAAAAGTGATGCGCCATGGGTGTTCTTGGGAGAGATCAAAGATATCTAGCACTTCTCCTCTGACTGCAAACTCCCCTACCTGGAAAGCTTTGGTTTGGCGTTCAAATCCTAGACTTGCAAGTTCTGAAGCTAGCTGAGTTGGGCTAATTCCTTGCTTTGGTTTGAGGTTTAAGATTTCTGCAGGTTGGCTTAAGGCTTCGATGAGGTGATTACCAGTGAAGCAGGTAATGCTAGGTTTGGATGAACTGAGGTTGTTTAAGGCTTTGTTTCTGGCACTTAAACTATCAATGAATTGCTGACGGTTAAAGGTGTCTGGACGCAGTTGTGGGTAGAAAGTAGCAGGAGTAGCAAAGGCATGCTCTAAGAGCTGAATGATGCGATGTGATTCTGGTTCTGATTTAGAGATAAAGACAATTGGTTTGTTAGCAGATTTACGAAGATTGGTTAACAACAGTGCCTTGCCTAAGTCGTTCAGGCCGTTGGTGGTGAGTTTTTTGCTGCCAGCTGCTTTTAGGACTTTACTAAAAGCCTCGCTGTTGGCAAAGCGGTGAGCAATTTCTTGAGTTATGTGAAATTGTTCCAAAGTAAGATTAACTACAACTACTGGATAATTAATCTAGATATTGATCTAGATTAGAAATGATTTCAGTACAGACAGAATTAATTGAATCTAATTCGTCTGCGGTAAATTTAGATAACACATGATCCGAGGTATCTAGTTCAGCACTTCTGCCAATTCCAATTCTGAGTCTGGCAATCTGGTTAGTACCAAGGGTGTCGATGATGGATTGCATCCCTTTTTGCCCGGCGCTACTGCCAGATGGTTTATAGCGAAAATTTCCGACAGAAAGGTCGACATCATCATAGATAACCAAAAGATCGGCCGGAGATAAACTATGCTGACGCAATAGATTGGCTACGGCTACCCCTGAATTATTCATGAATGTTTGGGGTTTGGCAAGGATAAAATCGGCTGTGGTGGCTACTTCTGCCATTACAGATTCATCTAGTTTGAATTTAGTCTTAGAGGAAGATGCAATCTGGTCTACGCAAATAAAACCAGCATTGTGGCGGGTGGTTTTATATCTTGCTCCAGGATTGCCAAGACCAACTATTAGTTTCATGTGGTTAAGCTTCGGTGTCTAAGTTTTCTCCAAGTATTGGAGTGTCTGGTTGATTTGGGTATTTGGTATTTAGTTTTTGTGGCAGTTGTTCTCCTGTTTCTTCAGTGTTTATTTCCACAGTATCTGGTTCTTGAGTCCTTTGTGATTCAGATTGTGTTTCGGAATCCTCGTTGGGATTGTCCTCATTGTGGGATGGTGAAGAGGGCTCAATTGGTTGAACCCGATCTTCTCGATCTCGATTGATACCTTCAAACATTATTCTGCTTTCTTATAGATGGGCATACCTGGTTCGACTACGCGATGAATGTGGGTTGCCACAACGGCACCCGCTTCTGCTTGATCGACAGATTCCTTTTCTATTTCAAGAGACTCTACAGTTTGTGAGCTCATCTCATCGTCTGTTCCATACCAAATCTCCTCGCCAACGGCGAGAGGTTGAGTAAGGGAGATGGTGGCAACACTGATATCCTCAAAGTATTCGACGACATTGCCGATTTGCTGCATTTCCATAATGTTTAAATTATACCATTTGGTTTGATAAAAAGTGAAACCCCTAAGCGGTGCTTAGGGGTTATTCAAACAGATTGGGTTGATGTGTTACGTGAGGATAGTAAACTTTTATTTTAAAAGGCCTGGTGCGTGGAGTTTTTTTCCACTGACCCTTCTTGTTCATCCATCGGTGTTTATCGCCGCTCATGGGGTGAATCCCAAAGGTTTCTGGGCTAATGCGAGTTTTACAGCATGGACAACGAAGTTCACCTCGACATAGGAATCGGTTATTGATTTCCGATTCTTCCATTCCCTCTAAGACAATGTATTGATTGCAGAGAGAGTTGTAACACATCCCAACCTGATAACTGTAAACAAATACAGTTTTTTCAGGCATGAATGCCTCCGGGTGCAAAAGTATTCTGATTTTACCTAGATTATTAGTTCTGGGTCAAGTTATTCCTTAGAACGAGAAATTCCTTTAACGGAAAAGTTAATAGGAACACCCGGTAATGGCCAAGTTTTTCTAATGACGTTCTCTAGGAATCTAAAGTGAGTTGGATGCAATTCTGACGATTTGTTGGTTCTAATCTGAATCAGTGGTGGATTAGTACCCACTTGTTTTGCATCGAATAGCTGTGGTGAGGTTCTGCGTCCCTTAAGGGGTTTGTCGGTGACGGCTTGCAGGATTATGTGTTTGAGTTCTCGAGCTGGGAATTCAAAGTTACGGTCTTCCCAAACTTGTACAATTGAATCCTTAATTTTCTCTACACGTTGGCCGGTAAGGGCGGAGACGTAGGCTTTAGGAAGGTTTTTGATAAAACGATATTTCTGATCGATGTATTTATCGTATTCGGCAGTAATCTTGTAAGTTTTTTCAATGGTATCCCATTTGTTGATAACCAAAATTGGGCTCTTATAGTTTTCTTCAATGATTTGCATCACATGCATATCCTGAGCCATGACACCTTCGTTGGCTTCCATGACCAATAAGCAGATATCTGCGTTTTGAACAGAACGAAGAACACGAAGGGAGCTAAACTTTTCGATACCAACTTCAATTTTCCCTCTGCGTCTAAGTCCAGCAGTATCGATGAATTCAATGGTGTAGTCTCCGTGTTGGATGGTTTCATTGATGGCATCTCTCGTGGTGCCGGCAACATCGCTGACGACGCTTCGGTTTTGGGAGATTAGTTTATTGAAAAGTGTAGACTTACCAGCATTAGGACGACCAACGATAGCAACTCTAATGTGTTTGGTTTCGTCTACCTTAGGAGGTCTTGGGGCTTTTATCTTGGATAGTTGTTTAGTGATGTCATCTAGTACATCACCAATTCCCTTACCGGTGATACCAGAGGTTTGGTAGATATTTTTAAATCCAAGACGAGCAAACTCCCCTGCTGAAAGGATGGCCTGTTTGGTGTCTGCTTTGTTGGTGAGCATAATTACAGGCTTGCCACTTCTGCGGATGAGGTCTGCTGCCATCTGGTCGTCTGGATGGATGCCTTCTTGAGTGTTAACCAAAAAAAGGATGAGGTCTGCATTAGCGATAGCGGCTTGGGTTTGCAAGAAAACACTCTCGGCAATCTCTGATTTGTTATCTGGTTCTAAACCTGCAGTATCTGCTAGGGTGAAGGTTTTTTTGTCCCAGGTAACATCACCAAAAAGGACGTCACGGGTAGTACCAGGAATATCTGAAAGGATCGCTTTGCGTTCACCGATAATGCGGTTGAAAAGCGTAGATTTTCCGACGTTAGGACGTCCGATGATGGCTACTAAATGACGTGACTTACTATTCATATCTAAATTATACAGAGGTTTTAAGTAAAAAAGTGGGGCCACTGAGGAGTGGCCCCGGAGGAGGTAGATGCGGTTGTCGTCGAAGTTAGGTTCTGGATATTGTCCAGGTATTGAAGATGTCCTTCCGGATAACGATTTCGTTCATCCCGATCGTCAGGTTCGGGTATTCAGTGTCCTGAAGATCAGCTTCATCCTTGATAACGGTGTGCACTTCAAGATTGAGGTGATGCCAGTCAAGTGTGAAGCTGTCGGTGTAGGCGTCAACATCAAACTTGGTCAGGTTATAGTTCTCGGATGAACTCTCGGAAAGATGGACCCCAATTGAGATAGACAGATTGGGTGTTTTGCGACCAGCCTTTCCACTGACAGACTGTTCGTGGTGGACAGTGAACATACCGCCATCACCAAGAAAATTCTTGATGAGTTCGACGACTTGCTGAAGGTTGGCATGAGTTAGCCTTCCTTCAAACATATTTGTAGTGGGTGCGCCCATGGATTACTCCTAGGTAGATGATGTAAAAAGCTTATCTGTTATAAGGGTAATTGTCAATTATAAATTGGCTCTGGGACAGTAAAATATTAAAGTTTAAAGGCCAGCGGTAAAGCTGGCCTTTGGTATGGTGCGAGAAGTGCTACTTTCCGTAGCGGATAACAACATCCTTGGATTTGTCCTTGGCATCTCTCGCCTTGGCAAGAGACGCTTCAACCGCTGCTTTCAGCTCCGGATGAGAGTTCAGAATGCTGAGACGGTTGGGATTGCCTTGGTCCCGGAGGATACAGTTGATGCCCAGACGATTGGATCGCGGGCTACCGAGAACCTCACAATGCAGGACGGTGGTGTGTTTGGGCTTCCATTCGGTAATGAATGCCCAAAATCTCAGATCATCTGACTCGGGAGCACCCCAGATGATGAACCTAGCTGAACTTCTTCGTTTCGGTTGAAGGTTCGGGATGGGGTCGTCGAGGTCGCTGGACTTGCTCCAGAATGGAGTCATCTTGCCACCTTCCTTTGAGGTCACCACATACGCATCATCTCCCCAGATGAACTCCTCAACCGAGATGCCAATCTCAAAGTTGTGAGGAAGCATCGTCGGAATCGAAAACGTACGATTGGTGTAGTCCCCGGTGAGCTGGCCCAGCGGTGGAAGCTCGATAGCGAATCTGCCATCGAGTTCGTAGTGATTGAGATTTAGCTTTTTGGCTAGATCCCTGAGGTCATCTGCTTCTTCTGGTGTGGGGATTTTATACCCGACCAGAAGTTGCATACGCATGGAACCAAGGTTGTCTTGGTGTAACTCTCTTTTCAAAGTTCTCTCCAATGGACTGACTTTACAGTATGATCTGGCTTTACCAAATCATAGTATTATATCAGTTATTTTGTGTTTTGTCAAGTATAAATGTGCTCTGGGACAGAGTTTTATTGGTGGAGCTGGGGGATTGCTCCAGGGCTAAAGAGGCTCTATCCAGCTGAAGTTGGAGAATGCCCAGTCTAGGGCTCGCTTCCCTTCTCCGAACCGATCTGGGCTATCTAGAAGCACTACAATTACTTTTTGGTTAGCAGTTCCTTTGGCAGCTACTACTAAGGATGGTCCAGCTTCACCAGTGGTACCGGTTTTAACACCAATAATGTTGTCATATTGGCCAACTAATTGGTTGGTGTTTGCCAGGTTATGTTTTTGGTTAGTGTTGAGGCTAGCAATGGTAAGTTTGGGAGTGGCAACGATAGCTGAGATGATAGGGTCTTTTAAGGCGTATTGGGCAAGTTTGGCAATATCCTCTGCGGTGGAATAATGATTTGGGGCGTCAAATCCGGTAGGGTTAACAAAGTGGGTATCTCTAAGCCCCAAGGTAGCTGCTTTGGTATTCATTTGCTGAATAAATAGTTCAGGGGTTGCTGAGGTGGTATTGGCAAAAGTAACGGCTGCGTCGTTGGCAGAAGCGATGAGGAGTCCTCGTAACAGATCATGCGCAGTTAGTTTTTCTCCGGTAGTAAGGTCCATGGAAGAACCACCTTCGGCGGCACCAACTGCAGGAACAGTAATAACACGGTCTAGATTGCCTTGGAGGTTATCTAGTGCCACTAAGGCAGTCATCAGTTTGGTGATGGAGGCAACTCGCAATCTGTCATCTGCAGATTTGTTATAGAGTATCTTGCCACTGTCGTTGTCGATGATAATTGCAGCTCTAGAATTTAGTTCTAGTTCTTGAGCATTTGGTTTTTGGATAGGACCAATAATGCTGTTTAGGCTAAAGGCTAGATTGTGAACGGAATAATCTTTGCTAAGAATGTTAAACAAGCCCAATAGATGCGACTGAGTGTCACTAATTTGGCCGGTTAATAACTGGATGATAACTAAAAGAATTCCTAAAGACTGCATAGACTATTTGGTTTTGAGTCCGAGTTCTGAAAGGGTTTGGGTATCGACTGCACGTGGTGATTCCATCATTGGATCACGACCAGAGTCGGTCTTAGGGAAGGCAATTACCTCACGAATGTTAGGTTCGTTTTGTAAGATCATGACTAAACGGTCTAAACCCCAAGCAATACCACCATGTGGTGGAGTGCCATAGGTAAAGGCAGTCATCATATGACCAAAGTCTGATTCTGCTTTTTTGTCATCGTAGCCCATGATTTTAAGGGTGGCTTTAAGGGCTGCTGGTTGGTGGTTTCTAATACTTCCACCACCAAGTTCAAAACCGTTTAAGATGACATCATACTGAGCAGCCATAATGTTTTCGACATTGTTGCCGGCAAGCAAATCATCCATGTGTTCTGGCATTGGGGCAGAAAATGGGTTGTGGCTAAAGGTCCAGCCATCATCTGTTTTTTCAAACATTGGGAAATCAATTACCCAGCAGAATGCGAGTAGGTTTGGATCGTTCTTGTCTTCACGTAAGTCTGGACGGTCTGAACCATATTTTTCCATGGCTTCTTTGTAGGTAATGCGTGGGAAGGGTTTAGTTTGAATCTTTTTGTCTGGGTAAACAGATTCAATGAGGTCGATCATGAGTTGTTCGTTGAATTGGATTACCTCTTCTCTATCCACGAAAGACATTTCCATATCCAACTGAGTGAACTCTGGTTGGCGGTCTCCCCGACTGTCCTCGTCGCGCATACATTTAGCGATTTGGTAGTAGCGTTCAATACCAGCTGCCATTAAGAGCTGTTTGTATTGCTGTGGGCTTTGAGGTAAGGCATAGAAGCTGCCTGGTGATTTACGGCTAGGAACTAGGAAGTCACGGGCACCTTCTGGAGTTGGTGCGGTAAGCAGTGGGGTTTCAACTTCGACAAACTGCTTAGCATCTAAGAGGTTTCTAAGTTTGTTAAAGACTTGGTGACGCATCTTTAAGTTCTGATGCAAGCGGTCGTGACGAATATCTAAATAACGGTATTTTAATCTAAGTTCTTCATCTTCGACGTTTTCCCGGTTGATTTCAAATGGTGGGGTTTCAGATTCGTTTAAGATAGCCAAGGTTTCGGCTTGAAGTTCGATGCCACCGGTAGCTATTTTATCGTTAACGTTTTTAGCGTTACGTTCGGCAATGGTGCCGGTGAGTTCAATAACGGACTCTGGTTTTAACTGATCAGCCTGGTTTTGAAGCTCTTCATTGCCAGCAAAAACGACCTGTAATAAACCAAAAGCATCACGGAGATCGATGAAGACGATCTTACCCATGTTGCGCTTGCTATGAACCCAGCCTTTAAGGGTGACAGATTTACCAATAAGGTCGGGAGTTTGGGAGATGATTGTGCGTGTTGTATGCATAAAAAGATAGACTGGTAATAACTTATCCAGTATAGCACGGTAGCTTATCTATTTAAGCTGATTTAGCCTAGATCTTGGTTACCGGTAAGTAAGACAGTCAAAGAGTTAAAGATATTCTGTAATACCGGTAAGATACCTGGAAATAGGAAGATTGCAAGCACAATCCAGAGCCAGTTGCGGCGGATTAGGTTCCAGAGGGAACCAGCAACTGCAATACCAATGACTAAGGAAATAATCCATTGGTATTCTTCCGGGAACTGAGAGATGAAGTTGTGGTATGCGCTAATGATGGTTTCAAAGAAACCCATAGCGGCTTTTTCCCCCGCATCTTTGGCAGCTTCGGTGAGTGCATCTTGGGCTGCTGTTTGTAAGTCGTTCATATTTTTATGATACCACTTGAGGTGATTTTATAAGAGCTTTAAAGTCTTCTACGAGTGCAACAGGGGTGGGGTCAATTCCGTTGAGAAGGGCCAAATGATATGAAGCCCAGTCTAAGAGGATTAAGGTATTGAAGGTTTTTTGGAAGCTGGTGTCCCCTACCATCTGATACAGGTGGGAGGTAATTTGGGATTGGTCGGAAAGGACTTGTTGCATTACCTGGAAACGTTGATTGATCCTGCTGTCTGCTGTCTGGTCTGCTAGGAAGATTGGGGTGTAGGTGGCATTTGGTGTAGTGTAACCTACCATTTCATTGTGGTTAGCTTCAGGGAGAACATTGAAAAATGCAGGAACTTTGGCGTTTTCGTTGAATTTAATCTTGGCAATTCTAACGGTAGCCCAGTGGGAGTCGGAACTGTAGAAAACAGGAACGTTACCTTTGATGATATTGGCTAGCTTTATCCCCTGCTCTTCATTGCTAATGAGGGTTTGGGCTTGGGAGATAGTTTCTGCCTTGGTTGCTGCTGGAAGCCAGTTGATGCAGATTAAAATATTAGTTAGAGCTGCAAAGAAGTAACCAGAACCCATTCGGGGTTGGAAGTTAGGTGATTCTTTTTGGAGTTGGACATATGGAGTTTGGTTTTGGATGGCAAGTTCGATTAGCTGTCCTCCACCTGCAATAACCACAACTGGACAGTTGGCTTCTAATGCTTGGTGATATGCAGAGATGGTTTCTTCGGTATTACCAGAAAAAGAACATGCAATTACCAAGGTGGTATTGGTTAGTTGGTTGGTGGGAAGAGTGTAGGAACGATTAACGGTAATTGGGTGTTGGAGTTGGTCTGCAAAGATCTGGTTGATTAAATCTGTGGGAAGTGCTGAACCACCCATACCAGTAACGATGATGTTGGTGATGTTGGATGGTAGTTGAAGATGATCTGACCAGGTGAAACCTAATGCAAATTGGTTAGGGAAATTCTGAATCATTCCCCGCATGTTAGATGGGTCGAGATTAGTCATGGCTATTTAGTGATTAGTTTGCGAAGAGTTTGGATGTCTTTGAAGTCTTGTTTGATATCTCCGCTACGAGGAGTTTCTAGGATGAAGGCTTTATCTTTGAGTTTCGGATGGTTGATTAAAGCTTTAAAACCTTCGATGCCAATCTCCCCAGTTCCAATGTTAGCGTGACGATCTTTTTTGGAACCAAGTCCAAATTTGGCATCGTTAACGTGGAGAAAGTGAAGGTGTTTGATACCAATCTTTTTATCGAATTCAGAGATTAGGCTGTCTACTGCTTTTTTAGTGCTGACATCAATTCCAGAAACAAATAGATGACAGGTATCTAGACAGAAACCAAAGCGATCTTTGTTTTCTAATCCATCCCAAAGTGCAGCTAGTTCATCTACGGTATCTCCAATTCTGTTACCGGCTCCAGCATCGTTTTCTAAGATGAGACGAATTGGGTATTCGCTAGTGAGCTCTGCTAAACGATTAAGGGTGGCAATAGCGTTGGCAATTCCCTGTTCGGTTCCGTCTGCGTTACTGCCACAGTGGAAGTTGTAGCCATCTGCTCCAATCTTGTAGGAAACGATTGCTTCTTCCTTCATTTTCTTAAGGCTGAGGTTGCGAAGGGATGCTTTTGGACTAGAAGGGTTTGGGAGGTAGGCAGCGTGAACTAGTACCTTATTTACCTTAGATGCTTTTCTATCTTCTTTAAACCGTTCGATATCTTTTTCTGGTGGATTAGGTGCTGCCCAGGTTTGAGGAGAGCCTACAAAGATTTGGATAGCAGTACATTCCAAAGCTTCAGCTTCTTTGAAAGCCTTATATAGCCCCCCGGCTGCTGATACGTGATAGCCGATATCCATATTTGATATTGTAGCAGATACTGGGTTGTCAATGTGATTTGCTGGGTGTAGATTGGATAATTATTTATGGAATTATTCGAAAAAGATTACAAGTTAGAAAAGGAAATTGACCATGTTGAATCTGGTTCGAGTTTCGAGATGGCAGAGGACTTGGATGTGCTCGAAGTAAATACGAGCCAAGATAATGACAAGCTAGCTGAAGCGCGAGAAATGTTGTTAGGGTTATATGCGAGAAAAGCAGAGGTTTCTAAAAGAATGTCTGAATCTGACTATGAGTGGAGCGACGATTCTTTGGGGATGCAGTTTAGGGATGCAGTAGCAAATGAACCATTAAGTCGAGACGAATTAATTGAAA
>JAWKSK010000007.1:0-30737 GCA_041389145.1 Patescibacteria group bacterium | reverse complement strand
TTAACTCATTGTGTACGGTTCTAGCCAGCACTGGTTTGCCACCAAATTTCTTATTAATACCTTCAGCAATATCCTTGAAGTGCATCGGCTTCTTGGCATTCTCCAAGATTACATACACCTTATCCCTAATTCTCTTTGGCATTACAGTTGGCCAACTGGTAAGTCCCCACATACCGTCTGGGGTTTCTGCAATCTTATCTGCCAACTTCAAGGCGCCAATAAAACCATTCATCGTAATCTTATCTGCATGAGCAGAATATACTGTGGTACCCATAAACTGAGTCCAAATTTCATCACTAGACAGAGGATGACCCTCCTTGGCCAACTCTTCCTCAGCAGTTTTAATAATGGTTGGCAAAATAGACTGAGAAAATCCTTTTAAGGCCCAACCTGTTTTTAAGGCAGTTGCCTTTCCTAAGGCCACCACCCCTTCATCCATATTCATAACCAACCGGATTGCATTCTTTTCAGCTTCAATACGCATATCGGCTGGCAACCTAAAATAAGCCACCAAATCATCTAGTGATACTACACCACCAGATTCCACCATATGGCTATGAATTACCTTCATTAAATGAATTAATTCCTTGGTTGGCTTAGATGCTAACCGCTTTAAGGCAGCTGATTCAATCTGGCGTACACGTTCTCTGGTAACACCTAAATCCTGACCCACTGCATCTAAGGTCTTTTTGTCCCCATCCAATAACCCATATCTGGATTGAAGCACTTCTCTTTCCCTTTCCTTTAAGGTGTTTACCGCAGAAGCTACCAACATTAAAGGATCGGCCACCCGATCATGCTCTTCCCGTTCCACCATAATGGAACGAATAATTGAATTATCTTCTGAATCTTGAGAGAAATCGCTCATATCCAATCATAAAATTTCGCCCAAATTATAGCATAATATAGCGATTTTGTCAAATCGCTCTTCTATCCCCTTCTTATTCAGGTTAATAATCTGGCCAATCAGCCATCAGTTCAGACAACTGCTGAATAATCTCGTTCTTAGAAGCCAAATCTGTCTTTACCTGATAAGCCCCAATTAAATCAAAGGCTTGTTGGTATTCTTCAGATGAAATGGTGATCGTAGGTGGTAATAAGTCATAGTTAATTACATCCGCACTAGCACCACCCGTTAACCCTACGATTTGCTGACTAGCAATTAACAACACCCCTAACACTAGGATTACTCCCCCAACAATTCCAATTAGTCGTAAGTTGGTTTCTTTCATATATGCCTATTTTAACCTAAAAACCATCCCTTTAGTAAGAAAAAACCTGGCTCTACAAGAGAACCAGGCTTGGAAGTTCTGACAGGCAGGCAACCCTCGGTTGATAGTCCGAGTATTCACCTTCCTTGTTATGAGGACAATCCCGCAGGAATGCCCTCACCATTCCACCATGGATGGCTGGAATCTTGGAACAGTCAAAACAGGTACCCGGATGGTCATCGATGATAATATCGCAACCATGTTTCCGAATATAGTCAGACTTATTGCCAGGGGAGAAGATCACCTCTCCGAACTTCAGCAATCCATCTCGTTCCATCGCCTTACGGGTTTCAGCCTGTATGATTCTGGTGCACTCCTCGTCACCATCGATAGCCTTGCGGGCGGTCAGAAAGTTTATCTGCCACCCAGCACGATGGAACAGCTCCAGAGCTTCAACCACTCCAGGAATCAGTCCCATCGTCATCATCTGGCCATCGCGAATCATGTGGTTATAGATTGGAGCAAATCCCTTTTCCCCAAATCCATAACACCAGACATTGGTATCCGCTTCCGGATAACCAAACCGCCTACAGAATTTCTCCACCGCTCGGTCCAGATCATATGTGACATGATCCAGATCAACCATCAACATCCGCCAAAGCATAGACAAAAGAACACCTCCTTATTAGGTAGCTAAACTTTAGGACATCAATCCAATCTGGTCAACTACAACTGGTCTTTAAGTATCTTTGCCTTCTGCATCCCTACCACTTCTGCAATTTCTTCCACCTTGGCTCTTTTCACACCTGCCATAGAACCAAACTGCTTAATCAATTTCTTACGAGTTGCTGGACCAATCCCTTTCACCTTTTCTATTTGTGATTCACTAACCCGCTTCCTAGCCAGACTGGTATGCAATCCTAATGCAAATCTATGGGCTTCATCACGAATGGTTTGTAACAAATACTTAGCCGGTGCATTGTTCGGCAACACCATCACTTCAGACATTCCCGGAATTACTAAATCATCTTTAGCCTTAGGAGCTGAATGATCTCCCTTAGCAACTCCGATAATTTGAATCCCAATATCTCCTAAAGCTTTAGCAACAGTATTAACCTGGCCCTTACCCCCATCTATTAATATTAGGTCTGGCTTTCTGGCAAACTGACCATCGTCATCCATCCGAGCAAATCTACGCTTTAACACCTCTGCTAATGAAGCATAATCATCCGGACCTTCCACGGTTTTAATCTTAAATCTCCGGTACTGGTCTTTATTCATCTCCTTACCCTCAAACACCACCATTGAACCTACTGAATCCGTTCCTTGGGTGTTAGAGATGTCATAGGCTTCAATTCGATGTAACTTTTCTAGCTTTAAGATTTCCTTGAGTTGTTCTACTCCATCCTCATAACCTCTTTTAGCCAAACCGAGCTTTACTGCCAAATCACCAAGTCGCAGCTTGGCATTCTGAATCGCAATCTCCACTAAGTCCCGCTTGCTACCACGACTTGGATTTAAGACCTCTACCCTTTTACCAGCCTGGTCTGTCAACCAACTGGAAAGTACTTCTTGGTCTTCTAGTTTCTCGGAAACATACACTTCTCTTGGCAACTCCCCTACTTGGGCATAGTAATCACGTACAAAAGCAGATACTACTTCACTATCTGTTACTTCATAGCTACTATCCATTACAAAAGTTTGTTTGGATAAAAGCTTTCCAAACCTAATTGACAGTAACGCTACCACTACCTTGTTTAACTGTCTGGCTACTCCAATTACATCTGCATTTGTTTTGATGTCAGACAATACCACGGACTGTTGTATCTGAAGCTTCTCGATTGCCTGAATGTTATCCCTAATCCTAGCTGCAATCTCATACTTTTTCCCAGATGAGGCTTCTTGCATTTCAACTTTAAGTTCTTTCAACACCTCATCATACTGGCCACCGATAAACTTAACTACTTGGCGCATTGTCTGTTTGTATTCTTCAGAAGACACCTTGCCCATACATACCCCAGGACACACTCCAATGTGATAGTTCAAACATGCACGCAAGTTTCCCTTCTTGGTTTTCTCAGCAGTCATCTGAGAATTAGAAGAACAGATTGGGAATATTTTCTTCACCAATCGTAATACCGAATACACAGTTTTACTTTCCGTAAATGGACCAAAGTACTTGGCTCCATCCTTTGCAATTTTCCGAGCTAACAAAATACGAGGAAATTCATCCTGCATCGTAATTCTAATATATAAATAGTTCTTATCATCTCTGAGCAACACATTAAACTGTGGTCGGTGTTCTTTAATTAACTCATTTTCTAACACCAATGCCTCCACCTCAGTTTTAACTGCGATGGTATCCACCTTAACCACCCGATCCAGTAACACCTTTACCTTGGTAGCTTGTCTTGGGTAGTTGCTCCAATATGAAGTAACCCTTTTCTTTAAATTCTTTGCCTTTCCTACATATAAAACTTCCCCGGATTCATCTTTCATTAGATAAACCCCGGGATGTGAACTAACTGCAGATAAGTCAGGTTTCTTCATACTTATAATTGTAGCAATAAAAGGAGAAAGACCCGCACTAAGGCGGGTCTTCAATTGGTGTGGAATAGATCTATCCTAACTCTTGAGCAGATGCTGGATTGGATACCAGACAAAGTCAGATTTTACCAGTTTGCAGGATAGAACTCCTAGATTGAGGTGCAAATTAGGTGAGTAGGTTGGTGACAAGGTTGGAGGACCATGCCACCATCCTACTCAGTCTTGATCTAGAGTGGAAACATACTGAGCCGACCTCAGCAGGGGCTTCCTACAGAGCAAGTGCTTTCACTTCATTAACGTCGACGATTTGTGCCCCCTGTCTGGAGGGCAGGAACCAATTGCGTATCCGGAAATCGGATTAGATTCCAAGACACCCTGGTTGAAGTTAGAACACTTGATGAACTAGAACAAGCAAATTGGCAACAAGCAGCTGATCTTTCCTGAATCCTGACCGTCGTCGCAGAGACAGTACTTGCTGATCGCTGGTGATGCAAAAACAACTCTATATCAAATTATCCGCTCTGTCAACACTTTTTTAAATAAAAAACCTAAAAAAGTTAAAGCCCCCTCCGTAGAGGGGACTATTGTTGTCTTGTGACGTGAGAAGGATTCCAACCTCCGAATCTAGCACCACCCCTGGAAGAGTGACCAGATATACTGTGCATGCACAGTGCGTGTTGCATACTCGCCTTCACGTCAAAGATAAAAAAGTTACACCTGAAGAAAAAGAATATCGCTTGAGAGGGATTTGAACCCCCAACCTCTAAGACTTATTGTATTGCTTAGCGCTCTACCATTGGAGCTATCAAGCGATATTGTTATGCATTGAGCAGGACTCGAACCTGCGATCTCCGGAAATACGATCCAGCGCCCCTAACCCTTGGACCACCAATGCTAAAACAGGTAAGCAAAATATTACTCCCCTCTCTAAGACCTGTCAACTACTTCAGTAGGTCGACTAAATACTGTCCTGTGTAGGATTTCTTCACCTTGGCCACATCTTCTGGGGTTCCTTCGGCAACCACAGTACCACCCAAATCCCCACCTTCTGGACCCATATCAATAATCCAGTCAGCGGTTTTAATCACATCTAAGTTATGTTCAATCACAAGCACTGAGTTGCCTTTATCCACCAACTGATGCAATACCGACAATAATTTGTTGGTATCTTCAAAATGCAAACCAGTTGTTGGTTCATCTAAGACATAAATTGTTTTACCGGTAGATCTTCTGGAAAGTTCAGTTGAAAGCTTAATACGTTGAGCTTCGCCTCCAGACAACTGAGTTGCTGGCTGACCCAACTTCACATAATCCAATCCCACTTCCATTAAGGTATCTAATTTATTCTTAATCGATGGAATATTAGCAAAGAACTCTAAACCTTCCTCTACTGTCATCTCTAACACCTCTGCAATATTCTTACCCTTGTATCTGACCGACAAAGTATCTTGGTTATATCGTTGCCCCTTACATACATCACAAGGCACGTACACATCTGGCAAGAAGTGCATTTCAATCTTAATTACCCCATCTCCCCTACAGTTTTCACATCTACCACCCTTTACGTTAAAGGAGAACCTACCCTGCTTAAACCCTCTAGCCTTAGATTCAGGAAGAGATGCAAACATATCTCTAATGTAGGTAAACAAACCAGTGTAGGTAGCCGGATTAGAACGTGGACTTCTTCCAATCGGAGATTGATCAATGTTAATAATCTTATCCAAATATTCTAATCCCTTAATCTCTTTATGTTCACCCACTACCTTATGGGCCTGATGCAAATTCTTTAACAAGTAGTTAGCAAGGATGTCATTAATTAAAGTAGATTTTCCAGAACCAGACAGTCCTGTAACACAGGTGAATGTTTGTAATGGAATTGATACATCGACATTCTGTAGATTAAATTCAGAAGCACCTTTAATCTCAATCCATTTATCATTTGGCTTTCTTCTCTTCTTTGGCACTTCAATCTTTCTCTTACCAGACAAATACTGTCCCGTAATTGATGCTTTACTCTTTTCGATCTGGGATGGAGTTCCTTCTGCCACGATTTCGCCACCATGCTTACCGGCCAATGGACCAACATCAATTACCCAATCAGAACGTCTAATCGTTTCTTCGTCATGTTCCACTACCAATACCGTGTTGCCCAAACCCCTTAACCGTTCTAAGGTTTCAATCAACTTACTATTATCGTGCTGATGCAACCCAATAGATGGTTCATCTAGAATATAAATTACACCAGATAAACCAGATCCAATCTGAGTAGCCAGTCTAATACGTTGCGCCTCTCCACCAGACAAGGTATTTGCTGCCCGATCTAAGGTTAGATATCCCAAACCAACTGCCTGCAAGAAACCAAGCCTTGCTTCAATCTCTTTTAAGATCTGTTTTGCAATTAATTTCTGTTCATCATTTAACTTCAATTCCTTGAAGTATTTCACAGCATCTCTAATCGACATCTGACTAACATCAATAATTGAACTTTTACCGACCAACACTGCCAAAGCCTCTGGACGCAATCTTGCCCCCTTACACAACGGACAGGTCTTGGTTACCATGTACTGTTCTATTTCACCTCTAATGAAGTCTGAATCGGTTTCCCGATACCTTCTCATTAAGTTTGGAATTACCCCTTCAAAGGCAACGTCATAGGTATTTTCTCTTCCACTCCCTGTCTTATAGTTCACCGTCACCTCTTCTTTGGTTCCGTTCAAAATAATATCCAAAGCCTTCTCCGACAAACTTTCTACCGGAGCATTCAAATCAATTTGTACTTCTTGTAACTGCATCTAACACTCGATTAGACCATCCACCACCAGTAGTCGTAGTTACCCCAAAGGTCTAATAGCCCCTTCATTAATACTTAACTTTTGATTAGGTATTAACTGCTCTGGAGTCTAACTCTAAGGTTACTCCTAAACCTGTACAGTTTGGACAGGCA
The DNA here is from genome assembly GCA_041389145.1 of Patescibacteria group bacterium. Classification (GTDB taxonomy): domain Bacteria; phylum Patescibacteriota; class Kazan-3B-28; order Kazan-3B-28; family Kazan-3B-28; genus JAWKSK01. The sequence goes on along the minus strand of JAWKSK010000007.1, from coordinate 24,035 downwards.
CCATGAGGGCTGTTAAAGGAAAATAAACGTGGTTCCAACTCTGGCATGTTGAAGTTGGACTTAGAGGAAGCTAACTTCTCTGAGAAAAACCACTCCTTATCCCCTTCTGCTTCGGCAATCTTCAACTTACCGTCTGCAAGTCGTAAAGCATTTTCCATAGAATCTGCTAATCTCACTCTATCATCCTGACTCTGACTCAAATCCAACCTATCCACCACAACATCGATAGTGTGTTTTTTGTTCTTATCTAATTCAATTGGATCCTCTAACAATCTAATTTCCCCATCTACCCGGACTCGAATATATCCGGCTTTCTTTAAGTCTTCAAAATCTTTCTTAAACTCCCCTTTCCTATCCACCACAATTGGTGCCAAGACCAATGCCTTCTCCACTCCCAATGCCATTACTTTAGGAATCATCTGGTCAATTGATTGGCGCTGTAACACCTCACCGGTTTCTGGATCATGAGGAATTCCAACTCTAGCAAACAACAATCTTAAATAATCATAAATTTCAGTAGTAGTACCCACTGTCGAACGTGGGTTAGAAGATGATGACTTCTGATCAATCGAAATAGCTGGAGATAATCCATCAATTCCATCTAAGTCTGGCTTGTTGGTCAGTCCCAAAACTTGTCTTGCATATGCCGACAAAGTTCACCATATCTGCGATATTGACCTTCTGCATAGATAGTATCCAAAAGCGAAACGGAAGGCTCTTTCGGAGCCCGATAAACCTGTAATTGTCACCAACATACTTTGGGATCTTAACACATTCTTTAAGTTATGCTCGCGTGCTCCCGAACCTCAATAAAATCAGACATATTGTTCACTCTTTACTGTTCTGCTGAATCGGATGCAGATGGTAGCTGAGGCAAAATATTTCTAAAGAAAGTTGAATTAGCTACACCATTGTCACCACATGCACCTAAGAAATATCCAGCCAAGGCATATAAGGCAATTCCCGATAGTGCAGATACAATCATGGTCTTTGCAGAGTTGATTCCACCAGATGCACCTTGCGAAGTTGCATACACGATACCAGCAGCAATGATTGTAATCACGGCCAGGCTAATAATGATGCCAGCCATTAACGAGAACAAGTTACATACCAATACGCTAAATGCACCCAAATCCTTATCTGCAGCAAAGCTAGCAGCAATTCCACCGCCAGCATTCAATATAATTACAAACCCAAACACCCACACCAAGTACTGATACACTCTTGTATAGAGATCAATTACACGTGCAAATCTGTGGTGTTTTGGTTCTTGCATATATCCTTAAATACGGGAGTAATATACAGCAAAACCCAGACTTTATCAATCCAGCCTTGACCATACCCCATTACCAGACTAATATTTTTGCATCACTCGTTAGAGGAGATGTAACTTGGAAATCTATTATCTATTAGCTCTTGCGATTCTGGTTTACTACGGTTCTATGCCATATCGTAACCAAATACGAGCATATCCCCACTTCCCCATCAAGGTCAGTAGCATTGTGGTGATCAGCCAGACTGCTAATGAGGAATGGTGTGAGAAATTGGCAAATCTCATCAAGGACGATCTGATACAAAACCTCCACCTCGCTCTCAACTATGAGATCTTCCTCATGGCCGAAAACAATCGACGCCAGAATCGAGATCAAATGGTTCCAGATCTAATCAACTGGCAGCTCCAAAGCCTGCCCAAGATTAGTTCTCACACCTATCGCATCATTGCTACCCATCATTTGGATGATGGAGAAGGTTATTTCACCTTCGAATTCATCAGCCACCGTGGAAAAACCGTTAGCAACCAACAATCTGTGAGATCATGTCTCTTATTTGGTGGTAGCTATGACGCCATCCAGGAGCTGATCAATAAGATCCATCATGCCCAACTTCCATAGTTGGGTTTTTACTTTGGTGTAAACTATAAATATGGAACAAAATCATCAACTTGCTACCTTTGGTGCCGGATGCTTCTGGGGCGTCCAACAAATGTACGATCAAATACCCGGTGTTATTAACACCTGGGTTGGTTATATGGGCGGAGATACCGAAGATCCAAGCTACGAGGAAGTATGTAGCGACAGAACTGGTCACGCTGAAGTTGTTCATATTGAATACGACCCTCAAGTCGTTACCTACGAACGTCTCCTAGAGTTATTCTGGATGAATCACGACCCCACCACCCTAAACCGCCAGGGTCCAGATTTTGGTACCCAATATCGCTCAGTTATCTTCTACCACACCCCTGAACAAAAAGAACTTGCCCAGGCTTCTTTAGAAGAGCTAGATGATTCAGGTAAATACGATGATCCTATTGTCACCCAAATAGTCCCCGCTGGTATGTTTTATGAGGCTGAAGAATACCACCAAAAATACTTCGATAAGAAAGGTATTATTGGCCGCTGCCACATCTAGGCTTTTACGTCCTTGTCCTCAAAGCCACATTCAGTACACACCGGGTAACCCTTCTTAGCTGGCTTATTCATAAACCCATTACAGGTAGGGCACTTATCTGCAACTGGCTCTTCCCATGATGCAAAGTCACAGTCAGGATATTTGTTACAACCCCAGAATACCTTGCCTCGTTTGGTCCGCTTAGTAACCACATCCCCTTCTGTGCACTTTGGACACTTCATCTCAATATCATTTTCATTTTTGATATTTTCGACGTGTTTACACTCTGGATATTTGCTACAGCCATAGAAGTTTCCAAATCTACCTCTCTTTAAGGTAAGCACTCCAACTCCACAAGTTGGACATGGCTGACCAGTTTTATCATCCTTTGGTTTTTCTCCACCTTCTTCTTCCATCGAAGCAGTGTACTTACATGTTGGGAAATTAGAACAAGCCTTGAACTTTCCAAACCTTCCAGCCTTGATCAACAGTGTACTTTCACATAACGGACATTTCTCATCTGTTTCCACATCTGCTGGCTTTTCGCTCTTTAATTCCTTATCTTTCTTTTCAATTTGATAAATAAACGGATTGTAAAAATCTCTAATAATTGGCACCCAATCTGTTTCCCCATCTGCAATCTTATCCAAATCCTCTTCCATCTTGGCTGTGAAATCAAAGTCTACAATAGTTGGGAAATGCTCTACTAAGAAATCATTCACCTGTAATCCCAAGTCCTGTGGGAACAAGGTTCTCTTTTCTCTTTCCACGTATCCTCTGGTGATCAAAGTGGTAATGGTTGGAGCATAGGTACTTGGTCTTCCAATTCCCATCTTTTCCATTTGTTTCACTAATGCGGCTTCCGTATATCTGGCAGGTGGTTCAGTGAAATGCTGAGATGCTTCAACATTATGCAAAGTTAAATCATCTCCCACGTTCAGTTCTGGTAATTCGGTTTCGGTAAATGGCCACTTAGTTAACACCTTGGCATATCCAGCAAACTTCACCTTAGCCCCATTCACACGGCTAATTACTCCATTAGAATCAACTCGCACTTCTTGTGTGTCAATCAAAGCTGGAAGCATTTGAGATGACATCAATCTCTGCCAAATCAAACGATACAACTTCAGATGATCATCACCTAACTTCCCTGTCACCTGGTCGGGTGTCAGATCAGGGTAACTTGGACGAATAGCTTCGTGAGCTTCCTGGGCTCCTTTTTTCTTTGTTCTGTAAACATTAGCAGTAGCTGGCAAGTATTCCTTCCCAACTTCTTTCTCAATCCACGCCCTAGCCGCCTTCACAGCAGATTCTGCTAGGTTAGTTGAGTCAGTACGCATATAGGTAATCAAACCTTTTGGTCCAGTTCCATCTACATCGATACCTTCATACAACTGCTGTGCAATCAGCATTGTTTTCTTTACCGAAAAACCAAGCTGGGTACTAGCTGCCTGCTGTAGAGTTGAGGTGGTAAACGGAGCAGATGGATTTCTCTTCCGCTCTTCTTTCTTTACCTCAATGATTTTATGCACTGATGCGCTTTTGATTTTATCTACTAACTCATCAGCCATCTCCTGGTTAGCAATCCTACCCTCATCTAACACCACTTCAGTATCAAACTTAGGACCGGAGGCTTTCGACAAGTTCAGGCCAATCTTCCAATATTCTTCTGGATTAAAGCCCTGAATCTCTCTTTCTCTGTCAGCCAAGATTCTTAAAGCCACTGACTGTACACGGCCTGCAGATAATCTTCTTAAAATCTTCTTCCATAACAGAGGAGACAACTTATACCCTACTAATCTATCCAAAATTCTTCGCGCCTGTTGGGCATCTACTAAATGTTCATCTATTTGCCGAGGATGAGCGAAAGCTTCATCAATTGCTTCCTTGGTAATTTCATGGAAAGCAACACGTCTCACCTTCTCTGGCGGCATGTCTAAAACTTTCTGAATATGCCAACCAATTGCCTCTCCTTCTCGGTCTTCATCAGTCGCTATATATAGAAGGTCTGCTTTTTTAGCTAATTCCTTTAATTTAGTAACATTTTTTCGAACCTTGGTTGGAATTACATAATGAGGAGCAAAGTTCTCCTCCACCTCAACTCCAAGTTTAGATTTTGGCAAATCTCGCACATGCCCATAGGAGGCCTGCACGGTATATCCCTTACCAAGCATTTTCTCGATAGTTTTAGCTTTGGCGGGTGACTCAACTATTACTAAATGTTTTGCCATAGTCTTATAAATCTTTCTAAGTAGGGAGAATACCAGACAATTTTATGCTGTCAAATAGATTTCTTACTCTCCAACCCCTTCTTTTATTACAATTTGTCTTATATCTACTAGCGGTTTTGCCCCATCACTTATCAGTCGATTAGTACCTTGCGACTGTGGACTATCTATATTTCCAGGTACTGCCCACACCTCCCGATTGTAGTCTAAAGCTAGATTTGCCGTAATTGTGGTGCCAGATTCAAGACCAGCTTCCACTACAATTACTTGCGATGCCAATCCAGCAATAATTCGATTCCTGGCAGGAAAATGGAATTTTAAAGGTTTACTTCCAGGTATATATTCCGATATCACCAATCCCCCACTAGCAATGATCCTGTTTGCTAATCCTACATGAGCCTGTGGATAGATCGAACTATCATCAACACCACTTCCCAATACTGCTACTGTTTTTCCCCCTTCCTCTACACATGCCAAATGAGCAATTGAATCAATTCCATACGCCATTCCACTTACCACTATCTCACCACGTGAAATATGCTTACTCACCCTTTCTGCAATCTGCATTCCATATTCACTTGGTTTTCTAGTTCCAATCACGGCAGTCATAGGCTGATTTAGCAGTTCCAAATTGCCTCTGCAAAACAGAGACTTAGGTGGATCATTGATTTCGCTCAGCATCTTTGGATACAACCGATCCCCCAATTTGATTTCTACAATCTTGGTTGAAACTTCCATATCTTTTTTAGAATACATATAATGTTAACGATGAGCCAATCTAGCATTGTCAAAAAAGACTCAATTGTCACGCTAGCTGTCATCCTACTAGTGGCATTCAGCCTGGGGGTAATCAACTATCGCAACAACACTGAGGGGAAAATTATCGCGGCTCGCCAAGTCGTAACTGATTTACAAATTACCAATGCTAAACTTTCCGAACAAATCAGCATCTTTTACACTCCTCAAGAACTAACCAATCGCTTTCCTGACACGGATATTCACATTAACTGGAATCGAGATGCTCTACTTAGCTTCATTGGCCTGCCTCAACCCACACCTGGATATCAAGCGGTATTAGAAGATGTGCGCCATGAAGGAGGCAATCTCAACATTCGCTACCATATTCAAGAACCCAACTACACCGATTCAGCAGGAATTACTGTTATCGCCTACCCGTTAATGTTTGTCAGTATTCCTAAAGACAATCTAGTAGCTGGTCAAACCATCAACATTCAATTTATCGAAACCGAATCAGGTCACACTAAGTCACTAAAACTTTCTCCTAATGAAATCTAACAATCTTGATATCTCAATTCTTAGTGTTGTCCGAGTAATTCTGGTGCTACTTGCATTATGGTTTTTGTTTATCATCAGAGACATTATCGCAATAGTCTTCGTTTCAATAATTCTTGCTGCAGCTCTTAATCCAGCAATTGATCGATTTGCACAAAGAAAAATACCTCGTGGGGTTACCATCGGTGCCACCTATCTATTAGTTATTGGACTATTGGGTGGTGTTATCTACTTCATCATTCCTCCAATGGTGGGTCAGTTGAAACAACTTGCAGATCAGCTCCCAACCTATTTCAACTACTTCACAGAAATCACCAACAACCTTGCAAACATTGGAAGCAATGATTTGGCTGGTGGTTCACAACAAAACATCAATGCTGTTGCTAATTTCTTAAACAACTTTAGTTCCAATATCTTTGATACCACCCGCGGATTCATTGGTGGCTTTACCGCTCTCCTAACTGTTTTTGTACTTACGCTCTACCTCCTCTTAGATGAGGATGGGATAAAGAAATTCTTTATCGCCCTTTTACCTATCCAACAAAAGCATCAGATTCAAGCTATTGCCCATAAAGTAGGAATGGGACTAGGTGCCTGGTTTAGAGGTCAGCTTTTCTTGGGTCTCATGATTGGTATCGTGGTCTACACCGGTCTTCTCATTATGGATATCCCCTATGCTCTTACCCTGGCCATTCTTGCCGGTATATTAGAGCTAATTCCAATTATCGGTCCTATCATTTCAGCTATTCCAGCTATCTTAATCGCACTCTCCCTCTCGCCTACCACTGCTCTAATCGTTGCCATCTTCTACATCTTGGTGCAGGAACTAGAAAATAAATTCCTGGTTCCAAAAGTTATGCAACGCACAGTTGGCCTACATCCGGTTACCATCATTATCGTTCTTTTAATCGGTGCCAAATTAATGGGTCTTTTGGGAATCCTGCTTGCAGTCCCTATGACCACCATGATTTACATCGTTCTTAAAGAATGGTCTACTCTCACCCCTACCAAGAAAACCACAAGAAAGAAGTCCTAGACTACATAATTAGAGGCTGATACACTGCTGTCGGTAGTTATTGTCCCTGATCTGGATTTGCTACCTTGAGGGGCTTCGGCCCCTCTTTATCTTTTATATGAAACTCTCCGACTACAACTACAGTCTACCCCCAGAACTAATTGCTAAGCACCCACCTCAAGTTAGAGGTGCAAGCAAGCTTTTAGTGTTGGATAAAAATACTGGTGATATAGAGCACAAAAACTATTCAGATATTATCGATTACCTAAATCCAGGTGATGTATTAGTTATCAACAACACCAAAGTTATTAAGGCCAGACTCATTGCCTTAGATAATAATCACAAACCAACTGAAATCTTTTTATTAGAGAAACACAGTGAAACAGATGATCATTTTCACCACACCATCATCTATCGTGGAAATCTACAAACCAATAAAACCTTAACAGTTGGACCTGCCACAATCACCATTACCTCTCTTAGTAACGACGGAACCGCCACCATTAAATCCAGTCATGATTTAGATCAGCTAGCACAAGACTTTGGTTCAGTTCCACTGCCCCCATATTTAAAGCGAGAAGCCACTTCCGAGGATGAATCCAGGTACCAAACCGTATTTGCAGAACACAATGGCTCTGTGGCCGCTCCCACCGCCTCTCTGAACATGACAGCAGAACTCATGGACAAGATTCATGCCAAAGGCATAATTATTGCTCCCCTTACCTTACATGTTGGTCTTGGAACATTCGCTCCAATTCGCACTGATGATCTCACAGATCATCATATGCACCAGGAATATTTCTCTATTCCTGCAGAAACAATTACCAAAATTAGAACGGCTAAACAACATGGTAATAAAATAATTGCCCTTGGAACCACTGTTACTAGAGCACTGGAATATTCACATCATAATATTTTATCCACCCCAGAAATCCAGGATAGCAGGGGAGAGGCAGACATTTTCATCTATCCTGGATATCAGTTCAAAGTAGTTGATTGCTTGATCACCAACTTCCATGCGCCCAAATCAACAGTCCTCATGTTAGCTGCTGCATTTGCTGGTAAAGATAATTTATTTAATGCATATAAAAATGCCGTCGAACATAACTACGGATTCCTAAGCTATGGCGATAGCATGCTAATTAGATAGAAACAGAGACCGGAATACCCCCTATTCCAAATTTACCTAAATTTCCTCTTTAAGTTGTGCGACACGGTCTCTCAAATCAGCTGCTTTTTCAAACTCTAGGTTCTTGGCAGCCAAATCCATTTCGTCTTCAAGTCTCTTAATCAGCTCTATTACCTCTTCTTTCTTAGCCTGTTTTACAAACTTAGCAATATTATCCTTAGCTGGCACCCCCTCGCTTTCTTCTCGCTCTCTAATATCCTTAATACCCTTTGATACTGAAGTTGGAGTAATATTATTCTTCTTGTTGAATTCAATCTGTTTCTTGCGTCTACGTTCTGACTCATCCATTGCTCGTTTCATGGAGCCAGTAATTTTATCTGCATACATAATTACATGACCTTCTAAATGACGAGCAGCTATTTCCGAAGGTTTGAATACATGCGGTATCTGAACGTAAGAAACCTTCTTTATCTGCATCTAAAATTGCTACTAGTGAAACTTCTGGCAAATCCAAAACCTTCACGCAGCAAGTTGTTCCTACCAACACATCGTATTTACCCAGTCGCAGATCTCTAAGAATATCTATTCGGTCTAACGTATCTACATCTGAATGAATATATACTGCACCTTAATATCTGCTTCTTGTAAGAAAGCCGTCAGATCCTCTGCCATTTTTTTAGTAAGTGTAGTCACCAATGCGCTGTCCCTTACCAATCGTTTTTTGGATTTCCTCCATTAAATCATCTACCTGTCCTTCGATTGGTCGAATCTCAATTTCTGGATCAATCAAACCAGTAGGTCTCACCAATCTGTTCTACTACCTGTTTACTCCGTTTAATCTCTTCTGGTGATGGAGTAGCAGATACATACACCACCTGATGCACTAACTTTTCAAACTCTTCACCTCTTAATGGTCTGTTGTCAAAAGCACTTGGTAGTCTAAAACCATGTTCTACCAATGTTTCTTTTCTAGCCTATCCCCGTTATACGTTCACCTCTAATCTGAGGCAATGTCATATGAGATTCATCAATAAACATCAAAAAATCATCTGGAAAATAATGCATCAAAGTAGCCGGTGGACTTCCAGCCGGTCTTTATCAAAATACCTAGAATAGTTTTTTCAATTCCGGATACATAGCCTACGGTTTCCAACATCTCCAAATCGTAATTAGTTCTTTGTTCCAACCTTTGAGCTTCCAATAATTTATTATTAGCTTTTAGCTCTGTTAGTCTAATCTCCAAATCCTTCTTAATATGCACAACCATCCTTAATCGTATCGGCAGTAGTTACAAAGTGTTTGGCAGGAAATATCATGCTCTTTGGCTCCGCTAATACCTCAGCGGTTAAATAATCTATTTTCTTAATCTTTTCTAAAGTATCTCCAAAGAATTGGAATCGGTATGCAAACTCTGCATAGGCAGGAAAATATCTACAACTTCACCAGCTACCCTAAGTACCTCTAGTGAAGTTCACATCATTTCTTTCATATTGGATATTGGTAAGTTGTAATAACAGCTTCTCTCGCTTGTAATCATTCCCCACCTCCAAATCAATACTTAGATTTTCGTATTCAACTGGATTTCCCAAACCATAGATACAAGACACAGATGCCACAATGATTACATCCTTTCTAGTCAGCAATGCTTCTGTGGCTGCATTTCTTAACCTATCAATCTCATCATTAATCGATGAATCCTTAGCAATGTAGGTATCGGTTCTTGGAATATATGCCTCTGGCTGATAGTAGTCGTAATATGACACGAAATAATGCACCGCATTATTTGGAAAGAAATCTCTAAACTCCTGCGCCAACTGTGCAGCCAGGGTTTTGTTGTGAGCAATGATTAAAGTAGGCTTTTGGATTTTCTCAATCACATTAGCCATCGTAAAAGTCTTACCACTACCAGTAACCCCTAAAAGAGTCTGGTCCCGATATCCTTTATTCAAACCCTCAACCAATCCTTTAATAGCTTTTGGTTGATCTCCGGCTGGCTTAAATTGTGATTCAATCTTTAACTTATTACCCATCACTTCATTCTAGTTGAATATTCTAAATAAAGGAAAGCCCCCTTTCGGGGGCATTAGACATTACGGACGACTTCAACCGGCAACTCAAGGCAATAGTAACCACTCTTCGATCTAGAGACTACGCTCTTGCCCGCGGCGTGAGCAAGTTTCTTCTTCAGACCATTCAGAGTGGTATAAAGTAGCCTAATACTTGACCTAGTTGGAACTCCATCCCATACCAGCTGGTACAGTTGCTCCTTGGAAATCATTCTACCCTCATGAAATACAAGTACCTGAAGCACCTGATATTCCTTGCGTCGAAGAGGAATCCGAACTCGACTAGGTATGGCGACGGCAGTATTGGTGCCTGGATGCACTTCGACAACCTCTCCGATATTGAAAACGAGGTTCCGATCTGGTTGCACCAGGTTGTCCACCATGTAGTTGATTGACCGCATGTCGGATTCAGGAATCATTCCATCCTGGAACATCTGAATCAGCTTCCGACAACCAGTCGCAAGCTTCCTTGCGATTTGGTCGTCCTTCAACTTATCAGACGCCTTGTCATCGAGGTTTCCGTACTGCATTGTATCCATCTCCACCTCCTGGAGCATGATCTGCATCAAAAATACCAGGTCCAGAGAACTCAGAAGCGTCTCCTGAGATTGACTCTGAACCATAAACCGTTTCCACTGAACCAACGTATGATTGACCACCGATTGGAATCCACATGATAACCTTAAGGTCATCGACGACCATCTGTTGCGCAAGGTATTCGAGACCATCAGGTTCTTTTACCGTTAATTCGATTACTTTGGCCGTCTCATCCAGCTCTCCTGATGATTGGAGCTCTTTCAGCGAAGCAAAGCAAGAATGCTTTACATAGTGAGTCAACTGAGCAATTTCTACTTTCTCAGCCAACTTTCTCGCACTATGATTTGTCATCAGCATTGGAATCAAGTAGACCCCAACCACTGAAACAAACAAACAGAATAACATGAACGCAATCACAGGATTACGTTTTGGATCGTTAACCTGACGGTTAGCGAGTTCTTCTAACCATGAAGCCATCTCATACCCCTTGAGTTGTATTAAAGAACACCTGACTAATAAATAGTCAGGTTCAAACTAATCTTTTTCCATCCACCAGTCAATCTAATTGACTCTTTTTTCGCTTTTCTTTCTCCACTCATCCACTTTTCCATGATGACCAGACAAAAGCACCTTTGGTACTCGATGTCCCTCAAATACTTCCGGTCTAGTATATTGTGGATGTTCTAAGTTATCTCCATCAGAAAAACTTTCATACTTAGCAGAATCCGGATGATGTAATACTCCCGGAATTAATCTAGCCACAGCTTCCATAATAGTAACTGCAGGCAACTCCCCTCCCATTAGCACAAAATCCCCTATCGATATCTTTTCATCGATATAGAATTTAATTCGTTCATCAATTCCTTCATATCTTCCAGATACAAAGATTAGTTCATCATATTTAGCTAATCTCTTAGCTTCTTTCTGGGTAAACCGCTTCCCTCTTGGATCCATCATGATGATCCTTCTTTTTGCATCCTTCTTGGTAACCGAGTTTATTGCCTTCACAATTGGTTCAATCTTCATTACCAAACCTGCCCCACCACCATATGGCATATCATCCACTTTCTGATGTGGGTCAGTTGTAAATTGGCGAGGATTAACAGTCTGCAACCCTATCTGCTTCTGCTTCAATGCCCTGCCTAAAATCCCTTCTTTAAAGTAGTCTTCTACTAATTGGGGGAAAATTGTAATTACTTTGAACTTCATATTTAGATTTTAACAAAAAAAGAGGGTCGAACACCGTGTGGTGCCCGACCCGTTCCATATTCTTGTATTCCGAATAGGTTTGCTGGTGCAGATCTGCCATATAGTAGCGTGCTGACGAACACAACGGCAGAGATGCGGACACCTTCGGGTCCGCGCAACCATCGAACAAGATCTGAGGAGATACGTGGGGCCCGCAATTGCTCGATAACAACAAACCAATTGTACTCTGCAAAGCACCTAAGGTTATCAACACCCTGAATCAGACGAATCTCGCAACGTCCAATCCGTGGATACAAGAATTATGGAGTGTGAAGGTCCACCTTCTGCTTGGCATATTAGCCACACTGCAAGGCCGGCAGGCCAGCTGTTTGCTAGCGGCAGCCGCAGGGGAGCAGAGGTAAGCGTCAACATATTAATCAATATCCCTTTCTCAGTCAACACTTTTGATATAAAAACACCACCCTTTCGAGTGGTGTCTTCATCTTCTTTTTAGTACTTATTCCTCAGAGATTTCTCTCAAGTCATCCATACTGGTTGTTTCTGGCATATCTGCCATTACTGGAGTTTCCATTGCAGCTTCAGGACTTCTCATGCCACCTTCTGGCTCCATAATCTTGAGATTAATGCGAGCTTGGCTTTGGGCCCCCAACACACGTAACAAAGTTCTAATTGCCTTTGCAGTCCGACCATCTTTACCAATGATCTTACCCATATCTGATGGATCTACACCGAGTTCCAGCAGAACACCCATTTCATCTACCTTACGGCTTACTACTACTTTATCTGGGTTATCGACAATTGCCCTTACTACGTATTCTACAAACTCCTTATCATGCTCTTGGTTCATAGCAACCTCAACAGTTATAAAGATATGTCAAACCTATTATACTAGGCTGCGCTCTCATCTTCCACAGTCTCTGCTGGCTTTTCTTCTTCAGCTGGAGTTTCTTCAGCAGGTGCTTCTGGAGCTGCTTCTTCTGCTGGGGCTTCACTAGCCTCTGCAGGAGCTTCTTCGGCAGGTGCTTCAGCTGGTGCTTCTTCAGCGGCTGGAGCTGGGGCTGCCTTTGGCTCTTCCTTAGGTTCTTTCCGAGGCTTACGTGGAGCATTCTGATGCACAGGTAAGTCAAAACCGTTAGCATTTAACAGCTTTGCTACTGTGTTAGAAGGCTGCACACCCTGGGATAACCACTTGGTAACTGCTTCCTTATCGAAAACAAATTCTTTATTTGGACTAGTTGGTAAATAATGACCAACAATCTCCACAAACTTACCTTTAAGCTTGCTGGAGTTTTCTGCCACCATCAGTCTGTACTTAGGCTGATTGCGACGTCCGGTTCGTGATAGTCTTAGTACTAACAAACGCGTATCTAGTTAACCTGATATGTTGTACACCCAATTAACCACACCCCTCCCTATCTGTCAATCTAAAAATCGCTTCCAGACTTGTCAAAACTAGAATTTACACATATAATACAGCCTGAAATAACAGCTTTAGAAATATACACAAATGGCCGCAGAACCGAAGAAAAAGATTAGTAAAGTCAAAGGACGCACTAGAAGAGCTCATAACAGAGCTGAATTTACAGATCTAGTTCAGTCCAAGAAGTTCCCAGGACTTAGCCTTCCTCACCGTTTTAGAAAGTACTTCGATTCCCTATCTGCAACAGATAAGGACTTAGTTAGAGCTACTGGTGTAGACCGTAAGAGCTTAGTCTCTCAGACCACCAAACCAAAGCCAGCTCCTAAGAAAGCTGACAAGAAGACCGAAACCAGGGCTAAAAAGACCACTACAAAACCAAAGTCCACTGCTAAGAAAGCAGACAAGACTGAGAAAAAGACTGACTCCGATAAATAATTTCGGATACACTAGAGTTAGTTAAACTCAATTGCACTATGGCTTCAAATCGACATTTCGCAAGAATCTTAATCATGCAGTCACTCTACGAGTGGCAGCAACGTGACGATACCACCCTTGATCAGGTGATGGAACGTCACTTGGGCGAACATGAATTTGAAGAAAACAATCTGGAATTCATCTGGAAGATTGTCAAAAACATTCCTTCCCATATGGAACAGATTGACCAAGTAATTACCGTCTCTGCGCCAGAATGGCCAATTCCCCAGATTGCTCAAGTAGATTTGAGCATCATGAGATTGGCTATTTTTGAACTCCTTTTCGATAACGAAGTTCCCCCTAAAGCTGTAATCAACGAAGCTGTTGAACTCGCCAAGCAATTTGGTGGAGAAAACTCCAGCAAGTTTGTAAACGGAGTATTGGGTACTGTCTTTAGAAATTCAGATAAGTACGACCCTTCCGAGGACAAACGCAAGCAAAAAGAAGAAGCCAAACAAGAACAGTAATGGATCTTTCCCCTCTCTCTAAACTCACTGGCCTTAAATTTAAAAACGAAGCTCTCTATGAGAAGGCTTTTACTCATCGTTCATATCTCAATGAACATGACGATGCTCCCGGTCACAATGAAAGATTAGAATTTCTTGGTGACGCTGTTGTTGAACTTATCGTTACCCATTTCTTATTTGAAAAATTTCCCAATAAAGCCGAAGGTGAACTAACTAACCTTCGAGCTGCCCTAGTCCGTCGCAATACTTTAAGCATAATTGGAGAAGAGTTAGCGTTTGAAAACTATCTCCGTCTCTCTAAGGGTGAATCCAGAAACACTGGCAAGGCAAAGGCAGTAATTCTTTCCAATGCCACAGAGGCCTTTATTGGTGCTCTCTTTTTAGATCTAGGATTAGAAGCAGTAGAAAAATTCCTCAACAAATTCCTGCTTCCTAAACTAGAACAGATTATTGAAGAAGAAAGCCATATCGATGCCAAATCTAGCTTCCAGGAGAAAATCCAGGAACGTGAAGGTATCACCCCTCACTACAAAACCGAAAAACTCACTGGCCCAGATCACGATCGCCACTTTACCGTTGGCGTCTATGTTGGTGATCAGCTAATTGCTTCAGGTGAAGGCAGCTCCAAGCGTGAAGCAGAGATGAATGCTGCTGCTAAAGCACTTGAAACTCTCTAATAAAAAATTGAGAGCCGGTGGACAGATAGATATAAAAAACCAATAAAATATATCTATCCATCCAGCTACTCTCAATTACATATACAGTATATCAAAAAATCCGGTCTCAGTCAATACTTTTTCCGCTCCTAGAGCGGGTTTTTTTATTATACCGAAAGGGTAAATCCAGCCGCTTTCTTATGCCTCCTCCCCAAATAGGGGCAGCGATATTGGCTACATCTATCTCTTCACTCTCAGTCCTCCGCTGGTCTTATATTTCCCAGGAGCAATTTCTGTTACCAACATTGCTATCTTAATCCGCTCACACTGTTCATCAGGCCCACCAAGCCATCTATGTCGTTATTAGTAGCTCCGGTCTCAGCTAAGTCCTTAAGGGACACTAACGACAACACCAGTCCCCACTGTGGATGATACTGCATTCGGGATAGCACTCTCCCCCACAACCTCAGCCCTTGTGCCGACAGCACACCCGGACTCGACTCCACTATCTTAGACAGGTCTGCTCCTGCATCCATCAGCCTCGCCCCAATCTCCATTGTTTGCTTACTAGTATTAGAGTGCTTAAAAAACGAAGTATCATATGCCATACCAGCCAGCAAACAGGTAGCAATTTCTGACGATATCGAAACATCCCATTCCTTAAATAGCAAAAATAGAAGTTCTGCCGTGGAAGACAGCTCGGGTTCTATTAAATGAATACCGGGAGTTGTGTTCTGAATCTCGTGATGATCTATCACAATCACATTCTCTGGCCAGTTGATATTCAGTTCATCCGTTTCAAAAAAACCTGTACGTTTCCAACCACCACAATCCAATATCACTGCAGTGTCTATTCCTTCCGGCCAAAACGAATCACGAATCTTATATCCTGAAGGTAATGCAGCCGCCACAACCGGTAGCACTCCATCAACCGCCATCTCTACTTCTAGCCCCATTCCCTCTAACACCAACCCCAACGCCAAAATACTCCCCACGGCATCACCATCGGGTCTTGTATGGGCAACTAGCAGTATTTTCTTACTCTTCTGTAGGGTCGTTAAAATCTGAGTTGCTTTGGTTTTCATGACCACCAAGAGTACCAAAAATATCGAAAAGTTTAAATGTCTTATCAGGATCAGAAAGCTTTAGGCTCAGCTTTGGAATCCTTCTCATCTCCACATTCTTATACAAATAACTATCCAATTCTTTTTGATTCTTGGTTATTCTTTCAAACCAAGTAGCTTCCATCTTTTCAGAACGAGGACTAAAGCTAATCCAAATCTGAGCTGACTTTAAATCAGTTGGTACGAATACATCATCTACCAAAATCATTGAGCCAATTCCCCAGTCCTTGGAGTGTTCGATAAAAAACCGTGACACGGATGCTTGCAGCATTGATGCCACCTGTCTTTGTTTTACACTAGGCTCTTTATCTTTGTTTCGCATCCAAAAAGTTAATTATCTTTTCCCATTCTAACTCGGTTATAGGTTTTGAGGTATCTACCTCTAACAACTTCCCAACCCCTACCGGAACCGATCCATTGCTTCCCTCTACAAATGTTGAGTCCTTAACCCCCAATGTATGCTCCCGATGGCCAATATGCCTATTGCCAGACTCAAGTCGGTCTACAAATCTTTGTTTTGCAAGTACAGGGTCAACTTTGCAGAATAATTCATATACATCAACATCCTGACCAGCAATTAAATCTACAATCTCTTGATGTGCAAAGTTCGGATTAAAATTAGTCTCTAGAAGCAGATCAGAACCTGCCTCAAAGGAATTCTTAGCCACCTTATGCATCATCAAAAGAGTCATCAGCCCTAACTGTTTAGACCAAGCTACATCATGATCCTTATGCCCTAAGATATCGTAACCAATCTCCTTCAACTCATCTCTCGCAATTCCCAATACTCCAATCCTCTTCGAGAGTTCATGAATTAAGGTGGTTTTTCCTGAACCAGGTAGACCGTTAATCAGAATTAGCTTCATCCTATTCTACTTTCAGACTGGCTTTGCGCATATCAATGCGAACAAACTCAGCCACGTCATCTTCCTGAATATCCTTATTAGAAGTTGCCACCAAGAAACCATATTCAGTACCAGCAGATGCCTGACGAACTTCGTTGGTAAGGTGTTTGATTAGCTTTACAGTACCTTCAGCAATCTGTTCACCATCTCTAAAGAATCTAACCGTATTACCCACCTGGGCTTCACCGGATACCACCTTCATTCCGATAATCTGATCTGCTTTATCTACCTTAAAGATTTTTAATACATTAGCTTTACCCTGAGATACTTCTACCCTATCTGGTTCAATTGAATCCAATAAAATCTTGGACAAGTCATCTGTAAGTTCGTAGATGATATCGTAGGTAAGAATCTTCACATCATCCTTCTTGGCAGTAGTTACCGCTGGCGCCGTAGGAGAAACCTTAAATCCAATTACGAAAGCCTTCTACCAGCAGCTCCTAATACATCAGATTCGGTAATGTTACCAAGACCTTCGCTCACAATCCTAATCGCACCCTTATCTGTCTTAATCTTAGCCAACTGGTTCTTAATTGCTTCCAAAGAACCTTGTACGTCAGCCTTTAAAATAATATTCAAATTGGATGAATGTGCTGCCTTAATCTGAGCAGTCAACCGAGACAAATCCGAATCGGATACCGCAATACGTCTAGAGGTAGCACGCTTGGCCTTAGATGCAGCTAAATCACGAGCCGCTTTATCACTTTCTGTTACCTGCAAGATTTCACCTGCCTGAGGATTACCTGTAAACCCAGCAATCTTAACCGGCGTAGAAGGACCTGCTTCCTTTAATCTCTTTCCGTGATAGTCCTCCATTGATCTAATCTTTCCAAAGTTTAGACCCAAAACGAATGGATCCCCTACCTTCAGAAGTCCATTCTGAATTAACAAGGTACCGGTGTTACCCACCTTTGGATCATGCTTTACCTCAATCATAATTCCAGTAGCCAACCCTTCTGCATCTGCCTTTAACTCCTGTAAGTCAGCAGTTAGCAAAATCATTTCCAATAAATCATCTACCCCCTGTCCAGATACGGAAGAGACACCTACCAATACATCCTTACCACCCCATTCTTCTGTGATAATGTTCTGAGCAGCTAACTCCTGCTTTACCCTCTGCATGTTAGCCTCCGGCTTATCAATCTTGGTCACTGCTACTACAAATGGCACGTTAGCAGCTCTGGTCAGTTCAATTGCTTCAATGGTCTGTGGCTTGATTCCTTCATCTGCTGCCACCACAATTACAACCACGTCAGTAACTCTTGCACCCTGGGCTCGAATCGCACTAAATGCTTCATGTCCTGGAGTATCCAAGAAGGTAATTAACCTTCCATTATGTTCTGCCTGGTAGGCACCCATATGTTGGGTAATTCCACCACTTTCACCGGCTGCTACTCGAGATTTCCTAATGTAGTCCAACAAACTTGTCTTACCATGGTCTACATGTCCCATAATGGTAACGATTGGTGCACGTTCTACTGCATTCTTAGAAGCTACAGCTGCTGCTTTAACCGCTTCTATCTCATCTTCCTTATCCTTTTCCACCGAAGCATCTGCTTGGGCTTCATAGCCTAAGTCATAGGCTACTACTGCAGCTGTTTCAAAATCGACGTTATCATTGATCGAAGCCAAGATTCCATTAGACAGCAACTGTTTAATCACCTGTGTCACTGGCACCTTCAAAGAGTCTGCCAGATCTTTCACTGTCATAATCGAAGGTAATTGAATTGTTTTCTTTTCTTCGTTCATAATTTAATAACTAAACGGTTCCCGGAAGCGGGAACCGTTATAAGCATTGGATAAACCAATAAACCTAAACTAGTTCCCTTACTTACCCATAGCTTCTACGATCTTTTTTGCGGTTGCTTCACCAATACCTGGTAAATCTACTAGTTCAGCTTCTGTTTTTCCTTCTAAATCAGCTTTGGAGTTAATCCCTGCTTCATTTAGCTTCTTAACCAATGAATCAGTTAATCCTAAGTCTGCTAGATCAGAAGTAGTTTCAGTTTTAGCTGTTTCACCTTCTACTACCTTAGGGGTTTGGGTAGCCTTTAAGCTCAAACCCAAACGGTGACTATCGGCACCCAAATCAATTACCTTAACGGATACCTTTTCGCCAACCTTTACCACAGTAGCAGGGTCAGTTACGTGATCATGGGAGAGTTCTGAGATATGGATTAATCCATCTACATCACCTGCCACCTTCACAAACACACCAAATGGCATAATTTGAGTAACTGTTCCTTCAATCACCTGACCAACAGCAAAGTCCTTAATTACAGACAACCAAGGATCTTCTACTAGTCTCTTAATAGAAAGGGAAATCTTGTCATCTTCAATTCCGATGACCTGAACCTTTACCCTGTCTCCTACCTTAGCAAAGTTACTTGGATGGTCTACCTTGTCCCAGCTAATTTCTGAGATGTGCACCAATCCTTCTAACTTACCAAGGGAAACAAAGATACCGAAATCTACCACTCCAGAGACGTTACCTTCTAAGATATCGCCTACCTTCATGTCAGATACGAGTTCATCGAATTCACCCTTCTTGGCGATTCTTTCAGAGAAGATCAACTTGTTGGTTTGCTTGTCCAAATCAAGAATCTTCACCTCAATCATTTCGCCTTCGAACTTAGCCAATCGGCTCAAAATTTCTTCTTTATCTTTACCTACCCGAGGGTAGTTTTCTGGAGCTAACTGGGAAACTGGTAAGAATCCGCGAAGACCCTCTGCTTCCACAATCAACCCACCGCGGTTAGCTTCTGCTACCTTTACCTCGAAGACATCGTCCTTCTCTTTCCTTTCATAGAGTGACTTCCAGCCCTGATTTTCTAAGGCATCACGAAGACTCAGGATCATAAATCCTTCATCATTCTCTGGCAGCAAGACAGAAGCAGTTACCGGATCCCCTGGCTGATAGTCAGGAGCCACAATGCCTTCTTCTGCAAGCTCACGGTTACTAATAATTCCTACGAACTTACCGTCATCGATATCTACCCAGATACGATGCTTTGTAACGGCAACTACTGTGCCGGTAACAAGTTCCCCCTCTTGATACACCTTAGTACTATTTGCATCCTTATCCAGGTATGCAGCAAAAGGTGATTTTTGTTCATTAATGGTATGTGTTGTCATAACAATAGTTACTATAGCCACACCAGCTTGGTAAAGTCAAGCTGATTTCGGCACTTTTTTAGCCTCCAGTCTATTTTTTCTTAGACTGGTTTTTAAACCGTCTCAGATAATGCTGTTTGGTATCAGCATTAGTCTCCCGCTTAGCCTGCTTTTTAGGCAGTTCAATCTTAATCCAACGCCAGAGCATTACCCCAGAATAGATCAAGAAACCAATCATCAAGGCTGGCCACAGTCTCCAGGACAGGATGACTACTCCTTCATAACGGAAGAAAAGCCACAATAAGTTGAGCCATGATACCAGGAAAATAGGGCCAGTAATTCGAGCTGTAATTTCCCGTCTTACGTAGGACCACTTATCTGATTTAACCTTCAACCAGACGCTGGCTCCCAAAGCAATCACAGTGATTACCAAGATTGCCCAAAATCCTGGGAAAGTAGATAGCGAATAGCTATCAAAGTAATAAGATATTTTGAAGATATTTAAGAATGACATCTATTTCAGTTTACGCTTGGTGAATCCTTTTGCAGTACTCTTCAAGGATTTCTTCTGGAATTCTACCTTCTTTGCAGGTTTAGCGCTAGTCTTTGCTTTATCAGCTGGTTTCTTAGCCACAGGCTTAGCCTTAGCTGGAGCTTTCTTTGCTGGTTCTTTCTTGGCAGCTGGATTCTTTACCTCTTTCTTAGCCGGTGCCTTCTTGGCTTTAGCTTCAGTTTTCTTTTCTTTACGACTAGCTACATTTATAGCTACTTCAGCTTCCATTTCTTCATCACCAGCCAATACATCTACCGGTTCAAGTTCTGGAACTTCTCCTTCTGGAAGGTCTTCGTTAGGGTTGGATACAGAACCATCCTCTTCTTCCATCAACAAGACAGTAAAGGAGGCTACCTTATCACTACCTGCTTTCATGCTCATCACCTTAACCCCCTGAGTAGCACGGCCTAAGGTTGGGATTCCCTTCAATGGCAGTCTAATAATCTGACCACTCTTAGAGGTGATAATCATTTCGGCATCAATACCACGTTCTACCAACTTAGCACCAACCAACTTACCAGTCTTACTGGTAACACTCATGGTCTTAATTCCTACCCCACCTCTGTGTTGCAAGGTGTATTGAGAAACTAAGGTCTGCTTTCCAAGTCCATTTTCAGATACTACTAGTAGACCATAGGTTCTACCCTTCTTGATCACATCAGCTCCAATTACCACATCAGATGAGCGTAACTTAATACCACGTACACCTCTGGTAGAACGACCCAACAATCTAGCATCATCTTCATCAAAACGAATCGACTGACCTTCACGTGTCACAATCATGACTTCATCACCCTTGCTAGAACGTCTTACCCAGCCCAATTCATCACCATCGTCTAACTTGATAGCAATTAATCCATTGCTTCTGATATTGGCGTAAGCAGATACCTGAGTCTTTTTAATTACTCCTCTTCTGGTAATCATAACTAAATCTCCTTCAGGATTACCATCAGACATTACCAACAAGGCAGTAATCTTCTCTTCTGGTGCTAACTGAACCACATTCACAGCAGCAGTACCCTTAGCAATTCTAGATGCCTGTGGGATTTCAAATACCTTCTGTCTAAATACTGTCCTCTATTGGTGAAGAATAAGATATCGTCATGGTTTTTGGCCACCTGAATAACCGCAATCTGATTTTCCTTAGTGGTCATTCCACTACACCTTACCACCCTGTCTCTGAGTTCTGTATTCATTAATCTGCTGACGCTTAATCGTAGTTACCAGTAGTCATAGTGACTACTACTCTTTCATTAGGAATCAGATCCATGTCATTAAAGTCCCCAACAGCTCGGTTGCTGACTCGCTTCTTCTTTCATCACCATACTTATCTAAAATGTAGTTATTTTCATCCTTAACTACCTGATCTATTTTCTTTGGATCAGCCAAGATTGCCTTTAACTCATTGATGAACTTAACCTTTTCGTTGTATTCATCCTCTACTTTCTTCACGTTCCAAACCAGCTAAGGCCTGCAATCTCATTTCCAAAATGGCACCTGCCTGAAGGTCGGAAAGCTTGAACTTCTTCTGCAAGTTAAGACTGGCTTCTTCCTTAGTTTCCGATGCTCTAATCGTCTTAATAACTGCATCCAAGTTATCCAGGGCAATCTTTAACCCTTCTAAGATATGCAGTCTTTCTTCTGCTCGCTTTAATTCAAATTCAGTTCTACGACGGACCACTTACCCGACGATGAGCAATGAAATGAGTCAGCATATCAATCAGGCTCATCACCTTAGGCTCGATTCCATCTGCCAATGCCAATAGGTTCACATGGAAAGTAGACTGCATTGGGGTTAGCTTAACAGCTGATTCAACAGCTTCTTTGGATAAGCATCCTTCTTTAAATCAACTGCAATTCTGATACCATCACGGTCAGATTCATCACGAAGATCAGCAATCCCAATCAACTTCTTTTCCTTTACCAACATGGCAATCTTTTCTACCAGGGTAGCTTTGTTGACCTGGTATGGAAGCCCAGCTACTACAATTTGATGGCTACCATTCTTGGTTTCTACAATTTCTGAAGCACTGCACGCATCACAATTCCACCCTTACCAGTGGAATAGGCTTCCTTGATTGCTTTTGGATTAAAAATAATACCACCAGTTGGGAAGTCTGGTCCCTTTACATATTCCATTACCTCATCTAATGAGGCTTCTGGCTTATCGATCAACAAATTAATAGCTCCCACCAATTCCCCTAAGTTATGAGGCGGAATGTTGGTAGCCATACCTACCGCAATACCCACGGTACCGTTTAAAAGCAACTGTGGAACCTTAGCAGGCAATACCTTTGGTTCTTTTAAGGTATTGGAGTAGTTGTCCATGAAGTCAACCGTGTCTTTTTCAATGTCAGACAGGATTTCTTCTGCAATCTCCTTCATTCGAGACTCGGTGTAACGCATTGCAGCAGCCGGGTCTCCATCGATCGAACCAAAGTTTCCCTGACCATCAATCAAGGGGTAGCGCATGTTCCAATCCTGAGCCAAACGCACCATCGCATCATAAACCGCACTATCACCGTGTGGATGGTAGAAACCCAAGACCGCACCGATAACCTCAGCGCTTTTACGATACTTCACATTGTGACGCAACCCAGACTGACCCATCGAATAAATAATTCTTCGATGAACTGGCTTCAATCCGTCTCTTACATCTGGCAAAGCACGAGCGACGATAACGCTCATGGCATAGTCCAAATATGATTGTTGCATTTCCGCTTCGATATTCCGAAGCTCTACTTTTCCTTGATTATTGTCAGTACTTTCCATATCAAAAGTCGGTAATCCCCCACTACATTAAGCACCAATAGGGGAACAGGTTAATCCCTTAACCACCCCTGTAGTATAGCAAAAAATTAGCAGTTGTAACAGTAAAAATACCCTCGGAAAATTCCGAGGGTATCACGATTTAAGCAGGACAGAGGTCATCCCTCATCATTGGTAGAAGTTTAACCTTCCGTACTCTGCCAGTCGTCTGCGTAGGAGCTATTATCCTTGTGGACGATAGTTACATGCACCTGTTCATTCTGGCGACCATCTGAATACGTTCTGACGACGACTTCCGATATGGCGACAAAATCAATTCGTGCCAGGAAGTTATTCAACACTTCCTCTTTCTGATCGATGTCGGGGTACTGATTGTCCTCAACGTTATCAAAGGTCAAGACCGTTACTATAACACTCACTGAATTACTCCTTCAGATTGATGGAGATAACATATCTTAAATTGAAGAATACGTCAAGAAAAATAGCTCTGGGAGCTAACTTTTCTATCAACAACTATTCCATTGGTCCCATCCCCAGCAGGATAATGGACAACAGGATAAAAGCAAACAATCCCCACTGCTTGTTGTGCTCGTACAGCCAATAAGCAGTACCTCCAATTAAGGCAAATTGGATTCCCCAAAATAGCCCATCTAATAATGGGGTTGGGTTATATCCCACAATCAGTCCC
>JAWKSK010000006.1:0-30852 GCA_041389145.1 Patescibacteria group bacterium | reverse complement strand
GATTTGGTAGAGCTAGGTTTGAACTTACGTGAACAAGCAGGGATTAAGGTCCGTCAGCCACTTGCTAGTTTCATTGTAAAGCAAACAGAAATGGATGCAGGGTTACTTGAGATCCTAAAAGAAGAACTCAACGTGAAGGAAGTAATCTTGGGTGGAGCTGAAGAAACTCTAAATACAGATATTTCAGAAGAGTTAAGAATTGAAGGAGTAATGCGAGAGTTGGTTCGTAGTATTCAGATTACTAGAAAGAATTCTGGCTTAGAGGTAGCAGATCGGATTAAGTTGGAATGGGAATCAGATGCTGAGGATGTAGAAAAAGCATTCTTTACCTTTAAGGATTACATTGCGAATGAAACCTTAGCAGTGGAAGTGGTAAAGACTACTGGCATAGAAGAAAAAGAAACCCAATTAAATGGGAATGTGGTAAAGTTGAGGGTGACTAAACAAGGATAGATATGGTAAATAGATTGATTTCAAATCTGGTACTCGGCTTTTTTGTGATGGTGTTGGTAGTAGCTTATGGTATCGCTAAGCAGGCACCAGAATATAATGACCATGTGGCTAACAGACAATTAGTGGCAGGTGAGATGCAAGATGCACAAGGCCTGAAGGGTTTTGACGAAGATGAACATAGAGCTTTGATGCAGGTTCAGGTAGCTTCATTGGTAATGCCAAACGGAAGAGTGATCGCTGCAGATGTAGCAGAAACTGAAGCAGAAAGACAACAAGGCTTATCTGGTACAGAATTGTTGCCAGAAGGTAGAGGAATGTTGTTTGTATTCCCCGAATCAGACAGATGGGCAATCTGGATGAAAGGGATGAAATATGATCTGGATATTATCTGGTTTGATGAAAACGGGAAGGTTGTAGAGGTGGTTGAAGGGGCTAAGGCTCCAACCTCTCTTGATCAGGAATTGGAGGTATTTAGTAATGATATTCCAGCTCTGTATATCCTTGAGGTGCCAGCTGGAAGGGCAGCCGAATATGGTCTGACAGCCGGAGAAGAGATAAAAGTCTCTTGACCAGATAATTTTTAATGTGGTAGCGTATTATCTATGACTTTAGCAGTAATCAAAACAGGCGGAAAACAATACCTTGTCCAAGAAGGCGATACTCTTGAAATCGAAAGAGTAGTAGCTGATGACAAAGGTGTTATTGAGTTCGCCGAAGTACTCATGATTGGGGATGATAAGGGAGTAAAGCTAGGTGCCCCAACTTTAGAAGGTGCCAAGGTAACAGCAGAACTCGTAGAAGATTTTAGAGATGATAAGGTGATCGTCTTTAAGATGAAGCGTCGTAAACGCTACAGAAAGACTCAGGGTCACAGACAGAATAAGACTCGCGTGAAGATTACAAAGATCGAAGGATAAATAAAAAAGACGTGCATTCTAGCACGTCTTTTTGTATATTCATTTTGATTTGTTCCTTTAGCGAGGTGTGTCTATGGCTTTCGAGTTTGATGCTATGGCGAGGTTCATGGTAAAGCGAGGTATGTCCTGGGCCGGTCGGTATGCAGACAGTGTATCCCTTGAGCAGTATATTGCTGTGATTTTCCGAAAGCGGAAAGTAGTACCTCCATCAACTGTGTCTGAATGGAATGAGTTCTTTAAGAATTCAGGACTTCTTACCAAGATGAAGGCAATTCTCCACAAGGGAGTTGTCTATATCCAGTTCTTTGGAGACAAGCAGCCATTGAAAATGTCCGAATTGAACTTGTGTTGGGTAACAGCCAAGACGAATCGGATGCCTGACTCAGGAATTAAAAAGTCTGAACCACTGGTCTTCGATGAACTTCCTGCATGAACACTTCGCATAACTGAGGGCGGATGGCTTCTAGCCGTTCGCCCTCAAACTCTTTATGGGCAATTAGCTCAGTTGGTTAGAGCGCACGATTCACATTCGTGAGGTCACTGGTTCGAATCCAGTATTGCCCACCACAAATTAAAGGGAAGTCAATTAAGGTTTAATCGTATATAATTAAGAAGAATTTTTTCTTCGGCTATGGCGATAGATATTTTTGACTTCATCGACAAAGACAAGGACGAAAAACCGGAACCAAAGAAACGGGTACCACGTCGGAATATGTGGATAACTGTTTTGGTCGCTACGGTGTTGTTTGTTTACGATGTATTCAAAACGGTAAGTACCGTGTTGGGAGTTGCATTCCTGATTCGGTTCTTTTTGATTCAACCTTTCTATGTATCTGGTCCATCAATGGAACCAAACTTTCATGACAACCAGTACATTATTGTGGATCAGGTAACTTATCGATTCTCTAAGCCAAAGCGTGGAGATGTAGTGGTGTTTAAGTGGCCACAGAATATTGCTATCTCATTTATTAAGCGTGTAATTGGAACTCCGGGTGAAACCGTGGAGGTAAGAAATGGTGAGGTCTATATTTATAATGAATCAAATCCAAATGGAGCCAAGTTAGACGAACCTTACATCAACGTGAACACTCCACAGAATGTAAGAAGAGCATTGGGTAAGAATGAATACTTTGTAATGGGAGATAACAGATACAATAGTTCAGACTCGAGAACTTGGGGACCAGTGGGTAGGCATTTGATTGTAGGTAAGGTGTGGTTGGTGGTGTATCCATTCAGTGATTTTGAAGCGGTGCCGAGACCAACATTTGCTAAGAACTTGAGGTAACAAAAGGCAGCTCGAAGGAGGTGCCTTTTTGATTTTGAATTGACATCTGTTTGTGATGTTGTCAGAATCGGGGCACCAATTTAAGGAGGTGAACCTTGACCAAGATAGCGATGATTTCTGGTATAACAGGCCAGGATGGAAGTTATTTGGCTGAATTGCTATTGAAGAAGGGCTATGAGGTGATCGGCCTGATGCGACGCGTCAGCACTGAACCACCTTATCGTCTCAGGTATCTGAAGTTGCAGCCTTTCATCGATGAAGGAAAGCTGGTGTTGGAATGTGCAGACGTTACTGATGTGAATTCAATCATTAGGGTATTGAAGAAGCATGAGCCCGTCGAGTTTTACAACCTGGCAGCCCAGAGTCATGTGGGTATCGCGTTTGACCAGCCGTATGAGACAACCTCGGTAAACTATCTCGGTGTGATTAACATCCTGACCGCGATTAAGGCGTTGGATATGACTAATCACATCCGACTATACCAGGCTTCAACATCCGAGATGTTTGGGGGAACTGCTCGGAGGATGGGATTACAGAAACAGAACGAGTTAACCCCGTTCTGGCCCCTTTCCCCATACGGAATTGCCAAGTTGGCTGCTCATCATCTTGTGGTGATGGCTCGTACAACTGAGCATGGCCACTGGTTGCGGGCGGCATGTGGTATCCTGT
Source organism: Patescibacteria group bacterium (assembly GCA_041389145.1). Taxonomy (GTDB): domain Bacteria; phylum Patescibacteriota; class Kazan-3B-28; order Kazan-3B-28; family Kazan-3B-28; genus JAWKSK01. The sequence goes on along the minus strand of JAWKSK010000006.1, from coordinate 27,528 downwards.
TCAATCACGAAAGTGAGTTGCGGGGTGAGAATTTCGTTACTCGGAAGATCACCAGGGCATTGACCCGGATCAAACATGGTCTGCAGAAGAAGCTGGAGCTGGGAAACCTGGATGCCCTTAGGGACTGGGGATATGCCAAAGACTACGTTGAAGCCATGTGGCTGATGCTGCAACAGCAAGGTGCTGCTGAAAAATGGCAGGACTTCGTGGTGGCAACCAATGAGATGCACAGTGTCCGTGACTTCGTGAATGCCAGTGCCAGGGAGATCGGATGGGAGATGGAGTGGGAAGGCGAGGGCCGGCAAGAGAAGGGCTATGTTCAGATCGATGGTGAGAGAAAGTTGATCGTTGAGGTTAACCCGGAGTTCTATCGTGAAAACGATGTCCATCTGCTGCGCGGTGATGCCAGTAAGGCAAGAGAACTGTTGCAGTGGAAGCCGAAGACCAACTTCGATCAGCTGGTTTCCCTGATGGTCGCCCATGATTTGCGACTGGCAGAAGCCGAGAAGAACTGGTAACTCTCGGTTTAGCAGTCGTCATCTCGATCAATGATCCCTCGTCGAAAGGCGGGGGATTTTTTATCTATATTTAACGGCTCATTTTATTGAGCCGTTGATTTTGGCTTTCTAGAGCGAAAAAATTGACATTTTATAGATATTTGGCTAAGATATCTGGGTTTATTGGGGGAATATTAATTCCTGGTTTTTATGGATAAAAGCTTTGGCGCAAAATTTGTAGACCTATTGTTTAAGAACGGGCAGATTCTCGGTCTGTTTTTTGCTTTCTTGGTAATTGGGGGAGCAATTGCATTTGCCACTTCAGTACCCAAGGGATTCCCAGAGGTTAATATTAATGTGGCGTTTATCACTGCTCCATATCCAGGAGCAACTGCTAACCAGGTAGAAACCCAGGTTATTCGACCAATTGAACAGGTAGTAGCAGATATTAAGAGTATTACTGAATATAGTTCAGTAGCATCTGATTCCTTTGGTTCGATTACCGTTACTTTCGATGAAGGTGCAGATTACAGAAATCATTAAGAGACTTATCCTCTACAAATAAGTCGGGTAAAGCTACCTGATGGCACCAGAAGAACCAGAGGTAAATGAAATAGATATCTCTGGTGGCTTTGATTTTTTGATAGCAGTAACCGGTCCAACTGATGCATATGAGTTGTATCAGAAGGCTAACTTTGTGCGGGACCAATTAGAAGCTGTAAAGGGGGTGGGTAAGGTGGAAATTGCTAATCCAATTACTCCTACCGTTGAGATTGAGTTTAGACAGAATGATTTAAATAGTAGAGGGCTAACTAGAGCCCAGGTAGAAGGAATTATTAAGGGAGCACAGTTAGATATTCCGGTTGGATCAATTAGAGAATCTGACGAGAACAAGATTAACCTTGGAGTAGCTACTACCTTATCTAGTCCACGTGATGTGGAAGATATTCTGATTGCGCCAAATACCAGACTCAGAGATGTGGCAAATGTAAGCTTTGTGATGGATAACGATGAGCAATATAACCGCATTGGTTGCCAAGCAATTGATGAAGAAGATCTCAAAGACAACTCACATTTAACAGTGGCGAGCTTTTTGGTGTTGTCTGCCAGTTTGAAAGTGATGCCAACGTGTTGGCTGTTGATGAAACTTTAGCTGAAGAATACGACGATATTGAACAGAGTTGAGCTAGAAGGTGATGTGGAAATTGTGCCATTGTTTACCTTAGCTGATTCTACACGTGATCAGGTGAATGAAATCAAGGCAGGTTTGTTTTGGTCAGCCAATTGAAGATTGGGGACCAATCAGATGTAGGTTATTGTTTGGTGGTATTGGATTGGTGGTCTTGTTACTACTTATCTTTATTAACTGGAGAGTTGCCTTATTAGCTGCATTCTCCATTCCATTAGCGCTTGCAGTAGCTGCAATGACTTTGAAGTTCATGGAATTGAACTCAACACCTTGGTATTGTTCTCAATGGTGTTGGTAATTGGGTTGGTGGTAGATCCAACTATTGTGTTCTTGGAGAGTTTGCATCGCTATAGAAACCAAGGATATCGGTCTCGTGAAGCTGCGATTAAAACAATTAACTCAGTAGGGTGGGGTGTAGCGTTGTCTGCTGTTACCAACTTCTTAGTATTTGTTCCATTTGGAGTTGTATCTGGATTCTTTGGACAGATTATTAAATACATTCCAATTACAGTAATCCCTGCGGTAATTGCTTCATTCTTGGTACCAGCTATCTTCTTTATGCCAGTAGCTGCTAAGTGGTTGAAGCGTAAGCGAATTGGATGCTATTGAAGGACAATGAACTTGATGGTACTTGGTTACTTGGTAGATGGTTTGAAACCTGGTTTCACAGTTTGCTGGCTCCAGGAAAAGTTAAAGGCATTTTTGCGCGTAATGGTTGTATTGATTGGATTGACCTTACCGTTTGGGGTAGCAGGTAGCTTGATCTCAAGTGGCAACTTACAGTTTGTTCAGTTCTCATCTAATGATGATTCCACTGCACTGTTGGTGTATGGAAGTGTGAACAAGAACTGGAGTTTTGATAAGGCAGTTGAATGGCAGTGGTTCCGGTACAGGAATACCTATCTGCTCAGCCTGAAATTATAACTTTAGTTATTACCAACAAAACGGTAATTCATTTACCCTGTTTGTTAACTTGTGGCCAATTGAGGTCAGAGCAGATAAAGAAATGCGCACAGCAGTTGAGCTGGCTCATGATATTAATGACTACTTTGAGGGTAGGGCAGGGATTGAGATTGAAGCAGCAGTGGATAGTGAAGGACCACCTGCAGATAGATATCCTGTGCAGGTAACCTTGTTTGATAATAACCTTGAGCTATTAAAGGATGTAGCTAAGGATGTTAAAGATTACTTAGAAGAGCAGGATGATGTGATAAAGGTTGCGGATTCATTATCTGAAAACAGTGATGGAGTATCTGGTTCTTCTTTGGTATTGGATAGGGATAGTTTGTATTCTTTAAATCCATTTAGTGTGATTGGAGTATTGCGGGATAAGTTGGATGTAAAGGAACTGGCTACCTTTGAACTTAACGATGAAGATTGGAAGTTGGTAACTAAGTATGATGAAACATACACCAATCTAGACCAGATTAGAGATGTGAACTTGCCACCACTTGCTCCAAGACTACCAAGTAGTAAGGTGAGCGATGTGGTATATGACACAAAGGAAGTCACAACTGCTAATATTCAGAGATTAGATGGTAAGAGATTTGTCAGAATCAAAGCTCAGGTAGCAGATGGTGTCGATCCATTGAAAGTACAGGCCGATTTAAATGAATATTTATCTGCAGACAAGCTCGATGAGTTGGGACTAGCAGAGGATGCATTAAAGATTGGTGGTGAGGCAGATGCAATTGCTAGCTCATTCACCGATTTGTTGGTGGCTTTGGTAATTGCCTTATTTATCATCTATGTCTTATTGGTAGCATTCTTTAGATCATTGGTTGCTCCAATGATCATCATGACAGCTATCCCGCTTGGATTAGTAGGTGCTTTTCCAGCTGTTTCTGCAGTTACCGGACAACTTGGATTCTTGGAACTGTTAGGGGTAGTGGCGATGGCCGGGGTGGTGGTTAACGTTACTATTTTAATGATCGACTTTGCTAACCAGCTGGTGAACCAGGGAATGACTGTTCAACAGGCAATCGCAACTTCGATTGCTGTTAGATACAAGGCAATCTTCTTAACTCAGATGACTATCTTTGGCGGATTGATGCCATTGGCAATTTATTCACCGTTCTGGAGAGGACTGGCTTTGGTAATTATCTTTGGAATCATTGCATCTGCAGTACTATCCATCTTTACTACTCCAATCCTATACGTTTGGTCTAAAGGGAAGATTGCTCGCAAGAAGCGTGAACAAGTAGTAGAGAAAACACCGGTATATGAAGCTCCGGTGGTAGAAGAACAGGTGCAAAAAAGTGAAGATACCTATGTTCCACCAAGTGAAGGTGAGATTAGGGATATGATTCAAAGAATTGTCCAAAATCGGGATAACCTTGACCAAAATCAAGAAAATAGATAGAATCACATAGCTATATAAAACGCACCCAGTCCAAATAATTTACAATACTCCTGATTAACCGATTGGTTAATAAGCAGTGGACTAGGGGAGGAATAAAGGAGAAACAATATGTCTAAGAAACAAATCTCAGTAGAGGGGATGATGGAAGCTGGTATGCATTACGGACACCAGACTTTTCGCCGTAACCCAAAGATGGATGAATACATTTTTGATGCTAAATCAGGTGTACACATCATCGACTTAACTAAAACCCAACCGCTATTTGAAGAAGCGATTAAGTTTGTAAATGAATTAACTGCTAGTGGTAAACAAATTGTATTTGTTGGTAGCAAGCGCCAGGCTAAGCCATTGATTGAAAAGTATGCTGGTGAATGTGGTATGCCATACGTAGCAGATAGATGGTTAGGTGGTCTTCTCACCAACTACGAAACAATTAAGAAACGTCTTAAATACTTGCGTGAATTGGATGAAAAGTATGAAAAAAATGACTTCTCAGACATTACTAAGAAGGAAAAGGTAAACTTGGATGCAGAATATGCTAAGTTGCAGATCACTTTAGGTGGTCTTCGGAATCTCAAGGGAATTCCGGGTGCCATCTTCGTAGTAGATGTGAATAAGGATCAGATTGCAATTAGAGAAGCTAAGAAGCTTGGCCTGCCGGTAGTAGCAATTGTGGATACAAACGTAAATCCAGATGATGTGGATTACCCAATTCCAGCTAACGATGATGCCAGACGTGCAATCGAATACGTACTCGAACAGATTGCAACCAACTGTAATAAGGTAGGAGATGAAACAGCTAAGCCAAAGGCTGTTAAAGAAGTTAAAGAAGTTAAAGAAGAAGTGGAGGAAACAAATGGAAATTAGTGCAGTAGACGTAAAGAAGCTCCGGGATATGACCGGATTTGGAATGATGGAAGTAAAGAACGCTTTAGTAGAAGCAGGTGGTGATGTAGATAAGGCCACTGAAATCTTAAAGGAACGTGGTGCTAAGATCGCCGCTTCTAAGTCAGATCGAGTAGCTGCTAACGGGGTGATTGGCTCATATGTCCATACCGGTAACCGGGTAGCAGTGCTAGTTGAAGTAATGGTAGAAACCGACTTCGTAGCTCGTGATGAAAAGTTTGTTCAGTTTGCAAACCAATTAGCAATGCACATTGCTGGTATGAGTCCAAAGTACTTGAATGCAGAACAGTTGAGCGATGAAGAAAAGGGCCAGGAAAAAGATTTGGCCTTGATGTCTCAGCCATTTGTATTGGACAACAGCAAGACAGTAGAGGAATATGTAACTGAACAGATTGCTAACTTTAAAGAAAATATTCAGATTGGTAAGTTTTGCCGGTTTGAATTGGGGGCTCCAGTGAACGTATGTTAAGTGAATTTAACCAAAAACTTGCTCAGTCAGTAGAAAGCTTTGCTACCGAGTTAGCAGGGATTAGAGCTGGCCGAGCAAGTGCTGGGTTGGTAGAAAACCTCATGGCCGATGTATATGGCAATAAGATGGCAATTAAAACAATTGCTAGCATTATGGTGCCAGATGCTAAGAGCATTGCGATTCAGCCATGGGATAAAGCTAACTTAGCTCCAATTGAAAAAGCTATCAGTGAATCTGAAATGAGCTTAAACCCAATGAATGATGGAGAGATGGTAAGAATCAACATTCCACCACTTTCTGAAGAACGCAGAGCAGAGTTGGTAAAGCTACTGGGTCAGAAGGCTGAAACAGCAAGAATTGCAGTCAGAAACATTCGCCATGATATTTTGGCAAAGTCAGATCGTGATCTGAAAGACAAGGCAATTGGTGAGGATGAACATGCTAGATTGCAAAAGCAAGTTCAGGAAGAAGTGAACAAGACCAATGCCAAAATCGATGAGATGTTGGCTGCCAAAGAGAGCGAGATTAAGACCGTATAGGTCTTTGATATATACCATCAAAAGAGGGGATAGATGAGCATTTTATCGATAGTAATTTTTGTCCTAATATTTAGCTTCTTAGTGATTGTTCACGAGTTAGGGCATTTTTGGGCTGCCAGACTGAGTGGGGTAAGGGTAGAGGAGTTTGGATTAGGATTACCTCCACGGATCTGGGGTAAGAAGTTTGGTGAAACATTGTATTCATTAAATGGAATCCCATTTGGTGGCTTTGTGAAGTTAAAGGGTGAAGCAGATGGCTCTACCGACAAAGATTCAATGGTTACTAAGGGATATGGTCCTAAGCTTTTGATTATGTCTGGTGGGGTATTGATGAACTTCATCACTGGTTACTTGGTGTTGTGTATTGGAATGTGGTTAGGGATGCCACCATTAGCTACTAGTCCACATGATTTAGGGATAGAGAATATAAAGACAGATGTTATTGTCTTTGCAGTAGAAGAAGGGTATCCAGCACAGGAAGCTGGGGTAATGCCTGGTGATGTGATTTTAGAGGTTGATGGGCAAGTAATCGTAAAGATTGAAGATTTACAGAACGCAGTTAAGGGTAAGGAAGAGGTTGAGTTGATAGTCGGACGTGATAATGAGCCGGTTGCTCTTACGGTGGGTACCGTAGCTACAGATAACGGAGAAGTAATTGGAGTAGCTGCAGAAGCAATTGCTAATCGCGTAAACTATCCAGCTAGCCAAGTGCCGGTGTATGCCGCTCAGGACTTTGGTAATATCTTCAAGCAAATTGCAATTGCCATCGGTCAGTTTGCGGGTAGGTTGTTTACCACCGGAACCATTGCTAGTGATGTTGCTGGGCCAATTGGTATTGCTCAAATTACAGCACACGCAGTGGAGCTTGGGTTGTTGCCAGTATTGCAGCTAATCATCTTCTTGTCGGTGAACTTGGGTCTGATCAATCTATTCCCATTCCCAGCCTTGGATGGTGGAAGAATTCTGTTTATGGGAATTGAGATGGTGGTGGGTAAGAAGCGAGTACCACAGAACTTAGAGAATATTATTCATAATCTAGGTTTCATTTTGTTACTAGTGCTAATAGTAGTGGTAACGTATCGGGATATTGTAAGGATTATTGGATGAAGATTTTAGATGGAACAAAACTAGCTCGCAAGTGGGAGGCAAAGTTGATGCGAGAAAAACGTGGCCAGGTTAAAGACCTGGTCGGCGTATTGGTGGGCAATGACCCAGCTTCGGTGTTGTATCTAAACCTTAAAGAAAAGATGGCAAAGCGACTAGGAATTGGATTTAGGTTGGTGAAGTTGCCAGCTACTATTTCAATGAAGAAATTAGAAGGAGAGATAGAAGAGTTGAATCTGGATCCAGAAGTAGGTGGGATTATCATTCAGTTACCTTTGCCTGGCAAGTTAGATGCTAATCAGGTAGTTAATTTAGTAACACCAGAAAAGGATGTGGATGGGCTGTCTGATCCAGTAATTGCAAAGGGCGATATCTTACCAGCAACGGCAGCTGGAATCGTGGAGATGATGCAGGAGTACGGGATTGGAGTGGAAGGTAAGCGAGTAGTGCTAGTTGGCTTTAGTCGGCTGTTAAATGTGCCATTGTCGCTTCATTTAGCACGGGCTGGTGGTGGGGTAATCGTGTTACAAGCAAGCACCAAGGACTACAGTTTGTTAGCAACTGCGGACGTGATCGTAACGGCTGTGGGGAAGAAAGATTTGATTACAAAAAAGCATTTGAAAAAAGGCGTGGTAGTGATTGATGCCGGGATCGTGAAGGTCGGAAAAAAGGTGTTTGGAGACGTAAAATTTGATGAGGCAAAAGAAATTGCATCGGCAATTACTCCGGTTCCGGGAGGGGTGGGTCCAATGACCTTAGTAGCCCTTTTGGCTAACCTGATTAAGCTCTCAAAAAAGGCCGTAGGACAGTAAATTTAAGTAGTTGACAGTAGCATTTGAATCAATATAATCATCCTTGTATCGGTTAGCCAGTAACGGGGGAGAAAAGGCGTAAATATGATTGACGTGAAAGAACTATACTTATCCAAAGAGGGGGTCGAAAGTTTGCAAAAAGAGCTCGCTGAGCTCAAAGCCGAACGAGTAGAAATTACACAGAAGATTAAGGAAGCCAGAGAATTTGGTGACCTTTCTGAAAACGCAGAATACCAAGAGGCTAAGACAAGTCAGTCTTTTGTCGAAGGTAGAATCGAAGAGATTGAAGCCATGCTCAAGCATGCAAAGATTATTGAAGACGGTAAGAGCACAGGTTTTGTAGCAGTGGGGTCCACGGTGGAGGTAGAAGTAAGTGGTGGTAAGAAGATGATTTATCACATTACTGGTTCTTCAGAAGCAGATCCATTGCAGGCAAAAATCTCAAACGAATCTCCATTAGGTCGCGCTTTAATGGGTCATGCCAAAGGCGATACCGTGAGCATGAGCTCACCAGACGGAGAGCGGAAATACAAGATTGTAAAAATTTCCTAATAAGGATAAAAACAGACCGTCTGAAAAGACGGTCTTTTGATTGGTATCTGATACAATAATTCTTGTAAATGAAGGACAAAAAACAATACATCTATGTCGCAGTAGGAGTGGTGCTACTAGGGGCTACCTATCTATTAGGAATGACCCAAGGGTACTACAGCAGAATTAGTGCAAATAACTTTGCAACTGTATTTAAATCTGAACTTGAAGGCCGGAAATTAGGGGAAGTAGATTTGAGCTTACTGTGGGATGTGATTGGAACTATTGATGAGAAATATATTGGAACAGCCAACTACCGAGATATTGCCTATGGAGCAATCAAGGGGGCTGTTGCAGGAGTTGGTGATCCATATACGGTGTTTAGTGATCCAGAAGAGAACGAAGCTTTCTTTAATAGCCTGGATGGAATCTATGAAGGGGTAGGGATTGAGGTTGAGATTACAGATGGAGCATTGCTGATCGTGGCCCCACTGGCAGGTTCACCAGCAGAGGAGGCCGGGATTAGATCAGGGGATCTAATTGTGGCTGTAGATGGAAAGACTGTGGTTGGAGAAACTTTAGATGAGGTTATTTCTAGGATTAAAGGCCCAACAGGAACCTCAGTAAAGTTAACAGTGGTACGAGGCGAGGAAGAGCCAAAGATTATTTCAGTAAGACGCCAGGTGATTAAAAGAGAAAGCGTCGATACCACAATCGAAGATGGGATTGCTCGGATTAGGATTTATCGGTTTGCCGGCGATACAGAAGCTGGGATTAATCGAGCAGTAGATCAGATCAAGCGACAGAAGGTGGATAAGGTGATTCTAGATTTACGTGGTAACCCAGGTGGATTCTTGGATGCTGGTGTATTTGTAGCTAATGAATTCCTATCAGGTGGAGGAATTGTTGAAGAACGATTCAAGACAGGTGAGGTGGCACCTCTAAATGCAGATGGTAAGGGAAGACTTCAGGACGTGAAGGTAGTGGTGTTGGTGAACGGTGGTTCAGCCTCTGCTTCTGAGATTGTAGCGGGTGCGCTGCAGGATGCAGGACGGGCAACCATTATGGGAACACAAACCTATGGTAAAGGAAGCGTACAAGAGGTAGAATCGTTCCCAGATGGCTCTTCTTTAAGAGTTACAGTCGCTAAATGGTATACCCCTAAGGGCAGATCGATTAGTGATGAAGGTATCACTCCAGATAAGGTAGTAGAGCTGGAGGATAATAATGAAGCAGACTTGCAGTTAGATGCTGCTAAGGAACTATTAAACAAATAAAGCTATGCGAGTAATTCTGATGAAAGATGTGAAGGGGGTGGGAAGAAAGGCCGATGTAGTAGAAGTGGCTGATGGTTATGCTAGAAACTTTTTACTAGCTCAAGGATTGGCTAAAGAAGCTACTATCTCCTCTGTATCTGACTTGAAGCATAGACAGGCAGAAAGAGCTGAGAAAGAAGCTCAGATGCATGCAGAACTTGAGGAGTTAGCTAGAAAGCTGTCTGGAGTATCTGTGATTGTAAAGGCTAAGCCAAATAAGTCCGGTGGACTGTTTGCAGCAGTAAATGAAAGAGTAATTGCCGGAGAACTATCCAAGATGCTAGGTAAAGAGGTAGAAGATCGGTCTGTAATTATGACCAATCCAATTAAGGAGCTAGGAGATTTTGAAATCCTGTGGTCTCCAGCCGATGATATTAAGCAGACTGTACGAGTAAGCGTAGAAAAAGATGACTAATGAAAAAGTAACCATGGATGAAATTGTAAACCTCGCTAAGCGAAGAGGTTTTGTATATCCAGGTTCAGATATCTATGGAGGTTCAGCTAATACCTGGGACTATGGTCCATATGGAGTTTTGCTTAAGAACAACGTCAAAGCTGCATGGTGGCAGGATATGGTAATGAAGAGGATGGATGTTGTGGGATTAGATGCTGCCATTTTAATGAATCCTAAGGTATGGGAAGCTTCTGGTCACTTGGGTAATTTCACTGATCCATTAGTGGAGTGTAAGAACTGTAAGAGTCGGTTTAGACAGGATAAATTAGCTGAAGGGCCAATATTTGACACATTTCTATCAAATATTAAAGAGTCTTGGTGGTTAGCATTCTTAAGGCTTTTGGATTCTCGAATGATTCTGAATTCTGTAGACTTGGATCGCTATTTAAAGGGTGTGCTATTGGATGTCCTTGTTCCAGCTGGGGTTAGCGAACGAGATAAAGATATTATTATTCCATTGGTTATTAATGCTGTTAGAGAAGCTGTTGACGAAATGGTTTTTGATATTGGTGTTGAAGAGAACATGGTGTCGTATGTTGGAACCAATATACAGGAGTTGCTCATCGATAAATTGAATAAGGCTTTAGTTGTTATAGCGCGAACACTATTCTTGAATTCTGAAATTCCTTGTCCTAATTGTGGTAATTATGAGTGGGAAGAACCAAGAAACTTCAACTTAATGTTTAAAACCTTTGCCGGTCCGGTAGAGGATACGGCCAGTACAATCTACCTGCGTCCAGAGACAGCTCAGGGTATGTTTGTTAACTTTAAAAATATTTTAGATACCACAAGAGTAAAGCTACCATTTGGTATTGCTCAGATTGGAAAGAGTTTTAGAAATGAAATTACTCCAGGTAACTTTACCTTTAGAACTCGTGAGTTTGAACAGTTTGAAATGGAATACTTCTGCAAAAGCGCAGATGAAGCCAAGCTCAAATATGATGAATGGCTCAAGGCTAGAAGAGATTGGTACCTAGGACTTGGGATTAGAAAAGAAAACCTTAACTTCAGAGTGCATGAACAGGATGAATTAGCTCACTACGCAGTAGCAGCCTGTGATGTGGAATACAACTTCCCATTTGGGTGGTCTGAACTAGAGGGGATTGCTAATAGAGGGACATATGACTTAGAGGCTCATGAAAAGGCATCCGGTCAGGAACTGAGATACTTTGATGACGAAACCAAGGAAAAGATCCTACCACATGTAATCGAGCCGGCTGGTGGTGTGGATCGGGCTACCTTAGCCTTCTTGGTTGATGCATATGCTCAGGAAGAGGTGAGTGAAGGAGATGTTAGAACTGTATTAAAGTTCCATCCAAAACTGGCTCCGATTAAGGCAGCAATTTTTCCACTAGTTAAAAAGGAACCATTACTTGGTTTGGCTAAAGAGATTTCCGATAAGTTAAAACAGAAGTTCTTCGTGGAATACGATGAATCTGGAACTGTAGGGAAGAGGTATAGAAGACAGGATGAGATTGGTACTCCTTTCTGTATTACAGTTGATTTTGATGGGGCTGAATCTACCCCACAGACTGTAACGATTAGACACAGAGATAGTATGGAGCAGGAGAGGATTGAGGTAGAGAAGTTAGAGAAGTGGTTGGAAGATAAGATCGGATAAGAAACCAGCTGACTCTGGATATAGGATTGTTATGCTTACAAACTCGTGTTAGCATAGTTTCACCTTTGTATTGTGAAGGATGGTTAATGATGGCAGCAAAGAAATCTGCTTCCGAGAAAAAACGGGAGATGAAGGAGAAGCGCGGCCGCCGTCGTGCCGAGAAGGCCAGTAAGCCTACTTCTCGTAAGAAGGGGAGGAGCTAGTCTCAATACAATTGGTGAACATTTTGGGTCCGGCCTTAGAGCCGGACTTCCTCTTTTTTGCCTATATTTGTTTGTTAGGGATGTGTATAACTAGCTAGATTTTACAGATAAGAATAAAAAAATATCCGCAGTAGTTGCGGGTATTTTTATTGTTTTGGTGAAAAATATTGTCGGAGAAAAGAGAAGTGGTGTACGATAAGAGCGTTGTGGATAAAAGTGGGGAAAAGTGGAGAATAAAGTGGATAACTTCTTTATCGGCGAATATCGCCACCAACTAGACGATAAAGGCCGCCTCGCTGTCCCTGCGAAGTTCCGCGGCAACTTAAAAAAGGGTGCAATTGTCACTAAGGGTTTAGATGGTTGTTTGTTTTTGTACACTCCTGCTGAATGGCAGAAGTTAGTAGATAAGCTCAACCAGTTACCAGTTTCATCTGGTAGCGCACGTGCCTTTAGTCGTTTAATGCTGGCCGGTGCAATGGATGTATCGATAGATTCTCAAGGAAGAATTAATCTTCCTGATTATCTGATCCAGTTTGCTGGCATGAAGTTAAAAGGAAAGACAGTTGTAGCAGGACTTATGAATCGGTTAGAAATCTGGGATGAAAATGCTTGGGAGAAGTACAAGAAAAAGACTGAACCAGCATCTGAGAAGCTAGCTGAGGAATTGTTCATCTAAATTTGATAGCAAAAGGGTGAGTTTGGCACAGACGGATACTTACAATTAGTACAAAAACGCAATTATCCGCAAAATTTCACCTCCAATTTAAACCCTCCCCTGGGTTAACAAAAAATCATCCGTCTGTGTCGCTCTTCGTAATAATTTAAATATCAGATGCCTGAATTCGTTCATACGCCGGTGTTAGTGTCTGACGTGGTAGATTGGTTAAAACCAAAGCCTGGGGATGTCATCGTAGATGGGACCCTAGGGCTGGGGGGACACGCCGAGGCCCTACTCACGGCGATGAACGGAACAGGGAAATTAATAGGTATAGATCAGGATGCAACAGCTTTATCAATTGCTAATGACAGGCTTAGACGTTTCGGAGATGGATTTCTCTCTATCAGCGCCAATTTCCGTAATGTTGATAGTGTGGTTAACGCTTTGGGCATACAAAAAGTTGATGCGATCCTCTTGGATCTCGGTGTTTCGTCACTTCAGTTAGACGAAGGAAGCCGAGGTTTTTCATTTAAAGCAGATGCACCTTTAGACATGCGGATGAATACCACAGATGGTATTACTGCAGCAGATGTATTAAGAACCTACACCGAAAGTGAGTTGGCAGATATTTTCTGGAGATATGGTGAAGAGAAAAGATCCAAATATATCGCAAAGAAGATAGTTGAGACTAGGAAGAAGAATCCGATAGAAACAACTGGCCAGTTAGTAGAGGTGGTAGGGGGCAGACAGGGAAAGATACATCCAGCTACTAAGGTGTTCCAGGCTCTGAGAATGGAAGTAAATGATGAGATGGGAGCGTTAGAAGAGGTGTTACCAAGAGCCTTAAGGTTATTGGCTCCTGGTGGTAAACTGGCAATCATTACCTTTCATTCCTTAGAAGATCGGCATGTAAAGCAAGTGTTTAGAGGATGGGAAGATGATGAGCTAGCAAAACGACTTAATAAAAAAGTAATTCAAGCAGACTACCAAGAAAAGAGAAATAATCCTCGGAGTCGCAGTGCAAAGCTAAGAGTAATAGAAAAAATATGAACAACTACCAAACAAGTGCAAACAAAAGAAGGTTACAGATGCGAATGAGTCGTGTCGGACAGTTTTTGAATATTAAGCCAAAGTCCATTACTTCTTTGATGTTAGTTGCATTCTTTATGGTAGGTGCCTTTTATATCGTGATTGTAAACGTAGTAGCTACTAAAGGAACTGACCTTAGATTCCTGGATGTAGAGAATAGACAGTTAGATGCTGAGAATCAGAGATTAGAGGTGGAGGCAGCTAGACTCAAATCCTTAAAAGTAATCAACGAGTCAGCTACAGGTGAGGTAGAGGTTGGGGATGAAGCTACTAACAATACTCAGAAGGCAGATAGCGAACCCGTAACTTATCTTAATGAGGGTGGTGTGGTACAGGTGCAAAATATCGAACCTAAGCTAGTACCACAAAGAGGACAGAGATATTTACCTACATATGGTGGGGTGATTGCTTCTCGGTAAGGTATAGCTTCGTGATAGAATGAAATAGTATTTAGCCGATGATTGGCTATTTTGTCGACAAATGAACCAAGTTGCTTCCTACAATTCATTCGAGATGAAAAGAAGAATGGGCATTATTAGCCTGTTTATTTTAATATTCTTGATCATGATTTTGGGAAGGCTGGTAGAGCGACAGATTTTTGAATACTCATATTTCACCAGGCTGGCAGAGCAACAGCATTTAGCTAGTCAGGTGGTGCCAGCTCAGCGAGGAAAGATATTGGTAGAGGAGCGAGATGATGGTTCCCTGTATCCATTGGCTACTAACGTAACGTTGTATTCATTGGAGGTAGTGCCTCGGCAGGTAAAGCAAGCTGCACTGACTGCCAGCAAACTACTTCCATATCTAGAAGGATATGAAGAAAGTGAGTTGATAGAAAAGTTTTCTAGCAACAAGGCATATTTGCCACCGTTGAAAAGAAAAATATCGAAAGAAGAAGCAGATGAGATATTAGCCCAAGATATAGATGGGGTATATTTGCGTCCAGAAACATATCGATACAACCCAGAGGAGCGAATGCTGGCCCAGGTATTAGGGTTTGTGAACCGTGATGGGGTTGGTCAGTACGGGTTAGAAGGATATTTCAATGAAGAGTTGGGTGGTAAGGCAGGGTATTTAGAAGCAGAACGAGATCCATTTGGAGGTCAGATTGCGTTAGGAAAAAGAGAATCGGTAAATCCAGAGGATGGATTAGACGTGGTGTTAACGATTGATAGAGCAGTGCAATATCACGTGGAACGGATGTTAAAAGATGCGGTGGAGAAGCATGGAGCATCTCAGGGATCAGTGATTATCATGGAGCCAGCTACGGGTAAGATTATTGCAATGGCGGCATATCCATCGTTTGACCCAAACAACTATAACAATGAACCAATTGAGTTGTTTACAAACTTAAACACCTCACAAGTATATGAGCCTGGTTCGGTGTTTAAGGTCATCACCATGGCAGCTGGATTAGATGCTGGGGTGATTGGACCAGATTCTACCTATACCGATACTGGTGAGGCTGTGATTGCGGATAGAACGATTAGAAACTCGGACCTGGCAGCTCATGGTGTGCAAACCATGACTCAGATCCTGGAAAAGTCGTTAAACACTGGGGTGGTATATATCGTGCAAAAGCTGGGTAAGAACTTATTTGATAAATACCTAACTGACTTTGGGTTTAAAACCCCAACTGGATTAGAAGTAGAAGGGGAGACTTCTGGTCATATTAAAGAGAGATCAGGATGGGGTGAGATTGATCTTGCTACCATGTCGTTTGGACAGGGTATTGCTATTACTCCAATCCAGATGCTAGAAGCTGTATCGGCAATTGCTAACAAGGGAAAGATGATGCAAGCGCATTTGATTGATAGGATATTGTATCCAACTAGTGCTGTAGCAATTGAACCTAAGGTTAAAAAGCAGGTTATTCGTGAAAATGTAGCAGATATCGTATCGGCCATGATGGTATCAGTGGTCGAGAATGGACATGGTAAGCGAGCAGGGGTTCCTGGCTACTACATTGCTGGTAAGACGGGTACGGCTCAGATTCCAGATCCAAGAGGGGGATATGAAGATCATGACACTATTGGTACCTTTGTAGGATTTGGTCCGGTAGAAAGCCCACGGTTTGCAATGCTGGCTCGTATCGATCGACCACAGGACGTGAGATATGCAGAAAGTTCAGCTGCTCCATTGTTTGGTGAAATAGCCCAATGGTTACTGGACTATTATCGAGTACCACCAACTAGATAGTTATCTGAGTTGGTCGATGGTTCCATCTTCGTGAATACGAAGCAGGGAAGAAGGATTGCCGGTAAGGATTCCACCGTCTAGATATTCTACGTTGTCGCCAAAGTATGTTTTGGCTTCTTCAATAGTGGTAGCAGGTGGGTTGCCTTCTATATTTGCACTAGGTGCCACTAATGGACCGATTTGAGAGATGAGATCTCTTAACTGCTGGTTGTCTGGAAGGCGGAATGCAATTTCCCCTGTACCCTTATGAATGTACTCAAAATCTGGATTAGGACAGGAGAGTAGGATGCTGTAAGGGCCTGGCCAGTATTGGGATAGATCTGGCAGGTTGGAAATACCAAACTGTTCCAGTTGGGAAACATCTGAGATTAAAACGATAGAGGCCTTGGACGGGTCTCGGTGTTTGAGTTCGTAAATTTTATTGATTGTATCGGGATTGCTAGCGATTCCAACGATACCGTAGAGGGTATCGGTTGGGATGACGGCGATATTCCCTGATTTGAGGTGGGAGATAATCTCTTGTGTGTTCATAGCTGGTATATAGTACACGATATCTGAAAAATGTTGAATATCCGCTTTCAGAGCGTATAATACTAGAGATGTTTAGAAAGATTTGGAAATGGGTGTTAATGGGGATGGCAGCGCCGTTGGCGAGGGCTATCTATCGTAGGTATCGACCTAATGTTATTGCAATTACCGGTAGTGTGGGAAAAACTACCACTAAAGAAGCGGTTTATCAGGTATTGAAGCCGTATTTTGACGTAGCCAAGACACCCGGGAGTCAGAATACAGAATGGGGAGCGCTTATCACCCTAATTTACCCTGGATATCAGGCATATTTCTACAATTCCAAGGGACAGGCAGTAATGTCGGTTCCAAAGCTGTTATTGGCTATTTTACGGGGGTTTGGAAGCCTGTTTGTAACGCTCAAGTATCCAAAGAATTTGGTATTGGAATTAGGAGTGGATAAGCCGGGGGATATGGAATTCTTTAATTCGTTAATGAAATACGATATTGCGGTGGTGACCAAAGTGGGGGAATCCCATATGGAATTCTTTAAAACATATGACAAATTATTTGCAGAAAAAACAAATATTTTTAATGGCTTAAAAGAAACCGGGTTGGCGATTGTGGGATCGGAAAAAACCGATTTGCGTGATTATGCCAGAAAACTAGTTGTGCGACATATGAGTGTTGGCACAGAATCTGGAGATGAAATTAGAGTAGTAAGAAGTGAACGTCAAAAAAATGCACCTAATTATTTTGAGATTTTTGCTGACGGTGAAAAATTTGAATTTAATAATTTATTATTTGGTCGTCATTTAGATTTAGTTTTTGGAATTGCAGTTGCAATTGGTCTGGAATATTCCTTAACTGTTTCACAGATCACTGAGGCTTTGAGTTTGATGAAGTTCAGCGACAGACGTTTTGATGTAACCAAGCTCTCAAATGGAGCATTCCTGGTGGATGATTCATACAATGCAAGTTTTGATTCAATGAAGTTGGCAATTGAAGGCTTAGAGGATGTAGCTAACGGTAAGAAGGTGTTGGTATTGGGTGATATGAAGGAGTTGGGAGAACAGAGTACGGACTCTCACCTACGGGTGGGTAAGGTGGCTGCAACTGCAGATTACTTATTTACAGTAGGAGAGTTGGGGAGAGTGATTACAGAAGGTGCAATTAAAGCGGGAATGAAAAAAGAGAACGTCACTTCCCTACCGGATTTAAAAAATATGGATGAGGTGAATTCACTTGCAGATGCAATTATCAAGAAAATTAGTAATAATGATGTCGTATTAGTAAAGGCCTCTAGGTCCACGGCCTTGGATCGTGTCGCTAACAGCATTAAAACCAAGATAGGGTAAGACAATGGAAGAATTAGCCTTACAACAAGCATTACTGAGAGTATTTTTAATTGGTTCAATCGCCTTTTTTGCAGCATTTCTGGCAACCCCGTTTTGGACCAATTTTTTGTATAAGTATAAGTTTTGGAAGGTAGCTAAAGAGGAAACAATTGATGGCCGGAAGGCGACAATGTTTCAAAAGCTACATGGAGAGAAGCATAAGCGAAACATTCCAACTATGGCTGGGGTGTTGTTTTGGGTAATTGTAGTGTTGGTTAGTTTGAAATTTAACCTGACTAGATCCCAGACTTACCTACCACTCTTTGCAATGACCGGAGTGGGTATTATTGGAGCAATTGATGACTGGTTTAATATCCGGGGTATTGGTGGGATCAAGGGGATTCGGGCTCGGCATAAGATGGCCTGGTTGATTCTGGTAGCAGCACTAGGAGCCTACTGGTTCTACTACAAGCTTGGGTTTAATAGCTTCCACTTACCAGGAGTAGGAGATTATATGGTGGGGCTGTGGTATATCCCAATCTTTATCTTTGTAATTATTGCTACCTCAAATGCCTTTAATATTGCAGATGGATTAGATGGACTGTCTGGTGGATTGTTTACCATTGCTTTCAGTGCGTATGGGGTATTGGCATTGGTTAATAATCAAATATCTTTGGCAATCTTCTGTGCCACAGTGGTGGGAGTGTTGTTGGCATATTTGTGGTTTAACATTTTCCCAGCCAGGTTCTTTGGAGGGGATACCTATTCCCTATCGTTTGGTGCAACTCTAGGGGTGGTAGCAATGTTAATCAATGATGGTGTGGGGTTGGCGGTATTGCCGTTGATTGCTTTCATTCCCGTGATTGAAGCAGCTTCATCTTTATTACAGATGTTTTACAGGAGGGTATATAAGAGAAAGTTATTCTTAATTGCTCCATTGCATCATCATTTTGAAGCCTTAGGTTGGCCAGAAACAAAGGTAACCATGAGATTCTGGGTATTGGGATCGGTGATGGCTACTTTGGGGGTAGTAATTGGGATGATTGGAAGAGGTTAGAGCTTGAAACCAGGGGAAAGATATCCCATACTATGAGGACTTATGGAAAGCTTAGATCAGATACGACAATTTAGATTAGAGAAGTTAAATAAACTTCGGGAACAAGGTGTCGACCCCTTCCCTGCCGGTTCTAAAAGAACTGACATGGTGGGTTATTTTGTCGAGAAGTTTGATAAGTACATAGATAACCAAAAAACAATTACACTAGTTGGACGGTTAATGGCCCGCAGAACTTTTGGCGGTCTCACCTTTGGAGTAGTGAAGGATACCAGTGGTGAAGTGCAGGTAATGTGGAAAAAAGACCACATAGGGGATAGTGCCTATGATGATTTAGAGCTATTTGATATTGGAGATATAGTCCAGGTATCTGGGAAGGCGATGTTAACCCAAAAAGGTGAAAAATCCTTGCTGATAGATAGCTATCAGATGCTATCTAAGTCACTGCGTCCCCTGCCAGATAAATGGCATGGGATTAGCGATCAGGAAACTAGGTATCGTCAGAGATACTTGGATTTGTTGATGAATCCAGAGGTGAAAAGACGGTTTATGATTCGCCATGGTTTGGTGCAATCGATTCGTAACTTCTTGGTGAGTAGGGACTTTGTTGAGGTGGATACTCCGGCTCTACAACCTTTGGCTGGTGGGGCTTTAGCAACACCATTTAAAACCCACTATGAGGCAATGGATACAGATGTGTATTTGCGAATTGCACCAGAGCTGTATTTAAAGAGATTGATTGTGGGTGGATTTGAACGTGTATTTGAATTTGCCAGAGTGTTTAGGAATGAAGGGGTGTCGACTCAGCATTTGCAGGACTTTACGATGCTTGAGTTCTACGAAGCATATGCAACCTATGAAGATTTAATGGACCTTACAGAAGAAATGCTATCTAAAGCCATCTCAGATGTATTGGGTGATAATCAGTTTGAATACAGAGGCCAGGTAATTAATATGGCAGGACCTTGGCCAAGAAAGAGTTTCAGAGATTTAATCTTAGAACACACTGAGATTGATATTGATACTTATTCAACAGTAGATGCACTGTCAGCTGCGATTAAGGCAAAGGGGATTAAGCTTACTTATTCTGGAAAAGCAGGTAGAGGTAAGTTGATCGATGAACTGTATAAGGAAAAAGTGAGACCATTATTAATGGATCCGTTGTTCCTAGTGGATCATCCATTAGACCTCTCCCCTCTTGCTAAGAAAAAAACTGATGACCCAGAAAAGGTGCAACGGTTCCAGTTGGTGATTGCTGGGATGGAGGTGGTTAATGCCTTCTCTGAGCTGAATGATCCGATTGATCAGAAGGAACGTTTTGACGAACAGGCAAGACTGAAGACAGAAGGGGACGCTGATGCTCACTCCGCGGATGATGATTTTGTAAAAGCATTGGAATATGGAATGCCTCCAACTGCAGGTTGGGGTATGGGTGTGGATAGATTAGTGGCATTAGTTACCGATGCAGATAATATACGTGAGGCTGTTCTATTCCCATTTGTTAAGGGGAAGGAAGATTAACGGCTCAAGAATATGAGCCGTTGAAATTCGCTCTGGGATTGACTTTTTTGTATAAGTATTGTACTATTGATTCACCTCATTAGAGGAAAACTACAAGGAGGTGCACTTTTAATGTCTAATGATATTCCTGCTATGATCATCTTTTGTCATAGCTCTGATAACCTGCATAGCTTTGTGGAAAAGCTGTACAGTCAAGGTGATAATCTCGTGAGGTTTGTTAAGCCAGTGGGTCATGAGGTGGGCCATGAGGTTTTGGAGGCGGTTAGTCAGACACCTCCAGCAACAAATCTGTTGGTGATTACCAATGGGCAAGGTGTCGCCCACGATCTTTCTAGGAAGATCCAGGAGACCCGAATTCAGTCGGCTTCGAAGGTGGTTAATGGTGGTCAGTTCGGCTACACCTTGACTATGATGTTCACTCAGCGTACTCCGTTGGCATTCCAGAGGAGCTATGATCTGGTGATGCGCAACGGGGGAACTGATGACATTCATGCATTGGTGGCTCTGATGTCCAGGCCATTGCCACTGACAATTGCCTATCATGAGTGGGCAAAGACTAACGGGGTCGAAATCCTCAACCCAGTTATTGATTGCTTGGGCTAAGGCCCAGGTTCATAGAGAAAGGACAGGAAGGCATTTACACGGGTCGACATTGCGTTCGACCCGTTTTTTCTTTTACTACTGTAGATAAAAGCAGATAAGGGGTATAATTGGCAGGTGATTGATATAAAGCAAGTAAAGGAAAATCTGGATGAATGGAAGTCGGGTCTGAAGCGCAAAGGAGCCGATGTAGATTTAGATACTCTGGTATCAGAATATGATGCCTGGCTTAGCTTGTCGCAGGAGGTAGAAGGGTTACGTGCAGAACGTAATGAGGCAGCTAAAGCACGTGATATTGAAAAAGGAAAAGCAGTTGGTCAGAAACTATCTGGATTAGAAAGCGAACTAAAGGAAAAGGAAGAAGCTTTGAATGCCAAGGCCCGAATGGTTCCAAATCTTCCATTGTCAGATGTGCCAGATGGTGGGGAAGATGATGCTCAGTTATTAGAGAAATCTGGGGTAGCCCATGAGGTGCAAAGTCCAAAGGATCATATTGAACTGGGAACTACCTTGGGAATTTTAGATATTGAAAGAGGGGTAAAAACTTCTGGTGCTAGATTCTACTTCTTGAAGAATGAAGGAGTAGAGTTGGAGTTTGCACTGGTAAGATTTGTATTTGATCTATTAAAGGCTGAAGGCTTTGAACTATTAATGGGTCCCCAGCTGGTGAATAGAAGTGTAATGGAAGCAGCGGGTTATCTGGGACAGGCAGAAGATGAGGTGTATAAGACCAACGATGATCTATATCTTATTGGAACTTCAGAGCAAACTACCTTGGGATATCACATGGATGAGGTGATTGAGGTACCAAAGAGATATGCAGCTTTTTCTAGTTGTTTTAGAAGAGAGGCTGGTAGCTATGGAAAAGATGTGAAGGGGATTATTAGAACCCACCAGTTTGATAAGGTGGAGATGTTTTCATATGTAGCTCCAGAGATGGCAGAGGTAGAGCATGAATTCCTAGTATCTTTGGAAGAAGAAATCTTAAGAAAGCTGGAGATTCCATACCAAAAGATTCTGATCGCAGCAGGAGATTTGGGACTGTCAGCTGCTAAAAAGATAGATTTGGAGAGCTGGATTCCATCTCAGCAGAAGTATCGGGAAACCCATTCTTGCAGTAACTGTACCGATTGGCAGGCAAGAGGAGCTAAGATTAGATACAAGAGTGATGAAGGTAAAAATGAACTAGTCTATACCTTAAATGGTACTGCGATTGCGATTGGTAGATTATTGGTGGCACTGCTGGAGAATCATCAGATGGAGGATGGTAGCGTAAAGATACCAGCAATCTTGCATCCATACTTGAGCTTTCGTGAGATTAAGGTAAAATCCTAGATTCAGGTTATGGCTAATTTTTTAGATAAAATCTTGGGGGATCCCAATAAGAAGGCTTTGCGTAAGTTGGAGCCTTTGCTTGCCCAGGTGAATGGTAAAGCAGTTGAGATTGAAGCCTTGGATGATGAACAGCTAAAGGCTAAAACAGCTGAGTTTAAGGAAAGACTGGAAAAGGGTGAAACCTTAGATCAGCTATTACCAGAAGCGTTTGCAGTGGTACGAGAAGCAGCAAGCCGAGTTTTAGGCGAGCGACACTATGATGTCCAGATTATTGGTGGTGCGGCTTTGCACTTGGGTAAGATTGCTGAAATGAAAACTGGTGAAGGTAAAACCTTGGTAGCTACTCTACCTGTGTATTTGAATGCCTTAGCTGGTAAGGGTGTGCATGTTATTACCGTAAACGACTACTTGGCAAAACGTGACGCCGAATGGATGGCTCAGGTGTATAACTTCTTAGGGCTAACAGTAGGGGTGGTATTGCATGGGATGGACCATGGTGAAAAGAAGGAAGCTTACGCAGCTGATATTACCTATGGAACAAATAACGAATTTGGATTTGATTACTTGCGTGACAACATGGCGCAGAGCAAGGAAACTCAGGTCCAAAGAGGTCTTAGTTTCGCAATTGTAGACGAAGTCGACTCGATTCTGATTGATGAAGCTAGAACTCCGTTAATTATCTCGGCACCAGATGCAGAATCGACTACCCATTACAAACAGTTTGCGATGGTGGCTCCACAGTTAGAGCGTGATGTAGATTACACCGTTGATGAAAAAGCTAGAACTGCACTACTTGCAGAACCAGGTGTGGATAAGATTCAGAAACTTTTAGGAGTAGAGGATATCTATGAATCTGGAAATATTGTTTATGCTCACCATATCGAACAGGCTTTAAGAGCTAACGCTTTATATAAGCGGGATGTGGATTATGTAGTAAAAGATGGTGAGGTGGTAATCGTAGATGAATTCACTGGTCGTCTAATGCCAGGTAGAAGATATGCCGAAGGATTGCACCAAGCCATTGAAGCTAAAGAAGGGGTAGAGATTCAAAAAGAAAGTAAGACATTGGCTACTATTACTTTCCAGAACTACTTTAGACTGTATGACAAATTGGGTGGAATGACAGGTACTGCCAAAACTGAAGAAGAAGAGTTTTGGAAGATTTATGGTTTAGAAGTGGTAGTGATTCCTACCAACAGACCAATTGCACGTGTCGATATGAATGATCGGATCTATGCCAATGAACAGGCAAAGTATCGGGCAGTGGTAGAAGAGATTAAAGTACGCCATGCAACTGGACAGCCAGTATTGGTGGGTACGATTGCAATTGAGAAATCTGAACTACTTTCTAATATGCTGAGAGTTGATGGGGTGAAGCACGAAGTCTTAAACGCCAAACAGCATGAAAGAGAAGCTGAGATTGTTGCAGATGCTGGTAAGACGGGAGCGGTGACGATTGCTACCAACATGGCAGGACGTGGTACCGACATTAAATTAGATGAAGCTGCTAGAGAAGCTGGTGGTTTGCATGTGATTGGTACCGAGCGTCATGAATCCCGACGTATTGATAACCAGCTTCGCGGACGTTCTGGTCGTCAGGGTGATCCAGGAAGTACATTGTTCTTCGTCTCAATGGAAGATGACTTGATGCGACTGTTTAGTACGGATCGAATCAAGAACATGATGAAGGCCTTACAGATTCCTGAAGATCAGCCGTTAGAACATAAGATGTTATCTAATGGTATTGAATCTGCACAGAAGCGAGTAGAAGGTCATAACTTTGATATACGTAAACGAGTAGTGGAATACGACGATGTGATGAACAGACATCGTACTACTATCTATAAGCAGAGAAATGAACTGTTAGAAAAGGGAAATGTTAAAGATGATGTGTGGCAGTATGTCCAAAATGAAACCAATGGACTAATTGCCAACTTCTTACCACAAGAGGAAAGAAGTAGATGGGATAAGGATGCATTGGTAGATGCTATCAATGTGATGTTTATCTTACCTACCGAAGTAGTGAAAGAGATTAAAGAGCTAGACGTAGTAGATCAGATTAGAGATAGATTGGTAGCAGAAGCCCAAAGACAGTATGAGGGTAAGGAACAAGAAGCTGGAGAAGAAGCATTCCGCCAAGCAGAAAGAGCAGTGATGCTGAGAGTTATCGATATGCTCTGGGTAGAACATTTGGATGCAATGATGAAGTTGCGTGAAGCAATTGGGTTACATGGCTATGGTCAGAGAGATCCATTAGTGGAATACAAGCAGGAAGGGTATCAGATGTTCCAGAGATTACAGGCAGCCATTGCAGCAGATGTAGCCCGATTGATCTTTAAGGTAAAGATTGTGAATACTCCACCAGCACCTAAACCAGTAGAACAGATGGAATCTGGACCTGAGGAACCAACTGGTGATTTCGAGGACGAAAAGGAAGAGATGGGTAATACCCAAAGAACTTCATCTGCAGTAGCTGGTAGTTTGCCATGGCCAGAGGGAGTGGATAAGAAGAAGGTAGGAAGAAACGATGATTGCCCTTGTGGTAGTGGTTTGAAGTTTAAGAAGTGTCATGGGAAATAGGATAGTTATTTGTGGAAGTATGAAATTTGCCTCACAAATGATTGAGGTTATTGATAAGCTTGAAGAGCTGGGACTTGAAGCCATTGGTCCGTTGCAAGTAAAAGGGTATGCCAATGGTGAAATAACATATGTAAATAATGAAGACGCACAGCACAAGATCGATAACGATGTGATTAGAGACCATTGGAATAAGATTAATGATGCTGATGCAATCTTAGTTTTAAATTACGATAAAGGAGAGATTGCTAACTATATAGGTGGTAATAGTTTGCTTGAGATTGGATTTGCCTATGTTTTAAATAAACCAATCTATTTATTGAATGATGTACCTGAGATTGGGTATTCGTCAGAAATAGTGGCCATGAAACCAATAGTGATAGATGGGGACTTATCCTTAATTAAGAAAGAGGTGGGGGTTAGCTAAACCATATTCATAAAACCAAGGAGGTCTGGGTGGAATACAACAAGCTGGTAAGAGATAAGATCATTGAGATCATCAGGGCTGATGGAAGTGAGGCTAAGTTTCATATTGCAGATGATCAGGAATATTGGCAGAAACTGACCGAGAAGATAGGGGAGGAGCTAGCAGAATTCATAGTAGATGAAAGCCCAGAAGAACTAGCAGACATGATGGAAGTGATAGATGCAGTGCTGGAATACAAAGGGTATACGTGGGAGCAGATTAGAGAAATCCAGGCTCAGAAGGCGGAAAAAAGAGGTGGTTTCAAAGAAAGGATAATTTTAGAAGAAACCATTACTACGCCACAAAAGGCTTAGTTTGTCAAGTATTTATAGGTGATTTGGCATAAAATTGGCTAAATTGGGGGAGGTGGAAATATATAAAAATACTGTCTGGAAGCGGAAAAAGTGTTGACAGAAATGTCGATTTACTATAGACTAGCAGTATTGAACTCAAGTGAGTTCGTTTGTAAACCAGCAAGTCGAAACCAAAACAACTAACGGGGGGTTAGCTGTTTTTTCGCATCTGGGGATTACAATTTGGAAAGTTAATAGGACACGCACGGGGATGGTGTCTGATTGTCATTTCTGACTCATATAGATTGTGCTCATCATTCTGGTGATGCAGAGGTTAAGGTCTGGAAGTTTTTGGGATCCGTCTTAAGGGCTTCAATTTAAGGGTCGATACCTTCTCTTCACTGGAGTGATGAGCATAACTACGCAACAGCCAGT
This sequence comes from Patescibacteria group bacterium, assembly GCA_041389145.1. Classification (GTDB taxonomy): domain Bacteria; phylum Patescibacteriota; class Kazan-3B-28; order Kazan-3B-28; family Kazan-3B-28; genus JAWKSK01. The sequence goes on along the minus strand of JAWKSK010000006.1, from coordinate 1,454 downwards.
TGCGCGGTATGGTTATCGCAAAAAACCAATCTAGGCGTCCACGAGGCGCCAAGGAGATCGAAGTGATCAATTCGAACACTTTGGCGCCAAGTGGGCGTCTTCCCTTTATCGTCTTCATCATGTTCATCATGATGTTCATCCAGTCTTGTGGTGGTGGTGGTGGTATGCCCACGCCGGCTCCGCAGACCAACGTTCTCGAGGTTGGACAGACCTACGACAACAACACCCTGATCCAGACCAAGCTTTACCGCGCGGTCAACGATACAGAGGCGTTGGTGGATGGTTCCGAGTTCGAGCTGCAAGATGGCCAGGCGGTCAACTTCACAGCTCGTGCATGGGCCAAGCTCCTGCAACCGAACGGAACGTACCGTGAGGAAGAGATCTCTGAAGTTCCGGGAGTTACATTCTCCTGGGCTTTCAAGGGGATCGACTCCAGCAACGCTGGTCGTGAGGAGAATCTGACGACTACGCTGAAGCAGGTATCTATCGGTTGGGATGATGTTCCGGCTGGTGGATGCTATGATCTCAGCGTTCGTGCTGAAATCTCCCCGGCTGATCTACTGGCCTACGTCAACTCCAGAATGCCTGCTCCGACTACGTCGGGCGGTGGTTCTGACAATGACGATGGTCTGTGGTTCGCTGGTGGTTTCATTGGTGGACTACTTGCTTTCTCGGCATATGCCATTTGTCCGTCTGATTCAGCCGGCGTGGTGATGTGTCGTGAGGGTGAGAAGGTTAACCCGACTCCTCAGTATTCACTGGGATGGCAGACTCCGGCTCAGGCTACTGCTGGAAGCAACTACAATGTGGTTGTGACCAGCGATTGTCCTGGTGGTTGGACGCTGACTGCGGATGGAGTGGTGATTGCTACTGGTACCGGCAACGATACCGTAGGGGTTATCATGAAGTCTGCTGATATGCATCTCCGGCTAACCGATCATTGCGGCAATGTCCGCACTGGAACGGTCAAGCTGGTTGTCATTGCTGCCAAGCTGCCTCCGGTTGTTCAGCTGACTGCTGATGTGTACTCTGGTATTGCTCCGCAGAAGGTGAACTTCACCGCTACTGCGAGTGACCCGGACGGTACTATCGTCAAGTACAGCTGGGACCTTGATGGTGATGGTGGTTTCGAAGACCACACGGGTACGGAGAACCGTAACTACCGTGTGTACCAGAAGGGTACATACGTGGTGACGGTTCGCGCAACGGACAACGACGGTCTGACGGCTACCGATTCGGTTACCGTCGTGATTACTGATCAGCCCGTTGAGGTTGCCTACACCCTCTTCATCGGTGGGACCAAGGGTCCTCTGAATGAAGGTGACATCTGGGAAGTGGATGAAACTGGTTCTCAGGTTCTCAATGTTTGGGAGCTGAGAGGATCGGATGGATCCAAGATTTCCCTAACCAAGGGAAATGCAGATTTTACCTCTGTACTTCCTGGCTGGTGTTGG
>JAWKSK010000005.1:0-35779 GCA_041389145.1 Patescibacteria group bacterium | reverse complement strand
CTGGTTATTGCAATTAGCTCCTACTTTGCTGTGGGTCAGGTCTATGCTGGCCGGGTATTCCCAGGAGTTAGTGTGCTTGGTATTGATTTGGGTGGTGAATCAAAGGCCGATGCACGATTTATTATCAACAAGAGCTTGAGTCTTGGTAATATCGAATCCCTCACGCTAACAGCCAATGAATTAGAGTGGCAGATTAATCCAATTGAGTTTGGGTTTAAGGCCGACGTCGACCTATTAGTAGAGGAAGCAATGGGAATTGGTAGGAATCAAAGTCTATCAGCCAACTTTAACAGCCGCATCTTGGCCATCACCGGCAAAACCCAAAAAGCAATCGTGGCTGATTCAAAGGCATATAGTTTCGATCGCCCTAAGCTCGAACAATACCTTACCGATCAAATTGTTCCAGAAGTGGATCGCGAAGTTCAAGAGGCAGAGTTGGTTATTAGTAACGGCCGAGCAACCAAGTTCCAGCCAGATCAAGAAGGTAGATCTGTGAATTTGGAAGAGTCTATGAATGCAATCTCTGCAAGTCTACTCTCCCCCGAAAACAAGGTTGATTTAATCATTGATATTCAAAAACCCAAGGTAACTCTCGCACAAACCAATAAGTTGGGTATCAACACGCTCATCGCTCGTGGTGAATCTAACTTCTCAGGAAGTCCTGCAAACCGTCGTCAGAACATCAAAGTTGGTGCCCAAAAGTTTGACGGTGTGATCGTTGATAGTAACGAGGTTCTTTCTTTTATTAAAGAGCTTGGACCAATCGATGCTAGGGCCGGATTCCTGCCCGAGTTGGTTATTAAAAACGACGAGACTGTTCCAGAATTTGGAGGTGGTTTGTGTCAGGTTTCAACCACTGCTTTTAGAGCAGTGCTTTACGGTGGTCTAACTATCACAGAAAGACGCAACCATTCATATCGAGTTGCCTACTATGAACCTGCTGGAACCGATGCCACCGTCTACGATCCTTACCCTGATTTTAAATTCACAAATGATACTCCGGGTTCCATTCTGATAGACACCTATATAAAAGGTGACCAACTTTTCTTCGATTTTTATGGAACCGATACGCATCGCCGGGTAGATGTAGATGGTCCACATATCAGCAACATCACTGCTTTCCCTGAACCAATTTACATTGATACCTCAACCCTCAAACCAGGTGAGGTTAAGCAGATCGAGACCGCTCACCGAGGCGCCAGTGCCGTAGTCTACCGCAAGGTATATGACGAGGGTGGTAAGGTTATCCATAACGATACAATCAAGAGCCACTACATTCCATGGCCAGCAAAATACCTAAGAGGTGTTGAAGATGCTGCCAAGGTAGATACCAATTTAGACAATATTGATAATCTAGGTAATACCGCCACCGATCCCCTAGCCCTTAACCTTCCATAGCATGATTCTGTTTTTCTATGGGGACAATTCATATAGTGCTTGGGATAAAATAAATCAGATCAAGCACCGCTTTATCTCCACTCACCCTGAGGGGCAGATTTTGGAATGGAGTCCAGATTCTCTTTTGCCGATTTCAAAACTTTTCGAAACCCAAAGTCTTTTCTCCTCGAAACAACTAGTGGTTATGAGGAATGTTTTTAGCGAGACGGATGCCGAACAACGAGAAGAGATTCTTGAATTAGTCTCATCCCCTCCTCCCGAACACGTCACAGTTATTATTTGGGAGTCAGATAAAGTAGATCGTCGCCAAAAGCTATTCAAATTATTAAACCAGCCCAAGCTATCACAGGAGTTTAAGGTTCCAGCATCACACCAACTCCCTGCTTTTATTAACCAAATTGCCTCTCCTCTGGGTCTCTCGCTCACCCCACAACTAACTGGGCAACTAATTGAAAGCTGTGGAACAAATCTGTGGAAACTTCGCAACGAAATAATAAAGTTGTCAGCCTGTCCTGATCCAACGCTCTACACATCATTAATTTCTCCAAGCGAAGAACTTGCCGCTTTTGCTTTCCAAAATTCTATTACTGACCAAAATCAACGGGCATCAATTTCGATAATCACGAAAGAGCTTACAAATTCTGCAGACTCTTCATATATGTTAGTAGGTGGTATTGCCGTCACTCTTAGAAATCTATTGCTGATTGGAATGAACAAATCTCTATCGCCAAGCCAGCTTGCTTCTCAAACCAAGCTTCATCCATTTGTTGTTAGTAAATTGATACCGCTAACCAACGCTCGCCCCTTGTCCTTCTGGCGTGAATTATTGTTGGACGTATCTGAATTGGATTACAAAATGAAAACCGGCAAGCTGGATAGCACTGCCGGTCTTACTGCGCTCGTCGCCAAGATGACTACTTAGCGGTTGCAGCCTTAGCAAGTCTGGACTTAAGACGACTTGCTTTGTTTTTGTGAATCACCCCATTCTTTGCTGCTTTATCCAAAGCCTTTTGAGCTGCAGACAAAGAAGCTGGAGTTACTTCAGCTCTAGCACCCTTTACGGCTTCTTTGTAAGCCTTGCGTTGTGCTTGGTTGCGAGTTCTTTTGCGGCTAGCATTACTGACCGCTTTTTTTGCTGATTTAGTAATTGGCATAATCAATATTTAACAATACTCAGGCATTCTAGCCCATTATTGTGTGTTGGTAAAGGGTTTTTGACAGATTTGACAGCACCCTATCCCCTTGCATATACTGGCATATAAAACTGGCGCTGGGGATTAAATTTTTTATGGAAACAACACCCAAACAACAGACTATTGCTCTCGTTAATCAAGCCCAGCGGATTTTAATTGTCCCCGGTAAGCCGGATGGTGACTCTATTGGGTCAGCATTGGCGCTTATGCAAATGCTATCAAAATTAGGGAAAGAGGTTGGGGTTGTCACTTTGGATGAAATACCACCTTATTTACAGTTCCTTCCTGGAGTTGAACAGATTCAAAAATCTGTTAACAGCCTCAAAGACTTTATTATCACTCTTGGTTCAGACGGGGTGGAACCAGACAAGCTTTCCTACAATATTGTGGATGGCAAATTAAATATTGTGATTAGTACTAAGAACGGGAGTTACTCTGCTGAAGACGTAAGCTTTACAACAGGTTCATTGCGTTACGATTTAATTGTCACCCTAGACGCAGCTGACTTTAGTCAGCTTGGTGACATCTACCAATATCACCCTCAGATCTTTAGTGGCATCCCTGTTGTTAACATTGATCACCATGCTTCCAACACTAATTATGGTAAGGCTAATCTTGTAGATACCAGTGCAACCTCCACCGGTGAAATTTTAGTTGGAGTTGGCGAAGCTCTGGGTGTTGAATTTAATGCGGACATCGCCACCGGACTATTAACTGGAATCATTAGTGATACCGGTTCATTCCAGCATGCAAATACAACTCCAAAATCATTAACCGTTGCAGCTCAAATGGTTGGATACGGGGCGAGGCAGCAGGAAATCATCAAGCACTTATTCAAAACCAAGCCACTCGCCTCTCTTAAGCTATGGGGACGAATTCTTAGTAACATCCAATTTGATAACCAACTTAAATTAGTTTGGGCTACAGTCGATTACTCTACTCTTCAGTCTATGGGTGTTACGGGCCAAGACATTGGTGGTCTAATAGATGAATTAATGACCAGTGTTCCAGGTTCAGATATTGTAGTTTTGCTTTCCGAAAGAGAGCCAAATGTTGTATCTGGTAGCATTCGAACCAGTAAACAGGTAGATGCTTCTATATTGGCAGGTATCTTGGGAGGTGGTGGGCACCCAGGTGCAGCCGGATTCAAGCTCGTAAATACTACAATCCCAGCTGTCACTGATCAGCTTATAGCCGCCGTTTCCAGATATCATTCCACTCCACAAACCCAAGAGAATGTAGTGTCAGTCAACTAAATTCTAAAATTAACTCTTGATTAATTTTGGGGCAAATGATAAGCTGAAATCCGATTAATAAAGGCAAATCTTATGGCCTACGCAGAAAAAAAGAAAGAAGTTATCAATAAACATCAACAGCACTCTCGTGACACTGGTTCGAGCGAGGTTCAGATTGCGTTGCTTACTACTCGTATCAACGATTTAACCGAACACCTCAAGAACCATAAGCACGATTTTCATTCCCGCCAGGGACTCTTTAAGATGGTTGGTAACCGCCGTCGCCTTCTTGGATACCTCGAAAAAACAAATCCAGAAGGATATGCTAAGCTAATTAAGAAGTTAAAAATCCGTAAATAAGGCTGGTTGACAGAGAAAAGTCAGAAGCAAGGGCATATTCCCTACCCCGAATGTGCATTTTCTCCTGACTTTGTCCCCAGCGCTATATAGAAAGGACAAAGAATTATTATGCAACATAAATTTACCGCCACGCTTGGCGGACACGAACTTGTACTAGAAACTGGTAAGATGGCACAGCTTGCCAGCGGATCAGTCACTCTCAGATTGGGTGACACCGTAGTTCTTGCCACCGCAGTAGTCGCCGACCAACCACGTACCGGGATTGACTTCTTCCCTCTTATGGTTGAGTACGAAGAGAGAATGTACGCTGCCGGAAAGATTTCAGGTAGCCGATTTGTAAAAAGAGAAGGTCGTCCTTCCGAAGATGCTATTTTGGCAGGAAGATTAATCGACCGACCACTTCGTCCCCTATTCCCAAAGGGTTTCTATAATGATCTGCAGGTGGTCGTTACTGTACTTTCTGCAGACTTAATGAACGATCCAGATATTTTGGGTATCACTGCGGCTTCTGCTGCAATTATCCAAACCGGAGCACCATTCAAAGGACCGGTTGCAGGTGTCAGGGTCGGTCTTATTGATGACCAGTTCGTCGTAAACCCAACCCATGAACAGCGCGAAGTAAGCCAGCTTGATTTAGTAGTGGCTGGTACCAAGGATGCCATCATGATGGTGGAAGCTGGTGCTTCTGAAGTTTCAGAGGAAAAAATGTTAGAGGCAATCGCATTTGCTCATCAGTCCATGCAGGCAGGTATCGAACTACAGGAACAGATGATTGCTGCAATGGGTGTAAAGAGTGGTGACTACCAGATTGATATCCCATCACCAGAACTCAAATCTCAAATTGCTAGTTCTGTCGGTGACGATCTTGAAGGAGCTCTCTACACTCAAGATAAAACAACCCGCAATGAAAACCTCACAGCCCTTAAACAAAGAATTTGGGAACAGTTTGTTACAGAAGAAATGCCTGAATCTGCAGTTGCAGACGCTTTCTCTAAAGTTCTTTCCGAGGAGTTTAGGAAGAATATCTTCGACAAAGAGCGCCGTCCAGATGGACGCAAGCTAGACGAAATAAGACCATTGTCTATTGAGGTTGGTGTACTCCCCCGTCCACATGGGTCCGCACTCTTCACCCGCGGTGAAACACAGGCACTGAGTGTGGTTACTCTTGGTTCTCTTGACGATGAACAGATTCTAGACACTATGGAGGAAGATACTACCAAGCGCTACATGCATCACTACAACTTCCCTCCTTACTCTGTTAACGAGGCAAGACCAATGCGTTCTACAGGACGTCGTGAAATCGGACATGGAGCATTAGCCGAAAGAGCATTGCTACCAATGATTCCAAGTCGTGAAGATTTCCCATACACCATCCGTGTTGTATCTGAAATTCTAGCCAGTAATGGAAGCAGCTCGATGGCATCAGTCTGTGGCTCTACCCTCTCTCTTATGGATGCAGGTGTTCCATTAAAGAAGCCTGTTGCAGGTGTTGCTATGGGATTGGTTACCAATAATGGTAATTACAAAATTCTAACCGATATCGCAGGAGTAGAAGACTTTAATGGCGACATGGACTTCAAGGTTGCAGGAACCAGAGATGGTATCACTGCCCTTCAGATGGATATTAAGGTTGCAGGTATTACCCCACAAATCCTTAAGGATGCACTTGCTCAGGCAAATGTCGGCAGAATGTTCTTGCTTGATAAAATGGCAACCGTCATTGATCAACCAAGAGCCGAGCTTTCTAAGTATGCCCCTCGTGTTATTACCGTTCATGTCCCTGTTGAACGAATTGGGGAAGTTATCGGCCCAGGCGGTAAAGTTATTAACGAAATTATCGATAAAGCTGGAGGTAAATCAATTACCACCATCAGTATTCAAGATGATGGAACTACATACATTACCTCAACCAACGCTGCCATGGGAGAACAAGCAGCTCAAACCATTAGAGACATGGTAAGACAGGTTGAACCAGGTGAAAAGTTTACCGGTACCGTTATGCGAATCATGGACTTTGGTGCTTTTGTTGAAATCCTACCTGGCAAAGAAGGTTTGGTTCACATCTCTCAGCTTGCTAACAAGAGAATCGATAAGGTTTCAGATGTTGTAAAGGTTGGTGACAAGCTAGATGTTGTTGTTACTGAAATCGACGATCTTGGACGTATCAATCTTTCCCACAAAGCTCTACTGAATAAAGATATCCAACCGTCATAATACATGCGTTGTCCGAACTGTCAGCACGATAATCCGGATACGAACTCATTTTGCTCAAAGTGTGCTAGCTCACTAGCTAAACAGCATGCTCGAGAAATGTCGCGTACTAAGGTTTTTATTCCCCCTCAACAACAACTGGGCTCTACAGACCGGAAGACAAATCAGTCATCCAACCCATCTGGTTCAGTTGTGATTGTTGCACTGATGGTAATAGCAATCGCACTAGTTCTCTTCTATCTCTATGGATAAGAACCAAAGCTTTCTACAGTTAGTTGAAGAAATTAAACACCACCACTGTAGTTTACGCGATGGATGTATCCAGTCAGTTCCTGGCGATGGTGACATCAACTCCCCTGTTATGTTTATCGGGGAGGCGCCAGGTAAAAGCGAAGATGAACAAGGCATACCATTTGTAGGTGCAGCCGGCAAATTGCTAGCAGAAGCCTTGGAACAAATAGGTTGGAATCGTGACCAGGTTTACATCACCAACATTGTTAAATGCAGACCTCCCGGCAACCGAGATCCACTTCCTGAAGAGGTCGAGGAACACAAACAGTTCCTTAGTCGAGAAATCAAAATCATTAAACCCAAAGTTATTGTTCTCTTAGGACGCCATGCCCTTCATTGGTTCATTCCCGAATTACAGATTTCTAAAGTTAGAGGACAAGCCAAGCGCATGGATGGACAAGTCTACTTCCCTATCTATCATCCCGCTGCCGCACTATATAACGGAAGTCTGCGTGAAACCTTTTTTAACGACATAAATAAAATCCCAGCTCTGGTTAAACAAATACAAGATCACCAGACAACCATTTGAATGTTATCGAACAAAATTAACTAATTATGAACAAAGAAAATACAACTAAAAAGCCCAAAACGAACTCAAGGGCTAGTTCAAAACCTAGAACTAATTCTAGACCTACCGGAAAAAGTTCCGGACCAAGAAAATCTACCAGATCTTTTAGAAGACCATCTGGATATACCGACAAGCCTCATCGCGATGAGGTAGGTCGTCCAACCCCAGACAACGTACCACTCAGAGTAATTTCACTCGGTGGTGTTGGAAGTATGGGAAAGAACCTAACCGTAATTGAAATGGGCAAGGATATTATCTGTATCGATTGTGGTTCTACATTCCCAGACGACACCATGTTGGGTGTCGACCTGGTATTGCCAGACGTAACTTATCTTGAACGGAATAAACACAAGGTTCGTGCTTTTGTGATTACACACGGACATGAAGATCATATTGGTTCCATCCCCTACATCGCTCCTAAGTTTGGTAACGCCCCAGTATGGGCACCAAAGTTAGCCGCCGCTTTAATTGAATCTAAGCTTGAAGAATACCCAGATGCTCAAGGAGTAAAAATCCTTAGCTACAGCGATGATGACAAGATCCGTCTTGGTGCATTCACAGTTTCCTTTATGCGCGTAAACCACTCCATCCCAGACTGTTTCGCAATTGTGGTAGAAACTCCTGAAGGAAAAATTGTTCACACCGGAGACTTCAAATTCGACCCGACTCCTCCCGATGGAGTTCAGGCCGACTACGCCAAGATGGAAGCTCTCGGGGATGAAAAGCCTCTGTTGCTATTGAGTGAAAGCACCAATGCAACAACCCCAGGACGTACTGACTCAGAACAAGTTATCGCCGATAACTTCATGAAGATTTTCTCTGAAACCAAAGGACGACTCATAGTCTCATCCTTTGCTTCTCGTATCGATCGTATTCAGCACGTAATTGCAGCCGCAATTAAGCACAAGCGTAAAGTCGCTGTTGCAGGACGGAGTATGTTAAAGAACTTAGAGGTTGCAAACAGACTCGGATATATTAACTATCCAAAGGATCTGCTTGTTCAGCTTCATCAAATCAGAAAACTTGCTGACAGTCAGATTGTCATCTTGGCCACTGGAAGCCAAGGACAAGAGGGTTCTGCTCTTCAAAGAATGGCATATGCCGAACACCGTGAAGTAAAGATTAAGAAGGGTGACACAGTTTTGCTTTCATCTTCCCCTATTCCAGGAAACGAACGCACCATTACAGCAATGGTAAACAATCTATATCGCGAAGGTGCACATGTAATTTCTGATAAGAAAATGCAGGTCCATATCTCCGGACATGGATACCAGGAAGAGATGCTTCAAATGTTAGATCTAATTCGTCCACAGTACTTCACCCCTATTCACGGGGAATACTACATGTTGGTTTCTCATACCGAGCTTGCAGAAAAGAGCGGTGTTAAGAAAGAAAACATTAACATCATCGAAGACGGACAGGTTCTTGAAATCAAAAACGGTAAAGTTAAAAAGACCGAAGAAAAGGTTCCCGTAGGTTCTATCATGGTGGATGGTCTTGGTGTCGGTGATGTTAAAGAAATTGTTCTTCGTGATCGTCAGACCATGGCTAAGGAAGGTGTGGTGATGGTGATTGTTACGGTTGATCGACGTGGTAGGTTGGTAAACAGTCCTGATATTATCTCTCGTGGTTTCGTGTATATGCGCGAGAAAGCCGACCTCATCAATAAGACCAGAGATGGCGTAAAGAAGACCTTTGCTAAACATGCTACATCAAAAGTCCCTGATGATTGGAGTAATATCAAAGGAAAAATTCGCGACAACGTCAGCGAATTCTTATTCCGGGAAACTGAGCGTAGACCACTTGTGCTACCAGTGGTTATTCAGGTTTAGGCAGTACTAGGTCGGTTATTATTCAAGAAGTATTTATCGACTAGGGCTGTTACTTCTTCGCCGTCAACCTGTGGAAGATTGATTCTATTTTCTTTAATGTAGTTGTAAAGCCCGTTAGGTTTTTCATCGTCCGTCAAAGCAGATTTCAATGAATCTGCTTTTTCTCTTACTGTTCTCATATTATCCTCCGTCTCGTCACTCTTGTATTGGACCAAGGCAGAATTGAGCTCACTTATCAAACTTACAAGTGGTTTGATTTGTGGAATATATTTGAACCTGTCCTGTATTCTTCTTTCATTAATTTTGCTTTTTGCATCCGTTAACACGATACTAGCTAATCTGGACAACTCTACATCGCTTAATTTAATTCCGTATTTGTCTTCAAATTTAAGGAATTGTGACTGAGCTTGGAGGGTTTTGATGATCTCATTCTTAACATGGGCCTCTACACTTTCAGTAGGTGCTTGATCCGTATTTAGTTCCTTTGTGATTTCAGTAAGATTTATTCTTCTGATACTATCCAGAACTCTATCCATGTTTGACTTGGATTTGTTCATATATGCGTCAAGCTTACTCTTTGCGTCAGAATCAATAGTGAGTTCACCTTTGTTGTAGGTGTAGGTTCGTTTGAATAGATCAACCAACTCATCATTTATTTCGGTATAGTTATCGTTATCATTGCTTGGCAACCTTTCACCATATAAGCCAACCCAACCGAATGTTTCATTGGAATCATTTCGATGATAGACGCCACTATAAAGCTGTGGATTATCTTCCCCTCTATTTTTTAACTGTTTTAATAACAATGATTTCTCGGCATCAATTGGAGTCGTTTTGCTTTGTTCCAGGGCAGAAGGTCGTACATCAACTCTAAACTTCCAGAGAGTGTGCCCCAAGAACTTTGGCTGTAAGAATGGAATATGGTTCATATTAAGCTTATTCTCGAGATCAGCAGCCCTCTTGATAACAGAATTCTCCCAAATTTCTTGCCCCTCAGATTCTTCATTTATTACTAATTGTTCATTTAGTTGTTGAGCCTCATCGTTTTGTATAGCAGCTTCAAGTGAAACTCCCGAAGACATAGAAATCCTTCTTTCAAGTTCTTGTTTTAGTGGATTATTAGTTTTTAGCAACTCTGCTAGGTTCTTGCCCTCGAGGTCTACGGGTTTAATATCTAGAAAATTAGTTCTACCGGTGGCTTCCTCAACCTCTTTTATTAAAGCTTTGCCACTGATCGCTGACTCAATAAATCGATAGGCCTCTTCCTTCCATGCTTTTTTGTAACTGTTAGAAAATTTTTCACCACCACTTGGAATTGGAAATTTAGTTGCTGCAGATTCATATGCGATTTTAAAGAGTTCAGGGCTATATTTTTCAATCCGTTTCGCATCTGCACGGTAGTTCTTTGCAATCCCACCCTCGTTGGAATAAGGGTTTTCTTTTTTTTCATCCAAGTACTGGTTTGTTCTTAATACCCGTTCTTTTTTCTTTTCGTTTAGTGTTTCACCATTGGCCAGTTCGTTTAAACCAATAGGTCTAATGTTGTTAAGCAGGTTGTTTACTGATTCACTAACCGTTTTTCTCCAGCCAGTTCTCGTTGCGCTATCTAATGTAGACTCGGGTGGTATATGGGACTTGTAGTTTTCTGTGGTGCTGTTTTCTGTTTCATCTAAGCTTCTTTCTTTCCAAATTTTCTTAGTACTTTCTAAACGCTCCCCATGGAGTAATTCATTAATGTCATTAAGGCCGGGTTTAGTTTTAACTTCGCTTGGCCCTGTTGGAGAGGGTTCGTCCTGGATAATATCCTTATCTGGTCGCTTATAATTCAAAAATGCCAAAGTCCTTTCGACATGTTTAGCAATCAGTTGTTTAGTTAGTCGGATATGTTCAGTTTCAAGCTCCTTTTCCTTTTCTGGGCCCTCAGTACTATCTTTAACTCTCTTCGCAATTCTCTTGATAGTATCATCGCTAAAATTATCACGCCAATTTATCAAGTTCTTGGCGACCTGCTCTCTGTGGATATCTGAGAACCTCGAATTGGCCATCTCGGCAGGACTGGTATTTTCCAGTAAGTCATCAATATCACCTTCGAAGATATGTTCGAGACTAGTTTCTCTTAACCACTGCTCTTCTGTGTCCCGATAACCATGTAGGTACTTTTTCTCCAACTCCTCAGGTGTCTTGGCAAAGTCTTGATATGCAGCAGGGTTAGCCAATCTGATATAGAACCCCTCTATTACCTGATCCAGTCTCCCTGCTTCCGTTACTGGTCTTGATAAGAAAATCTTGTCTGAGTTAGGAACATTTCCAATCACCTTCCATACTTCTCTGGAATCAGATTTGGGTTCTCTCCAATAAATCTGCTCACCTTTGTTTAATTGGCCAACTTCCTCTCTATTGAGAGGATTATTTTCAAACCGCTGTCCCTCTGGTGTTAGTCGTTCAGCCATTAAAACATTATAGCATAAATGTGCATAATAGTCAATAGTTTGGGACACGATACCCCACTGTTCAGAACCGTCAAAAAATGCTATAATACTAGGAGCTAGAAAGAATTTTTTATGCCACGAAAAAGAAAAAGGGGTCGTCCACGTCGATCATATAAAACAAGATCTTATCAATCCCCTGGTCTATTCGAAGACCTTAATTTTGACTTAGAACTTGATCCAAAGGTGGTTCGAGAGATTCTTGCAGTGGTAATGGTAGGTTTAGGACTCTTTATCTTATTAGCCACCGTAGGTGGGGCTGGTAACTTTGGTAAGGTTATTTTTGATGCCATTAGATTAGGGTTTGGATGGACCGGATTTATCTTCCCACTTATGTTGATTGGATCTGGTGTGGCTATGTTCTACCCTGTTCGCTATAACTTCAAGACTGCCAACGTTATTGGATTAATTCTATTTGTGGCCAGTCTTTCCTCTCTTTTCCATATCTTCCTAGGTCAAGATACCGCCCTCGACTTTGCCAAGACTGGTGATGCTGGCGGATTTTTGGGATTTGTGATCTCTCGTTTTATGTTGGGATCATTAGACTTCTGGGCCTCTTTCCTTATCTTGGTGGTTGTCTTTATTGTTTCCCTGTCATTTGTATTTGGTGCTCCGCTCAAAGAGCTATATATGAGAACTCAATTCTCACTGCCTAAGATACCTGACTTCCCAGACATTAAAGCCAGCGATATGGCGCGTGGTAAATCCAAGCGTAAGGATGTAGACGAGGATTACGATGAAGTTCCAATCCGCAAGGTGGTTAACAAGATCCCATTAATTAAGAATGCTGCCGAGAACAAAAATGCAGATTTTGTTCCCCAGTTTGTCCCTACCGGTGACTGGACCCCTCCAACCATCGATCTTTTAAGCAATTCGGTTACCAAGGTAGATAGCGGTAACATTTCACAAAACGTTAGTATCATCCAAGAGACCTTGGAGAACTTTAATGTTGAAGTTGAAATGCATGAGGTTAACGTTGGTCCAACCGTCACCCAATACACTCTTAAACCAGCTGCTGGTATTAAACTTACTCGCATATCTGGTTTAACCAACGATCTTGCCCTTGCTCTTGCTGCCCACCCGATTCGTATTGAAGCTCCGATCCCAGGCCGATCATTAGTCGGTGTTGAGGTTCCTAACCGTAAAACATCTGTGGTTAGATTGCGTGAGGTTATGGAATCCGAAGTCTTCCAGAACGTTAAGTCCCCTCTTCGTTTGCCTCTTGGTCGCGACGTAGCTGGTCTTCCAATCGCAGCTGACCTTATTAAAATGCCTCACCTGTTAATTGCGGGTGCTACCGGTGCTGGTAAATCTGTATTCTTAAACGACCTTTTGATTAGTTTGCTTTATCAAAACTCACCTGCCGACCTTAGACTTATTCTGGTCGACCCTAAGCGTGTGGAATTTGCTAACTATTCAGATGTCCCTCATCTACTTTCGCCTGTCATCGTCGATCCACACAAAACCATCAACGCTCTTAAGTGGTTGGTAACTGAAATGGAACGACGCTACCGTATTATGTCTGAAGTTAAGGTTCGTGAAATTCGCGACTATAACAAACAAAATCCAGACAGTAAGCTTCCTTATATTGTTTTGGTAATTGATGAGTTGGCTGACTTGATGGCTGTCTCTGCACGTGAAGTTGAAGCCTACATCTGCCGCCTTGCACAGATGGCTCGTGCTGTTGGTATTCATTTGATCCTCGCTACCCAACGTCCTTCGGTCGATGTCATTACTGGTTTGATTAAAGCTAACTTCCCTTCTCGCATTGCTTTCGCAGTAACCTCCGGTACTGACTCTCGTACTATTTTGGATAGCGTTGGTGCAGAAAAGTTGCTTGGTAATGGTGACATGTTGTTTATGCCTGGTGACGCTGCTAAACCAAAACGTGTTCAGGCTGCATATGTTAGCGACAAAGAAATTAAATCTGTCACCGATGCCCTTCGCTCTCTAGATGCTCCGCAGTATGTAGAAGAAGTGCTTGCTGATGCTGCCAAGGGTGCTGGTTCATTTGGTGGTTCTAATAGTGAAGAAGATTCACTTACTAATGAAGCAATTGAGTTGGTGGTTAAGACTGGTAAGGCATCTGCTTCCTATCTCCAGCGTCGCTTCCGAATTGGTTATGCTAGAGCCGCACGCCTATTAGACATTCTAGAAGAAAAGGGTGTAATTGGTCCTGGTGAAGGTTCTAAGCCTAGAGAGGTTCTTTTGAGTAAACAAGACTTGGCCGGTATGATGGGTCAGACCGATGTAGACGAAGAGACCGGTGAAGAATTCATCGAAGGCGAAGACTACTAAGTCGTATTTAAAAACCGAATCCTATATTCCCCAATCCAACTTGGATTTAATTTAAATAGTTATGGCATCCGAACACAGTTTTGATATCGTTTCCGAAATCGACAGACAAGAATTAACCAATGCTCTTGATCAGGCTCGCAAAGAGTTGGCCGTTAGATATGACTTTAAAGACGTTACCACTGATATTAAAGATGAAGAAAAGCAGCTTGTGATTACCACTGCTGATGACTACAAGCTAAAGGCAGTGATGGACATTGTTGAGTCTAAAATATTAAAGAGAGGTTTAGACTTAAAGATTCTTGGAACTCCTAAAAATGAACCAGCTAGTGGAGGAGCAGTCAGATCCACTATCCCCCTTGTTGCTGGTATATCCTCTGAGCATGCAAAGGTTATCAACAAAACTGTACGCGATGCATTTCCAAAAATTAAGACACAGGTGCAGGGTGAAGAGGTTCGTGTTGTGAGTAATAGTATCGATGACCTTCAGGGTGTGATGCAATTATTGAAGACCTCAGATAAAATCACTATCCCTCTTCAGTTCACCAACTATCGCTAAACTCGTGTTAAAATAAACCTATTATGGCCAAAACCACTACCCAATCAAAACCAGCCAACCTTGATGAGGCTATCTCTGACATCCATAAGACGTTCGGGGAAGGCTCAATCATGCGTCTTGGCGATGCAAAGCAGTTAGATGTCGAAGTTATCCCAACCGGCTCCCTTGCCCTAGACATTGCTCTGGGTGCAGGTGGTGTCCCAAAGGGAAGAGTTGTTGAGATCTTTGGTCCTGAATCATCAGGTAAAACAACTCTAGCTCTTCATATTGTGGCGCAGGCTCAAAAGCGCGGTGAGATAGCCGCATTCGTCGACGCAGAACACGCCCTTGATCCCGAATATGCAAAACGAATTGGGGTTAACACCAAAGAACTACTTATCTCTCAGCCAGATACTGGCGAACAGGCGCTCGGTATCGTTGATGCCCTTATTCGTTCCAATGCAGTAGGCGTTATTATTGTCGACTCTGTTGCCGCCCTTACACCAAGAGCCGAAATCGAGGGGGATATGGGTGACTCTCACATGGGATTACAAGCTCGTTTAATGAGTCAGGCGCTACGCAAAATAACTGCCACCGCATCACACTCAAAGACCACCATAATCTTTATTAATCAAATTAGAATGAAAATTGGGGTCATGTTTGGTAACCCCGAAACTACCACTGGAGGTAACGCATTGAAATTCTACTCTTCAGTAAGACTTGATATTCGCCGTACCGAAACCCTAAAAGACGGAGATAGTCCAATTGGAAACCACGTTAGGGTTAAGGTTGTAAAAAACAAGATCGCTCCCCCATTCAGACAGGCAGAATTCGATATTATGTTCAACCAAGGAATTGCAAAAAGTGGTGAAGTAATCGATCTCGCGGTTGCTGCAGGTTTGGTTTCAAAGAGTGGGTCCTGGTATGAATACCAAGGCGAAAAGATAGCACAAGGACGCGAGTCCGCAAAGAACTACCTTGCAGAAAACCCTAAAATATTTTCAGCGCTTGAATCGGAGATTAGAAAAATACATGGAGTAAAATAAAAATCAGCCCTTCGGGGCTGATTTTCTTAGATTACTGATACCGGCATCCCTACGTCTGCCCATTCGAACAACATGTCAGATTCTTCGATCCCATAACGGATACATCCATGTGACATAGGTTTGCCGAGATGGACGGCATCTTCGTATACTCTATTGCCCACATACAGTCGTCCATTATGGATTGTGCCACTTGGGTAAAGGGGTTTGCTTGTTTTCCAGTACGCAAGACTGTGAAGTCCGTAACCCTGGTACCCCTCGGTCACGCTAATTAAAGCCATCCAGTTAGACATCCACAATGAATACTTCTCAGAGTAAGCCTCTGGAATCTGATTCATAATTTTGTAATTACCTGCTGGAGTGGTGTAACCCGCCTTACCAGAAGAGATGTCTAGGGTGGCTACAATGTAACCGTTCTCAATCAAGTTACTTTGCTGGGTGTTTCTGAATACCTTGATCTCTTTTTCTACAACCGATTGGACTGCAAGACTGTTGCCAACCTTAATATCCATTTCTATTGTTTGACCTCGCAGGATTTGGAACCCATCAATTGTTAATGCAAAGCGCTCCTTGTATAGCCCGTCATAGTTTGGGGCAACAATCTCAAAGCGAGCCATTGTTCTCTTGCCAGGTAAAATATTTTGGTCAGAGGTTACTGGAATAGTTGAGCTGTTGGTCCACCCCTCTCCATTCCAGATGCTCTGTCTTCCCAAATCATTTGTTGGATAGATTGCAGAAAGATTTACTAAAGTAGTATCCCAGGTTGCCTCGCTTACGTTTTGGATTTGGAACTCAACCCACTTTCTCTCCCCTTTCTCCATCTGAATTTCTTGAGGTGAGTTAAACACCACATAATCTAAATGTGGATCTGTTTCAAATGCGTTTGCATTGGTGTAGAAATTAACCGTGCTGATTGGCATCACCACAGCCAGAACCCCTACCATTAATATTTTGATTTTTGTTGTTAGCATTAAAATACGAGAACTAAATTAAAAAATTATAACATAAAAAATGGGCTTGGTCAATCCCTGACCACCCCCAATTGGTTTAGACCTTATTCTATCAGAAAACTAGTGTGACGCAATCACCAGCACAAACTCACCCTTTGGTTTGTTGTCGGTATAATGCTGTGCAGCCTCTGCAAGCGTAGTATCGACAATCTCTTCATGGATTTTTGTAAGCTCACGGCCAATTATTAGTCTTCTGTTTTGGCCTAGTTTTTGAGCAAGCTCTTGGCATGTTTTTGCAACTCTCATCGGAGATTCAAAAATCACAATTGGAATATCTAGATTGGCAAGCTCATCCATCAAGGTCATCCTCCCCTTCTTCTTTGGTAAAAACCCAACAAACATATAAGTATCTGTTGGTATACCGCACACGCTCAAAATTGCTGTAACCGCACTTGGTCCTGGAATAACTGAAATCTCTACTCCGGCATCTCTAGCATCTGATACCAAGTGTCCTCCAGGGTCTGAAACACCAGGTGTTCCAGCATCTGTGACTAGAGCCATGTCCTCACCTGCAACCAGTCTATTTACAATCGCTTTTCTACCTTCAGGTTTGGTCTGTTGATGAAACCTTACTACTTGATTCTTAATCTCAAAATGTGAAAGTAACTTTCGGGTATGGTCTGGGTTTTCTGCAATGATTACATCAACAGACTTTAGGGTGTTAATTGCCCTATATGAAATATCGTCCAGGTTACCAATTGGGGTACCAACTACATACAGCATTAGAGTTCATTCTTTAATTCGCTATATAGACTTACCCAGTTATCAATACTTAGGTCCTGTGCTCTAGTTTTGGGATCAATCCCAACTCTTTCTAGGATTTCTACAATGAGTTCATCATCAAGATTGAGTCCTCCACTCAAAGAGTTGTGCAATTGTTTCCTGCGTTCTCCAAAACCAGCCTTTGCAATTCTAAAGAACATTTTATAGTTATCAATCTCAAACCTTGGTTTGCTGAATGGAACAATTTTCAATATTGCAGAATCAACTTCAGGAGCTGGCCAGAAAGATGTTCTTGGAACAATCCTAACAATTTCTGCCGTTGAATAAAGTTGGACAGATACTGCTAACAATGACATTTCACCAGGTTCTGCTGTTATGCGCTCAGCAACTTCTTTTTGAACCATAATTGAAATAACTTCTGGTCGGTTATCAGTTTCCAAAAAAAGCTTAATGATGCTAGAGGTTATGTAATAAGGAAGATTAGCAACCAGCTTATATTTTGTAGGTTGTGTTTTATTCTTAGACCAAGCCTTGTACTTATTATGAAGGAACTGATTGTCCAGCTTCAAAATACTGGATGGTAAAATTTCAAGATTTGCATATCCGCTTCCAAGCGACTTAAGGATTTCAATAATCTTCTTATCCGTTTCAATGGCAAGCACTCTCCCTGCCTTGTCCGCCAAAGGGAAAGTTAACACACCAAAACCAGGGCCAATTTCTACAACGTAGTCTTGTTTGGTTAGATTAGCGCTATCTACAATTGCTTCGAGGGCAGGCTTATCAATTAAAAAATGCTGCCCAAGTTGCTTTTGCGCAGAAACATTATAAAAAGTTAATAAGCTTTTTACTGTTTTTAAATCGGTTAACTCTAACATTTAAGATATTTCGAAATATTCAATTTCTATTTTGCCTGCCCCTAGAGGAGCTAGTTGTTTAAAGGCTACACTGTTTAAATCGAGAGCTACACCGGTGTGCTCTGCAGGACCGTAGTCGTTAACAACTACGTCGACAGTTTTGCCCGAGTTTACTGCAATGACCCGCAGTCTGGTCCCCCTGGGAAATTGTCTGCTCGCAGTATTCAAACCGTCTCCCCATCGATACCACGTTGCCAGCCCAGAATAAACCTTAGAAGCAGGTTTGTCGACTACCTCAGGCTTAATTTGTGCAGGGGCTGGAGCAGGCGCAACCTCTGGCTCAGGTTCTGGTTCGTTAGCAATTCTGATATTGTCAGTCACCGAACTTATTGCTGGGTAACTATCTTCGGTATTTATATAAACAATATCTCCCGACTCAAGCTTAGAGCTTAGTTCGGGATGTATAGATTTAAACTTTGTCGATCCGAGTTCTTTGTTCACGAAGTCCCCTACTGTATCTGCAACTACAGAGTGTTGTGTTTGATAACCATCAACATTCAAAATAACTTGCTTAGGCTCGGCTTGTATGGGCTTTTCTCTTTGACTGGTGATGAACAGTGTTGCCAAACCAAAAACCATTGCTAACGTTAGTTTCCAATTCATTTACGTACTTCAAGTTTTGCAAGTTCTGGAATCAAGTTTTTAACTCCAACCGAATTAAAGGCAACAGTAATTACATCACCAGACTTTGCAATAACTGTTCCATCCCCAAACTGTTGGTGCCTTACCTTTACCCCGGGTTTGAATACACTTTTGTCGACGGTTGCTCCACCACCAGACGACATTACATAACCGCTGTGTCTTTCATGTCTTTCAACATTCTCTACTAATTCTTCTGGTAGGTCGGCGATAAATCTCGAAGGTGGATTGTTTTGGATGTTTCCGTAGATCAACCTTTCCTGAGCATGCAATAAATACACCTGTTTACGTGCTCTTGTAATTGCCACATAGGCCAATCTTCTTTCTTCTTCTAGCTCTGCTTGGTCGTACAGGCTTCTACTATGTGGGAAAAGATTTTCCTCAAGTCCTACCACAAATACGTAATCGAATTCTAAACCCTTGGCAGTATGGATAGTCATCATAGTGATAGCTTCATCACCCGCTTGCTGATTATCGGCATCTGAGATTAGACTCACTTCTTCCAAAAAAGCGGTTAGTGCTTCTTCTGGATTCAAGTGGTCATATTTTTCCATTACCGACTTAAGTTCATAGATGTTCTCTAATCTTGTCTCACCTTCTAACCCTTCACTCTTTAGCATCTCTTTGTATCCACTTGCGATTAACCAGTGGTCTAACAGTTTGCTAAGCGATAGACTCTTGGCAGATTTCTGCATTTCCACTATCAGCTTTGCAAAAGTTGCCTGTCCCCCACTTAAGCTTTCTGAACTAAGTAAGTAGTTTAAGCTACTTGTTCCCAGTGCGTATGCACTTTGTTGTATCTTCTCCCATCCTTTTGCACCAATCCCTCTAGCGGGAACATTGATAACTCGTCCAAGGGCAATTTCGTTCTCTGGGTTGTTTAGCAACGTTAGGTATGCAAGTGCGTCCTTGATTTCTTTGCGATCGTAGAATTTTACACCACCAATTACTCGGTAACTTACCCCAGCTCTTAGCATTGCTTCTTCCACACTTCGGGACTGCGCATTAGTACGATACAGAACAACCATCTCATTAAGACTTGCTCCCGTGTGCGCTTGCAGCTCTTGGGCCGTCTTTATGATGAAGTCAGCTTCATCTTTTCCATTCAACGCCGAATAAACCACAATAGGTTCGCCCAGCTCTTGTTCGGTCCATAACTTCTTATCGCTTCTTCTAGAATTTTGTTCAATCAAGGCATGTGCAGCATCAAGAATGGTCTGAGTGGATCTATAGTTCTGTTCCAGTTTAATAACCACAGCGTCTGGATAATCTCTACTGAAGTTGAGAATGTTTTCAAAGTTAGCACCTCTCCACGAGTAGATTGATTGCCAGTCATCCCCTACTACAAAAAGATTACGATGTTGACTGGCCAGTAGATTTGCAAGTGTATATTGTGCTGTATTTGTATCCTGATACTCATCAATCAGAATGTATTTGAACTTGTTTTGATATCTTTCCAATACGTCTGGTTGCTCTTTAAACATTTTGGTAACCAGAAAAATTAAATCATCAAAATCTACAGCCTGATTGTCCTGTAATAATTTCTGATACTCAGGATAAATACGTGCCACTGTTTCTTGAAAGCTTCCGTTTGCTAGTTTTTCATATTCACCTGCATCTACAAGTTCGTTTTTTGCTGAAGAGATACTGTTTCTGACAGCCTCTGGATAGGTTTTTTTGGTGTCTATCATCATTCTCTCCATGGTTTTTTTGATTGCCGACAAACTATCTTGTGCATCTAGAATGCTGAAGTTATTTGCCAGCCCAATCTTGCCACCTTCCCTTCTCAAAATCTGAGCACACAAAGAGTGGAATGTAGAGATGTGTAGATTTCTGGTGTTTGTAACAGGTAGGGATTGAAGAACTCTCTCTTTCATCTCAAGCGCAGCTTTATTGGTGAAAGTAATTGCTAAAATGTTATCCAGCGGAATTCCTATTTCTGTGTGTAAATAAACAATTCTGCTTGTTAAAGCCTTGGTCTTTCC
Source organism: Patescibacteria group bacterium (assembly GCA_041389145.1). Classification (GTDB taxonomy): domain Bacteria; phylum Patescibacteriota; class Kazan-3B-28; order Kazan-3B-28; family Kazan-3B-28; genus JAWKSK01. Next base: position 15,058 of record JAWKSK010000005.1, on the reverse strand, counting down.
ACTTCCAGCACCGGCTAACACTAATACTGGCCCTTCAGTCTGCTGAACTGCCTTGATCTGTTCTTCGTTGAGGTTTGTGATTGTTGATGACATACGTACTATTATATACACCTTATCTATGCTTGCCACTTGCCCGAAAGGGACAGTAGTGTACTATTATTAAACTATGGCAGGACATTCTAAATGGGCCAACATAAAACATAAGAAGGCAGCCGCAGATAAAAAGCGAGGTGCCACCTTTACCAAACTTGCTCGTCTGATTGAAGTAGCCGCTAAGGGTGGTCCTGATCCAGATATGAACTTCCGGCTTAAGTTGGCTGTCAGTAAGGCACGTGAGGCCAATATGCCCGCAGCCAATATTGATAAGGCAATTCGCAAAGGGGCTGGTTTAGATTCTGACAAAAGCTCAATCGAGGAGATATCATACGAAGGCATGGGTCCGGGTAATGTCGCGTTTATGATTGACTCTGTTACTGACAATAAGAATCGGACAGTAGCAGAACTGCGCAACATGTTCACCAAGGCCGGTGGTGCTCTTGGTAACTCAGGTTCTGTTGCTTGGCAATTCGCTCAAAAAGGAATCTTGGAAGTGAAGAAGACCAATTCAGAAGATCAGGAACTGATGTTTATTGATTCAGGAGTAGAAGACTTTACTGACCTTGGAGACAGTTATGAACTCCAGACCGACCCTAAAGAACTCAACAACGTTAAGCAGGCACTTACCGACCACGGGCAGGAGATTTTAGATGCTAAGCTAGCAATGGTCGCAACCAGCAGTGTTACCATCTCAGACGCCTCCGTTGCTAAAAAGGTTATGAATCTAATTGAAACCATTGAAGAACACGATGATATCGATCAGGTTTACACCAATTTTGAGATTGATGAATCTATATCAACTGAACTAGATTCCTAATGATAGTTTTGGGTTTAGATCCAGGCACCGCTACAACCGGCTATGGTGTAGTAGAGGTTAAGGGTAACCAACTTGTACATATCGAGCATGGTTGCATACTTACTCCCGCCAACTCCCCTCTTCCTCAAAGGCTGCATCAAATCGCATTGGAGCTTCGAGCTATTATCAATAAACACCATCCAGTCAAAGTCGGAGTTGAAGAAATCTTTTTTTCCAAAAATGTTAGCACCGCCATTTCTGTTGCTCAGGCGCGAGGGGTGTTGTTACAGGTATGTACCGAAGCCAACATTCCGGTTCATAGCTTTACCCCGGTACAAGTAAAACAATCCTTAATGATTACAGGAGAGCTGACAAAAGCAATGCAAAAAAATGATCTGTATGGTGTTAGGGCTGGTTGAGTTCCAACCCCCAGACGATGCCTGGTCTTTGTGATAGCTGTGACTTGCCACATGCAATTCATTCGAGAAAGAAGGCAGAAATATGATTGCTGGAATAACTGGAAAAATACAATCAAAAGGAACTGACTGGATTAATATTCTAACTTCGGGTGGAGTCTCATATTTGGTATCCACAACTGCTCAGACCTCAACCCAACACCAGGTTGGGGGTGTTGCCAATCTTCTAACTCACCTGGTTGTTAGAAGACCAACTATCGCTTTACGGTTTCTCCAATCAGGACGAGCTAAGATTCTTCCAAAAACTAATCTCGATCTCTGGTGTTGGTCCAAGGATGGCACTATCAATTCTCAATGCCGGCCCAGTTCAGCAATTACAGAAGGCAATTGCTGGTGGAGACTTAGCAATTCTCACAACCATTTCAGGAGTTGGTAAGAAAACCGCAGAGAGAATCTTGGTTGAGCTCAAGAACCAGATTGACGTTTCCTTGGACGGAGATTCAAGCAGCGATTCGGAAGACCTGTTGGCTGCTCTAACTCAGTTGGGATATAATGCCTATGAAGTCAGAAGGATTTGCCATGGAAATCCCAGCCGATCTTTCTACCGAAGACCGCATCAAATATGCACTTCAGCTTCTATCGAAATAACCAAATATTATTAAATTGGGGAAAACATGAAGAAAGATTCTTCTCACTACCACTGGTTTGACTCATCTGACCTTCTGAATCAGATTCTCGTAATCTTGATTGGTGTGGTCATTTTGTTCGTCAACCTCGGTATCATGGATTCAGGCATTCTTGCCTACTGGCCATTGGTTGTTGTAATCATTGGACTTCGTAGCATCATGCATAATCATCGTTAATTCTTTAACGTGAAACGTAATCATCTCATTCTCGGTTCTATTATTTTAGGGGGTATGGCCGTCATCTCACTGGCGGCCTACTTGCTTTTATTTGCACCCGTTAATCCGCGGAGTGAACAATATTTATTTACCATTAATTCAGGTGCTAGTATTAGCACTGTAATTTCGGAAATGGTTAACGATCGTTATTTAAGATCTCAGCTCGGAGGTAAAATTGCATTCGCGCTATCCAACACTCAAGTTGTGCAACCAGGTGTTTTCAATATCAGCCCCCGTATGAACGCCTGGCAGATTGCCAGCATCATTAAGGCCGGAGAAACTGCGGGCACAAGAGTTACCATTCCTGAGGGATATACCATTAGTCAAATTGCTACACGCCTTGAATCATCTCAAATCACTAGTGTTCGAGAATTTAATCAGGCTTTGTCTGAAATAGATAAAAATAAATACTCTTTTCTCTCAACCAACAATCGTCAGGTGATTAATCCTTTCGAAGGGTATCTTTTCCCAGACACTTATGAGTTCTATAAAAAAGGGAATGCCAGCTACTCAGGTAGTAGAAAGGTTTTAAAACTTTACCACCAGAACTTCAAATCTATCCAAAAGTTGAAGCGTCTAGTTTTTCTATCCAACAAATAGTTACACTTGCCTCGCTCATCGAACGTGAAGCCAACAACGAACAAGATCGCAAGTTGATCGCCGGGGTAATCCTTAACCGACTTGAACTTGGAATGCGTCTAGATATTGATGCCTCTGTCAGATTTATCTTTGATAACTGGAGCAATCCCATCACTCAGTCCCAGCTGTCATCAAGTTCCCCGTATAATACTAGAAGGGTGACTGGCTTGCCTCCAGGTCCAATCTGTAACCCAGGTCTAGCTGTAATCACTGCCATTCTTAATCCTACTAGCTCTGACTACCTCTACTATCTGACCGACTCGGATGGTGTTACACATTACGCAACCACATTGGACCAACACAATGTGAACAAAGCCAAGTACATCCGGTAGTATGCCTCATCAAATAGTTATTGCTCTTACCCTCGCGTTCCTTATCGGGGTTATTTCTGGTTCAATCTTCTATCCCCTTCTGTTAGTAGTTGTAGTTGGAATCTTGCTAACTACAATCCTAAAAAAGTCCGATTTATTTTACCTTGGTTTTGCCTCGTTATTATTTTTTATAATCGGCAACTATACATATGGTAGTTACTCTACGAATTACATTAACCATATTCCCAGACAGTTATTTGATGAGAGTATTGTCATCCAAGGAACGGTACTAAACGTAATCGATTTGGGTAGCACAAGGCCACAATCAGTAATTGTTAAAACAGATAATCAAGAAACCAACTTTACTACTCAGCTAGAAACTTGGGATCGCAAAAATTTCTTACCCGGTGACACAATTGAAGCAATTGCACATGTGGATCAGCTAGATGAAGTGGACTACTGGCTAGCCCAAAACCATATTCACGTGTATGGAACAATTACCAATCTCTCCAACGTATCCAACCCTCTGAGTTAAATATTTATAGGCCACTGTATATTCTCAAAAATTGGATTGAGCAAAAATATCAAACTACATCGGTGGTGTTGAAGGTGACCTCATTAATGGTATCCTTTTGGGAACTAGAACAAAGTTTAACCAAGAGTTTAAGGACCAAATGTCACATTCTGGGACAACCCACATCGTTGCACTTTCTGGGTTTAACATAAGTTTAGTAATTATTTTCTTAGTCGCTGTCCTTGGATGGATACTAAAGAATTAAGTTAGCTGGTGCAGGAATTGCAATCCTGATATTTATCATCATGACTGGATTAACTGAGCAGTTCTATGATTCGGGCAGCAGTAATGGGGTGGTTGTTTTGCTGGGTCAATCGATGGGTGAAAATTACACTACGGGTATTGTTGCTTTTAGCAGCTACGGTCATGACAATCCAAAATCCATTTATATTGGCCCTGACATTGGTTTCCAGTTATCGTTCATGGCCACTGCCGAGATTAGTTTTTATCAATCCGCTGATTGCAAAAGCATTATCCACGACCCAGTTGTCTAGATTCTCTATTATCGCCGAAGCTTATCTGCAACAACATCAGCAAGCCTGGCTACGTTACCCCTAATTGCATACTATTTTGGTGGAATATCTTCTGTGTCATTAATCACCAAACCTAGCCATTGTACCAGTCGTTCCGTTGGTGATGATTGGGGTGGTTTAGCATTTGGATTTAATCTACTCGGACCACTATTATTCGCTTCAACCAATTGGATATTATCCTGCTCATTGGCTTTATGAGATTATCAGATACTTTGGGCAACTAGATTTTGCATATATACCAGTTCCAGAATTCTCACCATTATTCGTAGCAGCCTGGTATTCTGTTCTTGTGTTATTAATCTTTAGGTATGAATCACTCAGCCCGTTATCTTCCCAGTCTGGCATTCCTAATATCGTTGGTGATATTTAATATTTATATCTATCAGGTAAATCCCAATACCAATCCAAACCTTACCAATGTATATTTCTTAAACGTTGTAAAGGTGACGCAGCATACATTCGAACAGCCGATGAGTACAATATTGTTATCGATACAGGACCAAGCCCTAAGGTCACCAACTTGCTAAACAGATTGGTTCCAGTATGGGATCGCCAGATTGATCTGATGATCCTAACCCATCCACACGCCGATCATATTGGAGGGGCAAGCCAGATAATCGAACAATTCCCTGTAGATAGGGTGCTAATAACCGAGGCAGACTATACTAGCCAACTTTATCAATCACTGATAGATACAATAACCACTCACAATGTTGAAGTAAGCAAAGTAGTGAAGGGTTCTGAATTTGAACTAGGTGACTCTTTGATTAAGGTTTTATCCCCCGACCCCGAAACCCTAAACGACTCAGACCTAAACAACACTTCTATTGCAAACCTGTACTCATACAATGATTTTGACATATTGTTCACGGGAGATATTTCTCAGAAAGTTGAATCAAAAATTATTCAAGATCAACTCCCTGAAATTGAAGTATTGAAAGTGGGTCATCATGGAAGCGATACATCTACCTCTGAAAATTTCATTACACGCACATCACCTAGTCATGCTGTGATTAGCGTTGGTGAAAATAATCGCTATAATCATCCCAGCCAAGCAACGATTGATCTTCTGACAAAGTTTGGGGTAAATGTATTACGAACCGATCAGGACTCCACGGTTCATTTTTCTACAGACGGTAGTCTGTTTAAATTAATTCGCTGACAGCTTTATACTAAACAAAGAATCCAATTCACATGGAACAACGTAAAAACTTCATCAAACATTCAGAAGATTTCGACTGTGCCAATTGTGGTAGTCATGTTGTTGGTAACGGATACACCAATCATTGTCCTATTTGTTTATGGAGTTTACACGTTGATAATCTTCCTGGTGATCGAGAAAATAATTGTCGCGGTAAAATGAAGCCTATCCAAGTCGAAATCACCTCAGAAGGTTACGACGTTGTTCATCAATGCCAAAGTTGTAGAGTTATCAAAAGAAACAAAGTATCCGATAATGACGACAGAGATACTCTTGTAAAAATAATCGAGCAATCTAAATGACAGAATTTATCACCATACCCTGGGTAGCGCTCGTCACCTCATTGCTGGTAGCATTTGGAATTTCTGTAGCAACTACCCCACTGGTTTTAAAATGGGCAACCAAATTCAGCCTGTTCGATATGCCAGGAGGCCGTCATCTACACGCCTCCCCTACTCCTCGTCTTGGTGGTCTTGCAATTTATGTAGGTATTTTGCTAGCAGCCCTTATCTTGCTTGGAATAACGCCACAATTGGTTGGTGTTTATTTGGGTATGACCATCGTCTTCATTATTGGATATCTAGATGATAGGTACTCTTTACCACCAGCAGTAAAGTTATCCGGTCAGATTCTTGCAGCCTCTGTCCTGGTGCTATTTGGCAATACAATCACAAACCTCACAAACCCTTTCGGGGGTAATATCCTTCTCCCGGTTGGTATAGATGTTTTGCTCACAATCTTTTGGACTGTGTTAATCATTAATGCTATCAACTTCCTAGACGGTTTAGATGGATTAGCATCTGGGGTTTCCGCAATTGCAGCAACAAGTATTGCAGTCCTCAGTCTTTTTGCGATTGTTAATCAACCCGATACTGCCATTCTTTCAGCTGCAGTTCTGGGAGCAACTCTTGGTTTCTTGGTCTACAACTGGTATCCCGCAAGAATTTTCATGGGTGATTCTGGGAGCCATACTTTAGGTTTTATGCTGGCCGCCCTATCAATCATTAGTGGAAGCAAGCTTGCTACTGCAGGGTTGGTCCTTGGTTTGCCAATTATCGATTTAATCTGGTCATCAATCCGCAGAATTAGATCTGGAAATACTCCATGGACTCCAGATCAGCAGCACTTTCATCACAGGTTATTAGAAATAGGCAGAAGTCAGCGCATGGTGGTAATTGTTTTCTATCTCATTTCTACCCTATTTGGGATCATTGCCCTAGCATCAGGAACTCTTGTAAAGATAATCAGCTTCTTTTTAGTAGCAGTCTTAATGTGGTGGTTGGCATATTCTCGTCCCAGAGGTTAGTCTTGACAATTGGTGGTTTTTGTTGTATACTAATATAATTTAGTACAAAGAAAACTAAAAACAAAAACCAAAACCAATGAGTAACCAGCAATTCGAAAGGTTAGTTTCTAACCTCCAGGGAATCATGAGATGCCCTCACTGTTCCGGGTCATACGACACCTCTGACATCCACTACTTGGGTCAGATGGAGGATATGACATTTGCATATGCAGGCTGTAAGACCCTGTCTTCGCTAGCGTAGCTATTGCTAGTGCGGATGGTGAAGACCAGCAGATATCGCCTCAGAACAGATTTTTACCAATATCGAAGACGAACTTGAATCTCAATCAGAGATGCAATTTACTCGTAAACAGCTTGAAGTTGAACCAGTAGATGTATCTGGTGCTCAAGAAATTGAAATTGAAGTCGCCGAGGTTGGTTCAGTTATAAATGCTGCTCTCTCTCCTGTTCGATACAACGATGTACTAGATGTACACCAATACCTTGGTGGTTTCTCCGGGGACTTTGAATCAATTCTCGACTAAATATAAGTTTAACCATGAAAACCACCTAACCCAGGTGGTTTTTTGATATCTAATCGAAAAACCTTTGACTTAGACCATATTTTTCATGTACGATATCGCCTGTTATGAGTGAATACAAACTTACAGCTGAAATCCGTCAGCCAGATTTAAAGGCTAGCCAGGTCCGCGCCAACGAATTGGTGCCTGCTTCCCTATATGGTCACAAGGTTGATCCTGTTGCAGTTTCTTTACCTGCAGCTGAATTCAACAAAGTGTTCCAAAAAGCAGGTCGCAGTAGTCTGGTAGAAATTACTCTGGGTGACTCTAAAAAAGCCGTACTATTTAAAGAGCCTCAGTACAATCCTGTTACCGGTGAAGTAATTCATATTGATCTCTTCGCAGTTAACATGACTGAAACTATTAAGGCAGAAATCCCATTGGTATTCGAGAATGAAGCACCTGCACTTGATACAGGTGAAGCCACTCTTGTTACTAACAAGGACAAGTTAGAAGTTGAATGTTTACCATCCAAGCTCCCACACGACCTTAAGGTAGATCTTTCATCCTTGGCAAACATCGATGATGCAATCCATGTAAAGGATGTTAAGCTTCCTGAAGGCGTTGAGGTTTTGAATGACCCAGAAGATATTATTGTTCTAGTTGCACAACAACGCGAAGAAGAACCAGAACCAGAAGTATCTGAAGAAGAAGCCATCGCAGCAGTTGAAGCTACTTCCGAAAAGGAAGAAGGTGACGCAGCAACCGAAGCTTCTGAATAATCTCAACATTAACTTCCCTGCTAAAACAGCACTCACAACGAGTGCTGTTTCAATAAAAATAAAATTTAAATTTATTCTAATTTTATTTAATTGTTTCTATAATTTAATTACAACTTAATTATCACGAAAATAATTAAGTTAACTTAAAAAGTTAATATATTATTAACGCACATGGGGGCTTCATAATGATGATGAAGAAGCGTTCAGCAGCTAAGAAGACGACTACTCGTCGTAAGACTACTGCTAAGAAGACCACTGCGCGTAAGTCTACTGCAAAGAAGACTACTGCACGTAAAACTACTGCACGTAAGTCAACTGCGAAGAAGACCACTGCACGCAAGTCTACCGCTCGTAAGTCAACAGCTAAGAAGTCTACTGCACGTAAGTCAACGGCTCGTAAAACTACAGCCAAGAAAAAGACTACTGCAAGTAAGACTACAGCCAAGAAGACTACAGCTCGTCGCAAGCCTGCAGCTAAGAAGACGACTACTCGTCGTAAGACTACTGCACGTAAGACAACCAAGAGAAAGTAGTTACCCTCTTTTGTCTAGACAACAAAAAACACTCCTAGTTGAGTGTTTTTTGCTAAGCCATTTTCTTTAGTGCGGCTATTAGTTTGTTAATGTCGGAAGTCGCTGTGCTGTGCCCCATGCTAATCCGAACACTACTCGCCGCTCTCCATTCCGGGATTGGCACTTCGGATAAGACATGTGACTTTTGGATACTTCCAGATGCACATGCTGACGCAGCTGATACCGCAATCCCAATTCTATCCAATGCGATCACTAATTCGTCACTTGAATATTTTTTCCAACTAAAGTTAACAATTGCTGGGGACTTTTGTTTACCGGTTCCGTTCACAACAACCCCATCCAATTTATTGACTGCAGTTAAAATTTTATTTTGTAATGCATGAAGCCGTTTAACTTCCTTAGCTAAATTTTTACCTGTTTGTTCCAGTGCCAGTGCTAGACCAATAGCGGAATAAATGTTTTGAGTTCCAGACCTGAATCCTCTTTCCTGTCCGCCACCATTAATTATCGGATGGAGCGGTGTTCCCTTTTTTACAAACAACAGTCCCCCGCCCTTGGGGCCACCAATTTTGTGAGAAGAAAGTGTCATCAAGTCCACATGTAGATATTTGGAATTAACCTCTAGCACCGGTGCGGCCTGAACAGCATCTGTATGGAAATATATTTTGTTAGTTCTGGTTCTATTTAGACTTTCAAGTTGCTTACCAATCTCTCTGATCGGTTGAATAGTCCCAATTTCATTATTTACATACATAATTGAAACCAATCTTGTATTGTCTTTGATTTCATCGATTACCTTCTTGGCATTGATCAGGCCATTTTTATCGGGTTTAATGTAAGAAATTTTCCATCCCCTACCCTCAAGTAGTTTTAAGTTTTCCAAAACTGCCTTATGTTCGAATGAGCTGGTAATGATATGTCCCTTAGGATGTGCATCTGCAAAACCCATTAACGCTAGTGTGTTTGATTCAGTTCCCCCACTAGTAAAAACAATTTCACCACTTTCACAATTTAAGATATCAGCAACAATCTTCCTTGCTGCATCAAGTTTATTCATGCTAGATCGTCCCGCACTATGCACGCTTGAAGGGTTGCCAATTAATTCTTTCTCAATCTTATTGAGCTCACTCAAAACCTCATCTCGGATTGGAGTGCTGGCTGCATAGTCTAGATAAATATAGTTACTACCCATTTCTTTCATATTAGGCAGTTTAACCATACTTGTCAGCCAATGTCTAGTTTGGTACTCTGAGAAAGACTTTCATAGTCATGTACATTCATAGTTGGGAGAATTTAATGGAATTAAACAGGTCTGATTATTCAACCTCTGCGTTTCTCACAGCACTTCTCAAGAGTTCCGGTGAGTCGGAGCTTCGTGATACCGTCAATGATGGCTACTCCACCTCGACGGTGTGCGTACAGGTCAACGGCGTCCTGGTTCCCATCCAGGATATTCCGGAGTCGGAGCTCGTGAGGGGTAGTGTTGTCCTGGTGCCCAATCCGGCAAACGTCGAGAATTTGCCAGATTCCCCTCTTTCCTGTCTGGAAATCGATGATGCCAGAGGCGACATCGATCGCTTGCGCAATCTGACCTACTCACGGGCTTTTGCACTTGGGGGTGCAAAGTGTCGTTGCTGTGAAGCAGTGGTCAGGATCGGAGGCAAACTTGCTGTGATTGACCATTACAGCTCGGTTCCTGCATTCACTATTCGTGCACAGGCTCGAACTGAGCCTCTCAGCCCCAACCAGGCTGGTCGGCAACTTGCAACTGGCTGAAATTCTCCAACTTTGATTCAAGTCCCTGGGGGCATCGTCTCCCAGGGCACTTTTTTATCTAATCAATACTCTATATAGTATAGATGCTATGAATCACCTAGAAATCCGCCAGAAATTCGTCGATTTTTTTGAATCCAAGGGGCATAAAGTTGTGCCCTCTTCTTCCTTGTTGCCAGTAGACGATCCTTCGGTATTGCTTACCACTGCTGGTATGCAACAATTCAAACCTTATTTTGTGGGACAAAAAGATCCACAATCTGATTTTGCCAGCCTCAATACAGTTTCTATCCAGAAATGTTTCAGAACTGCAGATATCGATGAGGTTGGTGATGATACCCATCTAACATTCTTTGAAATGCTTGGTAATTTCTCCTTTGGTGGGTATTGGAAACAGGAGGCCATTCAATACGCATGGGAGTTTTTAACCAGTTCTGCATATATGGGTATCGAGCCAAGCAGAATCAAGGCCCACTATTATAACGGTAATCGACCTGGTACCAGCGAGGACGTAGAATCCAAGCAGGCTCTAGAATCCTTAGAAGGATTGTCTGAGATTCACGCAACAGATGATAGTGAGACCTTTTGGGGTCCAACTGGGGATGAAGGACCATGTGGACCTACCGTTGAATTTTATGTAGACGGGGTTGAAGTGTGGAACAACGTTTTTAATGAATTTTACTGTGCTCCAGATAAATCTCTGTCACCACTTAAAACCCAGGGTGTAGACACTGGCATGGGCTTAGAACGACTTTCCGTTGCTGTAAATAAAGTAGCTGGAATTTTTGATACCGACCTGCTTACCGCTACTAAAGCTCTAGTTGCTCCCCTACCTGCTCGTTCACAGAGAGTGGTTGCTGACCATGCTCGTGGAACAGTATTTTTAATTTCAGACCACGTCACTCCTTCTAATAAGGAACAGGGTTATATTCTTCGCCGTATCTTACGTCGATTGTTGATTCATATTTATAACTCTGGAGTTGGTCTTGAGGAATTGCTTGGCAGTGTCATCGATCAGTTTGCGGCAGTCTATCCAGAACTTAAAACCGACAGAGATCGAATCCTTGAAGTGGCCCGTACCGAAGCCGATAAATTTAGTAGAACTCTTGATTCAGGAACTAAAGAACTCGATAAAATAATTTCACAAGGAACCACTTCCTTAGATGGAGAGGAAGCCTTCAAGCTCTTTTCTACCTACGGCCTTCCCATCGACTACATCAAAGAACGCATTGCTGTAGATGATGACGGATTTAACGAAGCCTTCAAGGCTCACCAGGAAATGTCTCGTGCAGGTGCAGATCAGAAATTTGGAGGTCACGGCCTCTCTGCTGGTGCACAAGTAAGTGACGAAGACCGTGCAAAGATTACTGCTCTTCATACCTCCACCCATCTTCTTCATGCAGCGCTTCATCAGGTCTTGGGGCCTGAAGCTTTCCAGTCTGGATCCGATATCAATCCAGAACGTACTCGTTTTGATTTTTCCTTTAATCGCAAATTAACCGACGAAGAAAAGCAAGCAGTAGAAGACTGGGTAAACAACAAAATCCAAACCGGATTTGTAGTTACCAAGCAAGAGATGCCATACCAGGAAGCTATTGATTCTGGAGCCCAAGCCTTCTTTAAAGAGAAGTACCCAGATATCGTAACTGTCTACACCATGACCGACTCAGACGGTAATGTTGTTAGCAAGGAACTTTGTGGTGGTCCCCATGTTGAATCTAGTAAGCAGCTCGGTCATTTTCGAATTGCAAAGGAAGAAAGTAGTAGCGCAGGTATCAGACGTATAAAAGCTGTATTAGAATAGAAGTATGTTTTCGTGGGGGCAAGACCAAAAACCAGAACACCATCACCTACTAGTGCTTGATATTGGAACTTCCGTAGTCAAAGCACTAGTTATTTATATTGAAGAAAACGAGGTGAACGTAGTTAACCGTGGATATGCTGCACAATCACATGGTTCAATGCGCGGTGGGATGATAACCGACTTCACATCTGTAGTTGATGTTTGTAGGCAGGCAATTGCCAAGGCTGTTGAAGGTATAGACCAGCCCCCTACCGATTTGATCCTAGGGGTTAATGGTCAAATGGTTGAAGGAGTAACCACCACTCTTCACTACGATCGAACCCATCCACAACATCCGCTAGAACAATCTGAACTTAAAAACATTATCTACACCATTCAAAGACGTTCTCAGGAAAAACTGCGTGAAAACCTTCAAGAAAAGTTTATGGATAACCACCCGGATATTGAGCTAATCCATGCTTCCATCGTAGAACTACAACTAGATGGCTATCCTGTAGAAAATCCGATTGGATTTCAAGGTAAACGACTTAGCCTTACTGTTTTCAACGCATACATTCCTTTGGTCTATTCCAGCGTTATGCAAAGTTTAGCCAGAGCCCTGGACTTAGATTTAATCAGTATTGCAACCCAACCGTACGGTTTATCCAAGCTCCTAGTTAACTCCCCTACACAGGAGGATATTAATGCAATCTTTATCGACGTTGGAGGGACATCAACCGACGTAGTGATTGTAAAAAATGGAAGCGTAGAAGCTATGCATAACTTTGCCATTGGAGGCAGAGCCTTTACCCGGGGAATCAAAACCACATTCAAACAAGCAGGTTCAATCGCAGAGAAGACAAAACGAGCATATTCCAACGGTGAGTTGGACAAGCGTAAATCCGCTAAGATTCAAGCCGCACTCGAATCACCGTTAGCACTCTGGAAGAGCGGAATCCATCTTGCTCTTCAAGACATGCCCGATACCAAAATGCTTCCTTCACAAATCTACCTCACTGGAGGTGGTGCCAAGCTACCTGATCTAGCAGAAACGCTTAAAACTAAATGGCCAAAGCAAATTAGCTTTGTTAAAAGACCTCAGATTCAAGTTATAGACCCGGACGAAGTTGGACTGGTGGCAGACATTCCTGGATTGGATTGGGGCCCACAGGACCTTCCCCCACTTGGGGTAGCAAAGCTCACCCTTAATCTGGTTAATCCCAAAGACGTTGCGTCAGCAACTCTCCAAGGCATAGTTAGGTCAATGCGTCAGAATAAATAGATATGGCACAATCACCAACTCCAGTATTATTTATCGAAGCTAACTCAGATATCTCTGAAGTGTTGGATCAGATTGCCAAACACAAAGCTGACGAACTAATCCTTTCTTTCCCCCATCAGGCACTAGCACTTCAGAACCACATCAACGTTACTCTTTTAAATACTTACGCCACAAAACTTGGGAAGAAAATTACAATTGCCTCTACCGATCCGGTAGCCCGTAAACTTGTAGAACTTGCCAACATTCCTCTTCACGCCTTACCTAAACATCATCATGCAGATGTTATTACTGCACCGGAACCAAGCCCTATTGAAGAGGAAGAAAGTGAAGCAACAGAAAGTGAACCTGAGGAAGAGCCAGCTGATACTGAAGTAGAACAGGAGTTCTATTGGAAACCAGACAATCCTACTCCACCAGCCCAGCGTCCTAACTACGGCGGTAACCCAAGAGCTGGTTTTAAAATGAAAACTATTACTCCCACCTCATCTCAACAGGATTGGGAGGATGACGAGGATCAGTCCCCTGTACCACGCAAATATCCAACCCAACTATATTTGCCAAAGTTTGAAATTCCTAAGCTGAGTTTCAAGCTTACCCGCCAACACAAAGTCGGAATGGCTATTATTGGTGCCGGGTTGGTTATTCTTGGAACCGTTAGCTTCTTCATTCTGCCAAAGGCAGATGTTGTAATTGAAGTCCAATCAGAAGCCTTTCAGAAACAATTCACAATTAGTTTAGTAGACGAAACAGATGTTCAGGCAGTTGGTCCAAGTATTATCCCAGGACGCTTTATCGAAGTCACTCGCGAACATGTCGCGACCTTCAAGGCGAGTGGGCAAGAAAATAAAGGTGATAAAGCCTCCGGGCAAATCAATGTAGTTAACCGCACCGAAGGTATCCAGGGTATTCTTGCAAACACTAGATTCACCACCGAATCAGGACTAGTGTTCAGGATTAAGAATGAGGTACTTGTACCACCAGCCCGTGGTTCTACTCCAGGACGTGCAGTGGTAGAGGCAGAAGCAGAAAGCGGTGGTGTGCAGTACAACGTCACCTCCCCTCTTACGCTTACTATCCCAAATCTTAGCGACGGGTTAAAACCATTACTATATGGTGAAGTAGTCGGCTCTTTTACTGGTGGAACCGACAACATAGTTGGAGTGGTGTCAAATGAAGATATTGATGCCGCCAAACAAGAAGCAGCTAAGAATGTATTTGTATCGGCAGAAACCGAACTAGCCAAACAAGCAACTCGTAATGAACAATTTAACCCTGCATTTATTCAGAACGATGTTATCGATGCAGTCCCTAGTGTTACCCCAGGTGCCGAACAGGAAGACTTCGAAATCCGAGTCCAATCCAGGAGTTGGACAATCGTAATTCCGAAAGATGCTTTCCAAGAAGCATTAAGCAACGCCGCAAGTTTTGAAGTAGATCCCGACAAGCAAGTGACCGACAGAACCCTATCTGAAGCCACCATTGAGCCGGTAGAAAGTAGCTTCATCAATCATCAAATTAATTTAGTTGTTGGACTCACCGGACGCGTGGGGCCTCGGCTTGAGGTTGATGAAATCAGAAATCAGCTGATGCGCCAAGACATTCCAACTGCTGAGGGGATAATCAAATCATTG
>JAWKSK010000004.1:0-50158 GCA_041389145.1 Patescibacteria group bacterium | reverse complement strand
CCAATGACTTGGAGCATTAACAAGACTACTGCTGGTAGCGTTGATGCTAACGGAGTGTTTACCGCTGGTAATACCAAGGGTACTTACGAGAACGCAATTAAGCTTAACTCTGGTGCTTTATCTGCATACGCAAGAGTTGTAGTTTATGGTGATGTTGAACAACCAAAGGTTACCTGTAAGGTGTTTAGAATTGAGCCACAAAACTCAACCATCTACATCAACAAGACTACTGGTGTTGCTACTCAAGATTTCCAGTTATATGTCGAAGACACCAACGGTGATACCGATGTTAACTTAACCAACTTAAAGTGGTCACCTGCTGACAAGATGGTTGTTACCGGTGCTCGTACTGCAAGATTAACCACTAATCAGCCAGGTAATATTGCTGTTAGTGCAACTGCTAACTGTAATGGTGCAGCTTTGACTGATACAGCTGATGTAACTGTAGTTGGTCAGCCAGACCGTGTGTTGTTAAACGTTGCAATTACCCCAGATATGCCATCTGTATTGTCTGGTACCAACGTTACCTACCATGCAACTGCTTATGACACCAACGGTGCAATTATTGATCCTGCTACTGAACCAGTAAGTTTCAACTGGATGTTGATTGGTACTGGTCCAAGTCTTGGTCAGTTACTTTCTACCACTGGTGAAAACGTAGTGTTTAAGTCTAACCCAGGTTTACAGGGTAACTATTACAACTTCGTAAAGGTAACTGCTACCTATAAGGGTCTTGCAGCTGCTGATACTGAAGGAGCTTCCTTGTATCAGGTAGTAACTCAAAACAACTTGAGCTACGTAAAGATGACTGTGGATCGTGACCCGATTTACACTTTCGACTCCACTCCAGTTCGGGCTCAAGCTTATGACAACTTCAACAACCCAATTGCTAACTGTGATTACAACTGGGTAGAGATTAGTGGTCCAGGAAGTATTACTTCTGCTGCTAACCAACAGGTAATTACTTACGGTTCTAACAGTCTTACTGGTTTAGCTCACTTGCAAGTAACTGCTAGCTGTTTAGGTGAAAGTAAGTCTACCACTGGTACTGTTACTGTGATTGCTGTTGGTAATGACTACCGTGTGGAGATTACTCCTAAGGTTGGTTACGGTGTAGTTGATTCTGATATCTACTACAACGTCCGTGCTTACTACAACGGTACTGATGTTACTAACGCTTCTAACTTCAACTGGGTAATCACTGGTAATGCTGGTGGTTACCTGAAGGATGGAGTAGGAACTGATGCTATTATCCATGCTGGTAACATTGCTGGTACTTACAACAACGTGTTGTCTGTAACTGGTACCTACAATGGTTTGTCTGATTACGACAATGCTTCCATGGTGGTAACTGCTACTGTTCCTAACTATGACATTACTACTTCTTTCAACGGAAGCTTGGATAGCCGTGGTACTGCTGTATGTACTGACGATGTAATCACTTACGTCTTGTCTGTTGCTAACATGCAGAACAGTGTATTACACAATGTAAACGTGACCATGCCAATTCCGGCAAACACTCGTTTCGTGTCTGCCACCTCAGCTGGTAACAGTCCAACCTTGAACGGTAACAACATTTACTGGAACGTTGGCTCATTAGCTCTTGGTGAAACCAAGGTAATGACTGTGAGAGTTTCTGCACTTGAAACTTTGACTTCCAACCGTACCGTAACTGCAACTGCTACTGTTAATGGTTCTGAAATTGCTTCAAGAACTATTACCGCTAACCCAATCAACTTGATCTGTGTTACCGGTAAGGGTCCATTACCAAGTACTGGTGTGGAATGGCAGATGTTGCTTGCTCTCATCTCTGGTGCTCTCGGTCTTGCCGGGATGACCTACATGATGATGCGCAGACGTAACATGTACGTCTAAAACCTTTAGAAGGTAGATGCAGAAAGCCCCGTGTAAAAGCGGGGCTTTTTGTTGACTGAGCAAGGAAAAGAGTTTAGATTGAGGCCATCTTGTACCAACAAAGGAGAAAAGTAATGATCATAGGGATTCTCATTGTGCTTGGATGGATTGGAATCGGTCTTTGGGTAGACTATGCAACAATATGGTCGCTTCATAACTACGATGAGCATTGGGAGACAATGACTCTTACGCCATGTGATGCATCGGAATCCTTTGTTAACAAGGTAACCGTTGCTGTCCTTGGACCAATCGCCCTCGTTCTTGCCCTTCTTGATTCCAATGGACATGTTTTGTACGGGATGGTGGTCGTTGCCGGGATTTTTATTAAGAAGATGCTTGGAACACTATTCGAGTTCTCCGACGAGTCAGACGGTTCTACTACTGAGTAGAACCGTTTTTTTCTTGCTATAATGCGTATATGCCTAATTCCGGTTCGAAGAAAGAATACGAAGCTTTACGCCTGCAGTGGGCAGCCCTGCAGGACTATCTTTGACCTATCTAAATTGGAGGCAGAGAACAAAGGAATAGAGGCACAGATGAGTGCATCTGACTTTTGGAAAGATCCAAAGGCAGCGGGTGAGACTAGTGCCAAGTTTGATATGAACCGGAAAATGATCGAAGCCATTACCGAAATGGAACTGGTAATGGGTGAGTTGGAAGAGAAAAAGGATGCAGATGAGCTATTAGAAAGAGCAACCGAACTTGGAGATTGGTTAGAATCCCAGACTTTGTTTAATGGTGCCCATGACGATGCATCGGCGGTGATGATGTTTCATGTAGGAACTGGGGGAGTGGATGCTGCAGATTTTTGCAACATGCTGTTATCCATGTATCTGCAATATGCTAAAAACCAAGGCTGGAAGACTGAGATTGTAGATAGTAGTAGTACGGATGAGGGTGGTCTTAAAAGTGCCACTGTAAGAGTTGAGGGGTATCGTGCGTATGGATACTTGAAGGCCGAAGCTGGAGTACATCGGTTGATTAGAATCAGCCCCTTCAATGCTCAAGGGTTACGTCAGACCTCGTTTGCATTAGTTGAAGTATTGCCTGATTTGCCGGATGCAGATGTGGAGATAAAGGATGAAGATTTGAAGATTGAAACCTATAGAGCTTCTGGGCATGGGGGGCAGAGTGTGAATACCACAGATTCAGCAGTGCGTATTACTCATATTCCAACCAATACAGTAGTTGCTATCCAGAATGAGAGATCTCAAGGCCAGAACAAGGAGATGGCAATGCGGATATTGAAGAGTAAGTTGGCGGTCTTAGAGGAAGAACGCAGAGCCAATGAAGCTCGGTCAATGAAGGCAGCTACTAGTTCTGGAGACTTTGGTCAGCAAATTAGAACTTATACTTTGCACCCATATCAGCAAGTTAAGGACCATAGGAGCGGATATGATACCAGTCAGGTGCAAGAAGTTTTAAAAAATGGCCAATTAAGTGAGATAATAATGAGCGTACTAACCACCATGCGAATGCAGGAGGGGGATATCAGTAACTAAGGTATTGAATGATTATCTTTGATCGGGTTACCAAACATTACGGTTCGAAAAAGGTGTTAGATGACTTGAGTTTTACCATACAGCCACAGGAATTTGTGACCATTGTGGGTCCGTCTGGGGCAGGTAAGTCGACGATGGTAAAGCTATTGTTATGTGAAGAAAAGCCAACCTTTGGACAGGTGACAATTGATGGAAAAGACATTCATTTATTACGGGATGAATACATTCCATATTACCGCAGACAGATTGGGGTAGTATTCCAGGATTACAAGTTATTATCTGATAAGACCGTGTTTGAAAACGTGGCTTTTGCAATGGAGGTTTCAGGAAAGCCAGATAAGGAGATCAGAAGAGAAGTTAATAAGATCTTGGATTTGGTAGGTTTAAAGGATAAAGGGGATAGGTTCCCACAGGAACTGTCCGGTGGTGAGGCACAGCGAGTAGGAATTGCTCGTGCTTTAGTGTTCCAACCTAAGTTTTTAATTGCGGATGAGCCGACTGGAAACCTAGATCCAAAAACAGCATGGGAAATTACCAAGCTGCTACTAAAGATTAATTAAATGGGAACCACTGTATTATTGGTGGCTCATAACCCTGAAGTTGTGAACATGGTACATAAGCGCGTGATTACCTTGGTAGATGGAAAGATTCAGAAGGACATGAAACGAGGTAGGTATGACGCAGATTTAAATATTGCAGAATAATGTTAGTATTTTGGCAAAGAATTTGGCGTTCGGCTTGGAACGGATTTAGAAGAAACGGGTGGTTATCATTAGCTGCCGTGTTTATCATGGCTCAGGCTTTGTTGATTGTTAGTATTCTAGTGTCTTTGAATATGGTTATTAGTGCTTCGATTCAATCAGTAAATGAAAGAATCGATGTGGCAGTCTTCTTGAAAGATACAGCTACTCAAGAGCAGGCTCTAGGATTAAAGTCTGAGGTGGAAAGCTATGCTGGAGTAAAACAAGTAGTGTATGTTTCTCCGCAAGAAGCTTTAGAGAAGTTCTTGGAAGAGAATAGAAATAGAACCGTGATTCGGGATGTGGTGCCAACTGATGATAACTTCTTACCAGCTAGTTTGGAGATTAAAGCAGAAGACCCTTCGGTCATTAGTGGAGTAGTGGAAAAGATGCTCAATGGTCCAAATGCTAGTTTGGTATCTGAAACCAGCTTAGAAGACAACCAAAACCTAATTGATAGGTTGAGAAGTTTGGGTTCGTTTATCCAGAATGCGAGCTTAGTGTTAGCTGGAATTTTGATTGTATTGGCCTTGTTGATCATCTTTAATACCATTCGTATCACTATCTTTACCAGAAGACGTGAGATTGAAATCATGAAACTAGTAGGGGCAACCGATTGGTATATTAGGTGGCCATTTATTATTGAAGGATCTATCTATGCAATTGTTGCCACCATCTTAACTATGGCGGTAGTGATGGCTCTATACTTTAGTTTTGTAGCTCCATTAGCAGAGGCTCAATTGGTGAACTCAGATGGGAAGACCATCTTTACCCCAGTCTTCTTTGCACTGTTGGCTGCATTGCAGTTGGTAGTGGCATTGGTGGTGGGTATGAGTTCAAGTTACTGGGCAACTAAGAAGCATTTGTCGAGATAATGAAGTTTAAAGATTTAAAGCGTCGGTTTCTGTTTGTGTTGATGGCAGTAGTATTACTTACTACTGTAGCGCCAGCAGTATATGCTCAATCCAATCTGCTTACTGAAAAGAGCAAAGAACTTCAGGAGTTAAATAAGAAGATTGAACAACAGCAAAAAGTATTGGATGCGACTAGAAAACGCAAAGCTTCGTTAAAGAGTGAGATTGATTTATTAGAGCAACAAATTGAACTGTCTCAGTTGCAATTGCAGGCCATAAATACCCAGATCGATAAAACCAGACTAGATATGAACCGGATTAACGGTGATTTAGTCGATGCTGAGGTGGAGATTTATGAGAATAAGAAAGTATTACGTGAGGCAATTAAAGAAGTGTATAAGCGTAAGCAGGTAGGGGTGTTGGAGGTATTGGTAGGTTCTACTAACCTATCTGAGTTTATGAGCCAAATTGAATACATCAGTACGATTGAGGGAAGAATTACCAACTCAATCTCAGTACTACAGGATTTGAACGCAAGCTTAAAGGATAAGAAAGGGGAGTTGGAAACTGCCGATCGGGAGCTAAAACAGTTACAGGCCAGCGAACAGTTAGAACAGAATAGCTTAAACGTGCAGCAGTCTAGTCGTGAGAATTTGTTAAATGATGCAACTCTAACCGAATCGGAATACCAAAAGAGAATCCAGGAATCGGTATTAGAGCAGCAGAAGTTAGAAAATGAAATTGCTCAGTTGGCTAAGAATAGTCCAAAGGTGGATTTGCCACCTCCAGGTAAGTTGTTGTGGCCAATCCCATCTAGATTAGTAACGGCTGGATTTAGAGAACCAGGATACCGTGCAAGATTTGGAATAAATCATAATGCTATCGATATTGCTACTCCACATGGTACGCCAATTAAGGCACCTGCCGATGGATATGTGTTGAAGGTTAAATTTGATGGTTCCACTGCTTATTCATATATCATGGTGAACCATGGTGGTGGTCTGGTAACGGTATATGGTCATGTCAGCAGTGTGAATGTATCGGTGGGACAGTTTGTGCCGGCAGGGGCAGTAATTGGTGGATCTGGTGCGACACCAGGATCAGTGGGAGCAGGACGTTTAACCACTGGACCTCACCTTCACTTTGAGGTGTGGTTAAATGGTGCAGCACAGAATCCTTTTAACTATTTAGTAGGTTAGTTGATTACCGGCTATGGCTCTGATATATTGGGCAGTCTTGTACCAATAGTATTAGTATTTAAAGGAGCACGACATGCGCAGATTGCTGATGGCTTTTCTGTGTGGGTTGGCAATGGTATTGCTAACCAGTCGGGCGTATCCGGACACGCTCGAACGGTTCTACGCTGAAACGGTGATTGCCGACTCAGTGACAGTTGCACATGAGGTGAATCTGTTTCAGATCGAACATGGCCTCGACTATCACATCAAGCTGGGTAAGACCCTGTTGGAGTCGGACTATGGCACCAAGGACTTCCATGGTCACGGAGGTAGCTCGGTGTTGGCAAGCGCATTTAATGTCGCTTCAGAATACCGAACCGCAACCTTTGCTCCACAGCCGCTACCGGACTGGACCAATCTTCCGTTGGCAATGATTCTGGGACTGGACGTCGAGGACCGGGTGGTCCTGGAATACTCTACGGGATTTGTGGATCGCAATATGACTGAACGGGATCGTGCGATCTTTGTGGATCGGCTGAGCGATGAGATGGTAGCACGTTTCATTGGTCGGGTGGATGTCCTCAAAAAATCCCAGCAATTGGTTCCTTGGGGCCAGGTGATGGTCTGGGCTGAGGATGCAGACGGAACCTTCGCGTTCTTCCGCAGTAAGGGAAGGTTGGTAGAGTATTACTTTACTACCGATCCCAAAATTTCCTCCAAACTCAAGAATGATATGGGGATCTGAATTTGAACCAGCGTTTAGGGGTGCATGAAAGTGCACCCTGTTTTTATAGTTCAAAGACCTCAAACATTCGGGGTTTGTGGACTGGGTATTTAAGTTGTTTGTTTACCTTCTCGGCTAGGACTGCCCGAGATTGTTCTTCACCATGAGTAAAAAAGACTGTAGGTTTGGTGTTAAAGCCAGCCAGCCACCGCATCAGTCCTTTTTGATCGGCGTGGGCAGAGAAGGAGTCGATACTCCAGATTTGGCCACGTACTGGAATCCAGCGGCCATTTACTTGAATTCGTTTTGCGCCATCGATAATCTTACGGCCGGTTGTGCCAGGGGCTTGAAACCCTACAAAGATTAGCTGGGTGGAAGGATTGGCGATGTGATGAAGTAGGTGATGTTGGACTCTTCCAGCATCTGCCATTCCGGAACCGGCGATGTAGACAGCAGGACCTTCAAGATCGTTTAGGACCATCGATTCTTTGGAGGTGAGGGTGTATTGGAAACGAGGGAAGTTGAAAAGATCTGAATCAGATTTGAGGAGCCGTTGGAATTCTTTATCGAATAGTTTGGTGTATTTTTTGTAGATCTCAGTAATCTTAATTGCCAGTGGGCTATCTAGATAGATATCAATATGAGGGAGTTGTCTGGCATTGCTCATGTTGTTGAGGGCATAGAGTAGGTCCTGGCTACGTTCGAGGGCAAAGGAAGGGATAATAATCTTACCGTGATGTTTTTTACCATGACGGATGATTTTTAAGAGTTCGGAGTCACGTTTGTTAGAAGAGCTGTGTAATCTGTCTCCGTAAGTAGATTCGCAGAGAACATAGTCGGCTTCTTGGATTAGGCTGGGATCATTCATGATTGGGACTGGGCAGTTGCCAATGTCTCCTGAGAAAACAATTTTCTTTTTACCAATCCAAAGTTCAATCATGGCAGAGCCTAAGATATGGCCAGCATCTTGGAATTTAAACTTAATCCCTGAGGCTGGAGAAAAGGACTTGTTGTATTCTACAGTCTGGAATAGTTCCAGGGCTCCCATAGCATCCTTTTTGCTGAAGAGAATATCTAATTGATGTTCATTTACTCCATTCTCTTGGATTTGGGCAGCGTCGGTGAGAATGAGTTGAGCTAGCTCTTTGGTTGCAGGGGTGGCATAGATGGGACCACGAAAGCCATGGCGATAGAGTTTGGGGATTAAGCCACAATGATCTAGGTGGGCATGGGTGAGAATCATAAAATCAACCTGTTTAGGGTTGAAGACGAAGTCGTCGTAGTTATGTTTCTCGTTGTCGCGACTGCCTTGAAAGAGTCCGCAGTCGACTAGGAATTTAGCTGAATCGGTGGTTAGGAGGTAGCTTGATCCAGTTACATCCCCAGCAGCACCTAAAAATTGAATAGTTGTAGGCATGGCTTCAATATAGCAAGATTTTAGAGTTGGGACGAACATTTTGAAGTTGTCGTGGTAGGATGATAGTAGATAAACTTAAGGAGAAATATGAGTAAAACAAATCTAATTATTGCGGGAATCTTTTTTGCACTGGGTTTTGTAATCGGATATTGGCAAATCGGGGGATTTCAAAATAATCAGGTTGGTGACCCTACTAAAATTATTTTGGAATCGATTAGTGCATATGACGCTGTCGATAGTCCACTGACGGTAGTGGGTCAGGCTAAGGGGACTTGGTATTTTGAAGCATCGTTCCCAGTTGAAGTAAGGGATAATAATAACAATGTTCTAGGTGCTGGGCTGGCTACAGCTCAGGGTGATTGGATGACTGAGGACTTTGTAACCTTTGAAGCTAATGTTGAATTTGACCCACAGAATGAAACCAGTGGGTTATTAGTGTTTATAAAAGATAATCCATCTGGTGAACCACAGTTTGATGATGAGGTGGCAATTCCAGTTAACTTTTAATGGATATGAAATTACTATCTAAAATCGGTGTCAGTTTAGGAATCGGAGTAGTGATGTTTGGGATGGCAGCACCAGCTTTGGCAGTGCCAACAATTATTACTGGTCAGAATGTATTACAAGAAGAAGTAGTACGGGATGATATGTATGTGGTGGGTGATACAGTGACGGTAAACAATCGGGTCCAAGGAGATTTGATTGTGATTGGAGGAAATGTGATTGTTAACGCTGCAGTTACCGGTGACTTGTGGTTGGTAGGGGGTAGCGCAGTGGTTAATGGAGCAGTTGGTGATGACATCCGAATGATGGGTGGAACTTTAAACGTCAACGGCAATGTAGCAGATGATGTCATGGCGGTTGGTGGTGAGTTCACAATTGCTGATGGAGCTACAATTCGCGGTAGCGTTTGGAGCGTAGCTGGAGAGATGTCCTTGTATGGACAGATTAATGAAGAGCTTACTAGTTGGCTAGGTAAGGGTCGGATTGATGGATTGGTGGGTGGAGATGCAGAGATTCATATTTCAGAAGGTCTAAGCTTTGGAAACAATGGAAAAATTGGTGAGAGCTTAAGATACTGGGCCCCAAGAGAAGATCCAACTTTGGTTAACTATGCAAAGAACGTTGAGTTTAACCAAGCTGTAGATCCAAATGCATCTACTAGAGGTTTGATTGCATTGTTAACAATTGCAGGACTGACTGCGGTGCTTTGGAAGTGGTTGAGCTTCTTATTGTTGGGTTCAATTATTATCTGGTTACTACCAAAGTATTTCCCACAGATTATCGATACGATGAAAGCACAGAAGAATACTGCAATGTATATCTGGAACGGACTGTTGGTAATGATTGTGGCTCCAGTACTGGCCATGTTGTTTGCTATCACTGTGGTTGGAATTCCAGTAGCTAGTGTCATCTTCTTGGCATATGGCTTGTTGATTGTATTTGGTGCAATCGCTGGTGCTTATGGCATTGGAAGTTACTTAAGACAACATAGCCATAAGAACCAATGGGATCAGTTCTGGAATCTGGGTCTTGGAGTTCTGATTGGCATTATCTTGGCCTATGTTCCAATCATTGGTTGGTTATTGCAGGCAGTTGTGGTGTTGTATGGAGTTGGAGCAGTATTATCTGCAAAGAAAAAACTACTGAGTGAATATCAGAAGTAGATGATTGAAGTTGGAAAGAAAGCACCTGCCTTTACGGCAGTGGATCAGCAAGGTAAAACCCACAACCTAGCAGACTATGCTGGGAAGTGGGTGTTGCTGTATTTCTATCCAAAAGATGACACACCGGGTTGTACTAAAGAAGCCTGTGCATTGCAGGAAAATTGGGATGGATTTAAGAAACTCAATGCCGTGGTATTGGGAGTGAGTAAAGATGGGCAGGAGTCACATCTAAAGTTTGCCAATAAATATAATCTCAAGTTTCCACTTTTGGTGGATGAAGATTTAAAGTTAGCAAATGCATATGGAGTGTGGGGTGAGAAAAAGATGATGGGAAGAACTTATATGGGAGTGAAGCGAGAATCTTTTTTGATTAATCCAGATGGAAAAATCGCAAAGCATTACAAAACGGTAAAGCCACCAATCCATGCTGACCAAGTGTTGGCAGATTTAGCGAGTATGAAGTAGGTTGTGCGGTTTTTCCAGAGCGGTATAATGACATTAGTATTAGCGAAAATTAATGGCAAAAAAAGAAATGGGGGAAACAAAGAAGGCAGCTGCTAAAACAACTGCCAAAAAGACAACGACTAGAAAGTCGGTAGCCAAGAAAGCTACTGATGATAAGCCAGTGGCCAAGAAGTATGCGGCTAAAAGAAAGACTACCAAGAAGGTAGACTTGGCAGAAGTTGGTAAAGAAAAAGCACCACAACCAATTGCAAAGAAAACAGTTTTGGAGATTGCAGACCATGCAATGGTGCAGAAGGTAAAAGAAAAGGTGAAGACAAATATCAAGCAGACCGAACATTGGCATGCTGGTATTTTTGCATTGTTTGTAATTTTCGCAGCCTACCTCAGCTATCAGCTGGTAGGTGAACATAAATATGCTACTCCAACTCCTGTGGATCAAACCCCAGTGGTAGAGGATCAAAAGCCTGTTACTCAGCAACCAACCGTTAATGATTTTAGTTTCCCACAGGACTATGCGTGGATTACCTTGGACATTGGTGGGGATGTAAATACTGCACCGGGTGGTGAAGGAACCTTCGAATTAAAGGTGAGAAACTCAGGTACTGCTACATGGTATCGAGATGCAAAATTTGCATTTAGATTAGGAACTCTTGATCCTGCTGATGTTCAAATTCCATTTGTTGCTAGTAGCGTACTAGCCGACGGTAGTACTAAGCCGGCATTGAATAAGAACCGAATTGAGATGATGGAATCCCAGGTGGCACCAGGTGAGGTAGCAACCTTTAGGGTCCAGGTAAAAGCAACTGATTGGAAGGGTGCTGAGTTGGCACCAGGCAGTTATCCAATTACAGTAGGATTGTTAGTAGAGGGCGAAGGATCGCTGTCTAAGAATCCACTTACCTGGTTATTAAATGTTCGGTAAATTACACCATAGTTTAGTGGGGTGGGTAATGGTCGCTGTGATTTTAGCGACAGGGTATTATGTTGCCCTAACTTATCCCAATCCTGCCGACGATGCATTAGCTCGCGGCGAGGTGTATATCTATTTTGTTGATGATACTAGCAATGCTACTGATGTTTTGCCAGTTCGTAGAGATATTAAGAAGAATCAGAGTCTGGAAGTGGCAATTCCATTAGTAGCTGAAGAGCTGTTTAAAGGCCCAACCTTGAAAGAGAGAGACGGGGGATTGTCTACGGCAATACCTGAAGGTGTGAAGTTGGTGGATAGCCGGATGGAAGGGAAAACTGCAGTTTTGAATTTTAACGACAGAATAGAACAAGTAGCTGGATCTGCAACCGTGGGACTAATTCGCAAACAGTTAGAGATGACATTTGATCATCTACCAGGAATATTGGATGTAGAGCTTCAAGTCGGGGGCAGGCCAATATTGTTAGAGCCATAAGATATTTAAAAAGGATGACCTGGGTGGGGTCATCCTTTTGTGGAAGACTGGGTGCAAGGGCTACTGCTTTGAGATCTCGGCAAGTGTTACGAGATCGTCGGCAATTGCTCTGATTTCATCTTCCCCATCGAAGGCTGCCTGGCTCACCTTGAAGGTGACGTGACCGAATTCACTGTTCCGGGTCAACTTTACGATGCTGTCGTACAGGTCGTCCTTCTTGGAACGAAGTTCAGGGCTGGCAGGTTTGAGCCACCAGCTTGTCAATTCGCGAAGGAAGTCCTGTGTTCTTTTCTTGAGGTCCACGAGAACATCCGTGGAATTAAGCGTTGTCTGAATTGCAGACATGTCTCACCTCTGGTTCAATGTTGCTATTATATTACCACATCTGGGTAAAAAGTCAATACCAGAGCTAGTTTTTTAATCTGGTAGCAACGGTGTTCCAATCTGTAGCTTTCAGGAAGGCTTGGATGTATGGATCACGGTTGGTGCCATAGTCTGGCATGAAGGCGTGTTCGAATACATCCAGATTCAGAATGATATTACAGTTAGCTAAGTGTCCTAGGTCGTGTTCGTTAACCCAGACATTAAAGAGGCGGTTAGAAACAGGATCCTGGTAGAGGATGGCCCAGCCAATTCCTCTGGTTTTGGCAGTTGCTATAAAATCTGCTTCCCATTTCTCGTATGAGCCAAAGTTGGTCTCGATTAGTTTGCCTAGGTTGGAGTCTGCATCAAAGATGGATGGGTCTTTAGACAGAGCTGAGAAGTGTAGTTCGTGTAAGCGCATGCCATTAAACTCCCAGCCAAAATGACGTTTAAGCTCGTTGTACTCTGGGCTGTTGGGGGCATGGTTGGTTAGGGCTTCTGCTACTTTGTTGGTATTGGTAACGTAGCCTTCATACAGTTTGAAGTGAGTAGTTAGGGCATTATCGGAAAAACCATCGAGTCCGAGTAGGTGGGTAAAGTCTTGAGCGGTGTATGTCATATTGTGCTCCAATCTGTTAGGCTGATATCTAATTATACTGTTGCAGATGATAGCGATATAATCAATTCATGAGCAAAAGTAGATTCACTGGAAAACATGTTGGAGTCCTAGGTCTAGGTCGTGAGGGAATAGAAGCGACTAGGTATTTAGTTAACCTAGGGGCAGTGGTAGTAGTACTAGATGCCAATCCTGCCAAGAAGCTGGTTAACTATAAAGAAGCTAAGAAATTAGGGGCTAGTTTCCAGTTGGGTCCAGACTATGTAAAAGGCTGGGATCAGTTCGACATGATTGTAAGAAGTCCGGGTGTATCACTGGATATGGTTGAGCTGAAGAAGGCCAAAAGAAAAGGAGTGGAAATTACTAGTACTACTAAAATTTTCTTTGAAGACTGTCCGGCAAGAATTATTGGGATTACAGGAAGCAAGGGAAAGTCCACAACTACTTCCCTGATTCATCATTTGATAAATGAACGAGGTAGAAAGGTATGGTTGGGAGGAAACATTGGAGTTTCTTTGTTACCGGTGATTGATAAGATCAAGCCAAAAGATTGGGTGGT
Source organism: Patescibacteria group bacterium (assembly GCA_041389145.1). Taxonomy (GTDB): domain Bacteria; phylum Patescibacteriota; class Kazan-3B-28; order Kazan-3B-28; family Kazan-3B-28; genus JAWKSK01. Next base: position 36,756 of record JAWKSK010000004.1, on the reverse strand, counting down.
AATGGAGCTATCTAGTTTTCAGTTGGAGGATATGGATGATAGTCCACACGTGGCAGTATTTTTAGATGTAGTGCCGGAGCATTTGGATCGGCATAAGACTTTTGCTAAATATTTAGCAGCTAAACAGAATATTTATTCTCATCAGAAAAAGTCTGATTGGTTAATTACATCAATTGATTTTGATGCTGGTAGAAAAGCAACCAGGAATGCTAAGGGTAAGGTGTTTGGCTATTCCAATAAGCATGTTTTGCGTAGAGGTTTGTATGTAGATAAAGGAGAGGTGATCTATAGAGATCTGAGAACTGGAAAGAGAGAAGTGATTATCGATATAGACGGGATCAAGCTTCCCGGTAGGCATAATCTACAGAACGTATTGCCAGCAATGGCGGCTTCAATTCTTGCCGGAGTCTCTACTAAGAAAATGGTAAATCGATTAGGTAAGTTTAAAACCTTATCTCACAGGTTAGAGATAGTGCATAAGAAGGATGGAGTTAGGTTTGTGGATGATTCACTAGCAACTACACCAGAAGCTACCTTAGCGGCAGTAGAGGCATTTGCTGGGACTCCAACTTCTTTGATAGTTGGAGGGATAGATAAAGGTGGAGATTGGGTCAGCACTGCAAAAACTATTGGGGCAGAAAATGTAGAGTACGTTGCAATCATTGGACAGAGTTCTAAGAAGATTAAAACTTTGTTGAAGAAATATGCACCAAGAGTGGAAACAGAAATTCATCCAACATTTAAAGGTGCGATTAAATTTGCCTATAAGGCGGTAAAGAATGGAGGAGTAGTGTTGTTATCTCCAGGCTGTTCCAGCTTTGATATGTTTAAAGATGCCTACAGTAGAGGCACGATGTTTGGAGAGATTGTAAAGAAGATGTAGATTTAACGGCTCACAAAAATGAGCCGTTGATAAAAGAAGACCCCGCCATTGCTGACGGGGTCGAAGTTGAGTACTGGTACGATCTACCTAATGATGTCATTCCATCCTGAAGAGGAGGGGCGGGGACTGATTCGGAGAATGTTCATTTCCTCACTTTCAGTGAAGAGTGAACCTCTGATTTCGTTCTGGGGACGACGATAGCTGAGGTTGGTTTTCTTGTGGATGGCGTGAATGCACTCTCCTGTTCTGTTGTAGTAGAGATAGTATTCGCTGCCACCTTCGGGGAGGCTGTTTATCCACTGGTCGCTTGTGTGCTGGCTCTTAGCCTTGTGATAGCAGCACCATACTGATTGGCGACCGTCGTCCCAGTGAGGCAGGTACTTTGGCTTCGTGCTCCATCTGTCAGGCAGGTATGCCTCCATGACTATGAAGCAGAGATCTCCAGAAGTGTTATCGAATCTGCCAGTTGTCTTGGTGGTGCGAAGGTAGCCGCATCCATGACATATGACTAGATTGGTGCAGAAGCTGAGGAGCTTTGATAGCCATAGGTGCTCCAGTGACTTGGGGTCGAGTTCCTCAAGCTGTTGCTTGAGATCAGGGATTAGGCCCAGGCTCGGACTGGAAATCTCTGTCGGTTGAGTCCATGCGTCGTGATTACCATAAGAATCTTCTACTCTCTGGTGATCTGGCTTGGAATCTCGATCTATCACGAACCCGGCATTGGCCATGTTGTAGAGGTCCGGCAACTGGGGGAACTGAATGACCATCTCGCGAAGCTGAGACTGTAGTTTCTTGCTTCGGGTCGTGAGATAGTTCGGCTGTTCGCAATTCATAAGGTTGTTTCTATCTTCTTGCTGTGAAGAAGGTTTGACCTTAACTGATCCGAAAGCACTCGCACCCGGTTCCCAAGGCAGGAAGGTTCTTTCTTCCTTTCTTGCCTCTCGATCTACCCTAAGTACTTTTTTAGCCACGGATTTCTCCTTATTTGGATTGACAGTACAGGTTGTAAGGTTCAGATGCAGGCATTGTGTAAAAAACTGTAGAGGATGTCAAACGGATACCTTGTTTTCTGATATGATAGTAGGGTTATGCGGGGTTACCACAGACAAGATTTCATTTTAGCGATTACCATCTTTGGATTGGTGATTATTGGATTAATCATGGTGTCATCGGCATCATTGGTTCAGAGTTTGGATAACGCAGGTAGCCCATACTACTACGTGATTAGACAGGGAGCATATGCAGGTATTGGACTACTGTTGTGGTGGTTTTTTTCAAAGTTGGATTACCGGATTTTCAAACGGTATGCCACGGTAATATTTGGTGCCGGGTTAGTGTTTTTGGTTGCCGTCTTGGTACCAGGTTTGAGTTTGGAAGCTGGTGGTGCAAAACGCTGGATTCATCTGGGACCAATTACCTTCCAGGTGTCTGAGTATGTAAAGCTGGCTACAGTTATTTATCTAGCCTGGTGGTTTGAAAAGAAGGGTTCTGCAATCGTGGATATGTATAAGACCTTTTTGCCATTTGTGGGACTCGTAGGGATGGTGTTCTTGCTGATTATGCAACAGCCTGACTTGGGAACTACGATGGTGGTAGCTGCAATTGCGGGAAGTATGTATTTTGTGGCTGGTGCGACCATGGGACAGATTGGGGCGATTGTAGGAACAGGGGTATTGGCAGCTACAGCTTTGATTTATGCCGCTCCTTATCGTTTAAGAAGACTTTTGACCTTCTTAAATCCAGGAGCTGATCCATTAGGGGCTGGGTATCATATTAACCAGGCCTTGTTAGCAATTGGATCTGGTGGGTTATTTGGTCTGGGGTACGGGCATAGTCGGCAAAAGTTTGCCTATCTACCTGAAGCTGCCTCTGACTCTATCTTTGCCATTATTGGTGAAGAATTGGGTCTGATAGGGGCTTTTTTCTTGGTTATTTTGCCAATAACTGTTATTGTATGGCGTGGCCTAATTATTGCTAGAACTGCCCCTGATACCTTTGGCAGGCTCTTGGCATTGGGGATTACGGCCTGGATTGGATTCCAAGCAGCCTTAAATATGGGTGCGATTGTGGGAGTGGTGCCACTTACCGGGGTGCCGTTACCATTTATTAGTCTGGGTGGTACCTCATTAGTATTTATGTTGGTAGCATCCGGTATATTGTTAAATATTTCTAAGCAAACTATTGCTTCACCAAAAGATGAAAATCCTCTTATCGGGTGGTGGGACTGGCGGTCATATTATGCCAGCGCTCGCGGTCGCTCGAAGCATCAAAGATAAGATGCCAAAGGCTAAGTTGCTGTTTGTAGGGTCAACTAAGCCGGCGGAAAAAGAACTGGTTGAATCAGCTGGATTGCAGTTTAAGGCAATCAGTAGCGGAAAGATTCGCCGGTATTTTGATTTGCAAAATGTAATCGATATCTTTCGGGTCTTTAGAGGGGTAGCTCAGGCACGAAGAATAGTACGGGAATTTGCTCCTGATGTGGTATTTGCTAAGGGTGGGTATGCTTCATATCCAATGGTGGTTGCAGCTGGTTCGATGGGGATTCCAGTAGTTGCCCATGAATCAGATATGCGAGTAGGCCTATCTAATAGGTTAGGTTTTAAATATATGAAAAAGTTAGCTACCTCATTCCCGGTAGCTGAGGTGAAGAAGAATTCAACTAAGGTAATTGCTGAATCTAATAAGTTGGTAGAAACCGGTTTGCCTATACAACAGCAGTTGTTATCGGTGGTTGCCAAGAAACCATTTGCTAATGGACGACCAACCTTAATGATTACCGGTGGATCTCAAGGAGCCTCGTATATAAATCAGGTAGTAGCTGAGGTGTTACGGGATTTATTACCGGTGGTAAATATCGTGCATTACACCGGTACTAGAGATTTTGAAGTAATTAACAGTGTGTATCAGGCTTTAGGAGATGAATTTAATGGAAAGTGGATGGTTAAGGATTTTGATACCCAAGATTTTCATGGGCTGCTTAAAGGTTCAGATTTAGTACTGTCTCGGGCTGGCTCTACTGTTTTTGAACTAGAAGTATTGGCCAAGCCAGTGATATTGGTTCCATTACCAGGTTCGGCTGGAAATCATCAGCTACTAAACGCTAAGTATTTGGATAAGCAAGGGGGAGCGGTGATGATTGAACAGGATAAATTCAATTCAGAGTCGTTAGTGAAAATTATTAAGAAGTTAGTAGCTAATCCAGCCCAGATGAAACAGATGGCTGGTAGAATGAAAGAGATGGGACAGGTACATATAAAAGCAGCCGATATGATTGCCGATTTAGTATTAGCGGAGGTTAAGAATGGGTAATAAGATTTTGAACGAAGTTAAGGTATTGGGATTAACCTTGCTAATTATTGGAGTGGCGTTTGTGGGTGTGAACTATCAATACTTTGGGGCCCAGGTAATGTATTACATTAATCGTGGTGGGTCAGATCTAGAGGTGATGGAGACCCGGGCTAGCAATCGGATATATATTCAATCGCTTGGGATTGAAGCCCCATTGGTATATATCGATGAAATAGGAGAGCCAATTTTCCAAGATGCACTAGCTCAAGGAGTGGTTCACTATCCAGGTACGGCGGCAATTGGACATCGAGGCAATGCTTTTTTCTTCGGACATTCTTCAGATTTTCCAACTAAACCAGGTAACTACAAAACAGTGTTTGCCTTATTGCCACATATTGAAATGGGAGACGAGGTGGTATTAACGGATAAGGATGGGAAGGTGTATCGTTATCAGGTGTTTGATACCCATGTAGTAAAGCCAACTGACACACAGTGGTTAAATCAAGAAACAGAGGGTAAGTCACTATTAACGCTACAAACTTCCTATCCAGTAGGAACTGCATTGCAGAGGTTCTTGGTCAGGGCGGAACTGGTGAAGTAGCTAAGTAGGCTATAATGATTATCTGATTGATTAATTAACAGCAATGGAAAAACGACATTTTTATCTAATTGGAATCGGTGGAATTGGAATGCAGGCAGTAGCTCGGTTGTTGCGTGATGCAGGAGCAAAGGTGTCTGGTTCTGACATGAAAGATTTTGATAGTAGACCCGACTTAGAGGCCGAGGGAATTGAAGTCCACATTGGTCATGATGAAAAGTATGTGACAGATGATGTGACTGAAGTGGTGTATTCAATTGCGGTACCAAAATCTAACCCAGAGATTATGAAGGCTCAGGAGCTGGGTTTGCCAATTAGAAGAAGATTAGAGTTGGTAGGGGAACTGATGGAAAATAAGAATGGAATTGCAATTGCTGGTACTCATGGAAAAACTACAACTACTACCATGCTTGCAATGATGTTTGAAGCAGCAGGCAATCACCCTACTGCATTAATTGGAGCTGAGGTGAGATCGTTAAAATCCAATGTGTTATTAGGCAGAGGAAATGACTTTATCGTTGAAGCTTGTGAATATGGAAAATCTTTCTTGGACTTAAAGCCAAGGATAGTGGTGCTGACTAACATTGAGCCAGATCACTTAGATTTCTTTACTGACTTTGATGATATTAAAGATACCTTTGAGAAGTTCATCAACCTACTACCTGAAGATGGGTTGGTGGTAGCTAATGGAGATGATGAAGTGGTGCGTGAAGTAGTGGGTAGAACCAATAAGAGAGTGGTGTGGGCTGGGCTTAACGAAGGCAATGATTACCGAGCAGAAAACTTAAAATTCTCAGAAGGAAGAATGCACTTTACTGTGAACGGAACAGAAAGTTATTTGCAGCTTCCTGGTAAGCACAATGTTTCTAATGCAGTGTTGGCATGGGCAGTGGCAAGGGAGAATGGAATTGATAGTGCTACTTTGCAGCATGTATTGGAGGATGAGTTTAATGGACTTGCCCGTCGGTTTGAAATTATTGGATCTAGTATGGGAGTTACATTTGTAGATGACTATGCTCATCACCCAACAGAGATCCAAGCAATGTTAGAAGGTGCCAGACAGTATTTCCCAAGTCGTAAGTTGGTGGTGGTTTTCCATCCCCACCAGTTTAGTAGAACTAGAATATTGTTAGATGGTTTTGCAGAAAGTTTTAATGATGCGGATCGGGTGATTGTGGCCCCAATTTATGCAGTTCGTGATACGGAGGAGGATAAGCAATCCGTAAACAGCAAGATCTTAGTTGAAGAGATTAACAAACATTCTAACAATGCAGAGTTTATTGGTGATTTTGATGCCATTGAAGAACGACTGATTAATGAGCTGGTAGCCGGAGATGTGGTGATTACAATGGGAGCTGGTGAAGCAGATGTATTCGGACAAGAATTACTAGCTAAACTGCGGAACAAGTAGGGATGTTGAGCTGGGGTAAGAAAACGCTACAGAAGTGGCTGGCACGGCAGAAGTTACGTCGGGCTCGCTTGGCACGTGGTGTTGAATCATATACCTCAGGAACTACCGTACGAGTAGGGGATTTACGAAGAGCCACAGTCTCCCAGTTGTCTGGAGTGAAGTTGCATTTACCGAGACCCAAGGTACGTCCGGTTTATTCTAAGATTTTAGTGGTAGCGGGGTTGGTGGCATTGTTGTATGTAATCTTTGGCACACCAATATTTGTATTAGATAGTTTAAAAATTACCGGACAGCATTTAGTGAATCGGGAGGAGATTGAAGCAGTGTTATTCCCAAGTGGGTTTAATAAGGTAAATGCGCTGACCTATTTGGATGGAAGGTATAAGAAAAAATTATTAGATGAGATTCCTCAGATTGCTGAGGTGGAGTTTGATAAAAATGTATTCACCAAGGTAATGACGGTGAGAATTGTGGAGCATGAAACTTCCATTATTTGGGTAACAGGAGGATTGCGTTATCTGGTGAATAGAAACGGAGTAGCATATGAAGAAGCTCCTCCAAATAGTCCATTGTTGCCGGTAGAGGATTTGAAGAATATTCCAGTTAGTTTGAATCAGCAGATAGTAACTCCAGCCTTTATTGAATTTGTGAGTAGCTTTGTAGCTAACTTACCAAGAAGAACCAATATTTCGATTAGAAGAATTGTGATTCCAGAAACTACCTTTGAGGTAGAAATGGAAACCGATGAAGGATGGAGAATCATCTTAGATACCACTGGTTCGTATGAAGAACAGCTGAATAATTTAGTCCGAGTACTCCGGGGAATTAATTCAGAAGAAGAGATTAATGAATACGTGGACTTAAGAATTGGGAAGAAAGTATTCTTTAGATAAGGGGTGTATAATTAGGATATGAATGATAAGCCTCGGGGGTTACGAGAGGGTGTTTTACTAGCTCCATATTCTACCTATCAAATCGGTGGGAAGGCAGATTTCTTAGTGGAGGTAGAAACTGTAGAAGAGTTGCAGTCTGTAATTGGTTGGGCCAAGCAAGAGGGGATTAAATATTTTGTAGTTGGTACTGGTGCTAACCTGTTGTTTTTAGATGAAGGATATCGGGGATTGGTGATTGCAAACAGAGCAAAAAAATTTGTAATTGATGGGGAGGTATTAGAAGCAGGTAGCGGGGCAGTGGTAGCTGATATTATTAAGGCTACAGTTCCCGTTGGGTTATCTGGTTTTGAACATTTTATTGGGATACCTAGTACGATCGGTGGTGCGATTTGGCAGAACCTGCATTTCTTAAGCCCAGATCGGGAATCTACTTTGTATCTTGGTGATATTCTAATCGATGCCAAGGTTTTGATGGAAAACGGAGAAGTGGAAACCGTAGATAAAGACTTCTTTGAATTTGGATATGATACTAGCGTGTTACATAGTCGCAAGATTTATGTATTATCTGCACGGTTTCAGTTAGCTCCGTCTTCTCCTGAAGAGATGCAAAAGATTGTGGATGCAAACTGGGAGTGGAGAACTGCAAGACAACCACAGTTGGATGAATATCCATCATGTGGTTCTGTGTTTAAAAAGATTGAGGGAGTTGGGGCTGGAAGATTAATAGATCAAGTAGGACTAAAAGGGAAAACAATTGGGGGTGCACAGATTAGTTCTAAGCATGCTAATTACATTGTGAATCTGGGTGGTGCGAAGGCCTCGGATGTATTGGCTTTGGCTAAACTAGCCCAAGATGCTGTGAAAGAAGAATTGGGCTATGAATTGGAAATGGAGATAACGGTGGTTAGGTAAAAATCCGCTTTCAGAGCGGATTTACTCTTGACATTTACATGTGTTTCTGGTATCGTTAGGGTGTTAGGTGGAGTGGTCGTAATCTTGAGTTTTCTAGTACCACAAATTAACCACCAGCACCTATACAAGGTGTATCGAGAGGAGCCACCTGATGTGTAAAGATCAGCGTACTTCTGGAACTATTGAACCCGTCACTGACGGTCAGTCTGATCTGCTGATCCAGGTTACCAAGAACTATCCTGGTGGCAAGGACAAGCTGGAACTGGCCAAGGGCCACTCCGATTTCAAGAATCGGGTCTGGGGTCTGCTGGATGTCCTGGCAAACGAACGGGTCCTGCAACTGCCCATCGAACAGCGTCCCATCTGGAAATCTCTCCAGCGGACTTGCGATGATGCCAAGGCCTACACCGCCGACCTCAAGGCGGGTGGCTTCCGCATCAGCGACTGGTCGGCCGACATCATGAAGAAACCCGGCTTCAAGAAGGGCTTCGACATCAACAGTGTCGATCTGGTCTCGGCTACCGGTACGGAGCTGACCGGCAAGTCTGAGCCGACTACGACGGAAATCTTCGACGCCATCTGCAAGGCAGGTGGCGATCTGCTCCCGGCCTGGGCTGGCCCTGAAATGCGTAAGCAGTATCCCGATCAGCCTAAGGGTGAGGTGCTGATTATCGCCATGGAACCCATCGCGGATTCCGATGGCAGCCCGCTCGTGTTCCACGTTTTCCACGATGACCACGGCCGTTGGCTCGACGCGTACTGGGGCAGTCCCGGCCGCCTCTGGTATGGCAGCCACCGCTGGGTGTTTGCCCGTCTCAAGTAGTCCTCAGCACTCAGAACTTGATCCCTTTGGACCATTAGTACTTTGCTTTTGGCCCTTGCCCGCACGGCAACGTGCGGGCTCTTTTTATATTTGATAAACTAATCTTGGAACTAGGCGAATATGTCAGTGATTAAGATTGCTGACTGCCGAACCCAGTATCCATACTCTCCAGAGTGTTTGTGATTAAGGTTGCAAACAGTGTGAAGTATGAAACTTCAAAAAATGAAGATACTTGGTGCGAGATGTTAAGACATTTAAGATGTCAAATAAAATACAACCTCAAGAGTTTATCAAAGGGTGGTGACCTACGGACAATGTCTCGTACAAATCACGGATTCCGATGGCAACCCGAACGTGTTCAACGTTAACCACGATGACAACGACCGTTGGCTCAACACGTACTGGGACAATCCCGACAACCACTGGAATGGCAACAACCGCTGGGTGTTTGCCCGTCGCTACTTTCTTCGTTTCTCTCTTGGCTTTAAGTCGAGAGAGTTTTGCTTATTGAGCTGTCCCATCCAGCCACCTAACATCTTGCCAATCTCATCTAGTAGTTTAGATAAAGCCACATACTTTTTGTTATCTAAGGATTTAGTTTCCCATAAAACTAGCAGAAACACTTTGAGTGCATCTACCTTTCTAATGGCTAATTTGACGTAGGGAATCTTCTCGGCTTTTGCCAAGAAACTAGCTTGAGCTACCACTTCAATCGTATCTGTAAAGAGGTTATCTATTTTCTGCCCCAATGAATACCGGTGGGTTTTCGGCAGAATGCTATGATAATCATGCCACAGGACATATAAGGTCTTTAACTTCTGCAACAGTGGCAACAGAAGTGTGTGTGTGTGTGTGTGTGTGTGTGAATACTCTTAGTCATTTTAATTCCCTTGAAAGTCATTAGTAATAAGTATCATCATATCATTTCAGTAGATAATCTCCTGGATGCCTGGAGAGAGTTTGCGGTAGGCAAACGCAGTCGAAAAGATGTCCAGCTATTTGAGCGAGACTTGATGGCTAATATTTTAAAACTACATCAGGATTTGATTGACGGAACCTATCAGCACTCTAAATACCATCCTTTCAAGATATCTGACCCCAAACCAAGAAGCATTCATAAAGCCAATGTTCGTGACAGATTGCTACATAAAGCCATTTACAGAACCCTTTACCCAGTTTTTGATAAAACCTTCATCCATGGTAGTTACTCTTGTCGTAATGAGAAGGGAACTCACAAAGCCTTTGAAAAATTGAATCAAATTACTCGCAAAATATCCAAGAACTACATCCAACCCTGTTTTGCTCTGAAATGTGACATCCGTAAGTTCTTCGACAGCATCGATCATAATATTCTCATCGGGTTGTTAGAGGAGCGAATAGCTGATGAAAAACTATTGGATCTGCTAAAGAATATTATCCAGAGCTTTGAACACAGTCCAGGTAAAGGTATGCCATTGGGCAATCTTACATCTCAACTATTTGCTAATGTCTATATGGATCCATTAGATAAATTCGTTAAGCATAAACTCAAAGCCAAACACTATCTTAGATATGCCGATGACTTTGTTCTTCTGTCTAACAACCAAGACGAGCTATTGGGTTATTTGGTTGAGATTAATCAATTTCTCAAAGGCCGTCTCAAGTTGAATCTTCATCCAAACAAGATCTCCATCCGAAAGCTCAACTGGGGGATAGATTATGTTGGGTATGTGACTTTGCCACACTATAATTTGCCCCGAAATAAAACAATCAGAAGGATATTCAAAAACCTCTCTAAATCCATTGACAGAGAAGACGATAATCTTGAAAGCAGATACCAGTCATATCTTGGTTATTTATCCCATGCTGATAGTTACAAAACGAGATTGTATTTAGAGGATCTGATGTCTGAGAGAAACACAATTGCCGTGTGATATAGTGAAATAGCTGAGGGGAAGCGGAGGTTTTTGAAATGCAAATTGCACTATATCGTAAATATCGTCCAGGTAAATTTAGTGAATTAGTTGGCCAGGAGCCAATTAAATTAACATTGGCAAACCAAGTAAAACTGGACAAGATTGGTCATGCCTATATTTTCTCCGGTCCTAAGGGAACTGGTAAGACTACCATGGCTAGAATCTTAGCCAAGGCGGTGAACTGTTTGGATGTAAAAGAAGGGGATCCTTGTGGAGAATGTGCAATGTGTCAGGCAGCAGATAATGGAAGTCTGCTGGATCTGATTGAGCTAGATGCTGCTTCTCACAGAGGTATTGATAACGTTAAGGAGCTAATCGCAGGAATCAACACAGCTCCTGCGATGGCCAAATATAAGGTGTTTGTAATAGACGAAGCCCACATGCTAACCAGGGAATCCTTTAACGCACTACTTAAGACCTTAGAAGAACCACCTGCCCATGCCATCTTTATTCTGGCTAGTACCGAGGTAGAGAAGTTTCCAGCTACGATTGTATCTCGGTGTATTAGGTTTGATTTTAGGCCTATTCCGGTGGTGAAGATGCAACAGTACTTAAAAGAGATTGCAGGTAAAGAACAGATTGAGATTGAAGACGATGCATTAGCCTTAATTGCCAACCAGAGTGGGGGAGGGATGCGAGATGCTCTAGTACTTTTGGATCGGACTATGGGGCTAGTAGATGGCAGTCAGAAGGTGTCTGCTAATCAGCTGAGTGAATGGTTTGGCTGGTTGGACTGGAATTCAGTGAGTGAGCTGACCAGTCATGTAGTAAATGGTGAGGCAGGTAAAGCCATTGGACTAGTGGATGGCATGTATCGTAAAGGATTTGATCTTACCACCATGGCTAGAATGTGGACCGATATGGTTAGACAGATGCTGGTGATTAAGATGGGAGCAGGTGCAGAGCTGCAGATGACAGATGAGCAAAGAACCAGCCTATCCAACCTATCCAGTGGTATTACTCAGAGTGATTTAATCTGGTGGTTAGAACAGATGGTGGATTTGGCATACCAAGTAAAGAATGCTTCGGTAGCTCAGTTGCCGTTTGAAGTGATGATAGTGAAGGTGGTTAGTAGGTTGGGTGGCAAGAATGAACAGCCTCCAGCACCGCCAGTACAGGAAGAACCAAAGGCAGAAGTGGAGGTGGCTCCAGAACCAAAGCCAGCTCCTACTCCTGAGGTAAATTTAGCTGAGTTTGATAAATCCGAGGCAATTGAATTGATTCAAAAAAATAGTCCGACTTTAGGGGCAGTGTTAAGGAATGCGGATTGGAGACTGGGAGATGACAAGATAGTGATTGGAATTACCAGTAATTTTCATAAGGATAAGCTGGAACAGCCAACTACCATGCAAATGGTTATGGATGTATTGGGTCAGTGTGGCGTAAACTTGAGAGTCGAATATAAGTTGATCGAAAACAAGAATACGGATAACAAGGAAATTGATACCGGATTAATTAGTGAGGTATTTGGATGAAGGAAATAGCTCCACCCCAGAATATTGATGCAGAAAAGTCGCTGCTTGCAGCACTGCTTTTAGATAAGGATGCGATTGGGAAGGTGGTGGATATTGTTCGACCTGAAGATTTTTATGATGACCGTCATGGATTAGTGTATGGAGCGATGGTGGGTTTGTATAATTCGCACAAGCCAATTGATGTGGTGACGGTGACAGATGTTTTAGATAGCGAAGGTAACTTAGATAAAGCAGGTGGTCCATCCAAGGTGGCAGCTTTAACTACTGGAACATTAAGTTCAGCTCATGCGGCCCAGTATGCCGAGATTGTTGCTAATAAGGCTACATTAAGAAGGCTTATTTCTGCTGCTAATACTATTACTGAATTAGGTTTTTCCACTGAGGTAAAACTAGACGAAGCATTGGATCGAGCAGAGCAGACACTGTTTAATGTTTCGAGAAAACATTTAAAGAACCCATTCGTAGAGGTAAAGGATGTATTGTCTGATGCCTTTGAGAGAATTGATTACCTACATGAAAACAGGGGAGAGATTAGAGGAATCCCAACTGGGTTCGTGGATTTGGATAAGATGCTATATGGTTTGCAGGCCTCTGACTTAGTAATTGTGGCTGCTCGTCCTTCGATGGGTAAAACCTCATTGGTTTTAAACATGGCATTAAATGCATCCAAAAAAGGACATTATCGAGTCGGGGTGTTTAGTTTGGAAATGTCCAAAGAACAGTTGATCGATCGTTTGTTATCAATGGAATCTGGAATTGATTCATGGAAGTTAAGAACTGGTAACTTAACACCAGATGATTTTAATAAGCTATCAGATGCAATGAGTGTGCTGGCAGATACTCCAATTTACATTGATGATTCAGCCTTTGTGAATGTAATGGAGGTGCGTACTAAAGCCAGACGATTAAAAGCCGAGAAAGGATTGGATTTGTTGATTCTAGATCACTTGCAGTTGATGGAAGGAACTGGAAGCAAGGAAAGTAGAGTCCAGGAAATGTCAGAGATCTCAAGATCCCTAAAGGCTTTGGCTAAGGATTTGGATATTCCGGTAGTAGCTCTGTCCCAGTTGTCTCGTGCAGTGGAGCAACGTCCAGGAAAGATTCCACAGCTAGCAGACCTTCGTGAATCTGGTTCTATTGAACAGGATGCGGATGTAGTGATGTTTATCTATCGTGATGAATACTACAATCCAGAAACTGATAGGAAGAATGAAACCGATATTATCATTGCTAAGCATCGAAATGGTCCAGTAGGGAACGTGAAAATCTACTTTGATGGTAAGACAATGCAATTCAAGAGCCTGATCAGAGAAGAGATGGCTCAGATGCATCATGCTCCAGAACCAGAGCCAACCCCTGTGGAGTCTTAGGGTAAGTAAATTTGAATATAAAAAAAGGAGCGCCGAAGCGCCCCTTCAAGGAACCGGTTCAGTCGGTTAAGCTCTAGTCGCGGAAGGCAAATAGATTTCTTCCTCCTCCAATGTATAGAGAACCATCTGGGCCTATACACGGGCTTGTTTGAATCTCTCCGCCTGCGGGGAATACCCATTTTAACTGGCCGTCTTGGCTGACTGCATAAATGAGATCAGTTCCGCTTGGTGTTAGATCGCCAAAATACACAGTCCCATCCAATCCGATACACGGACTGGAATTTATTCGATCGTTGGTTTGATACCTCCATCTCATGGTGCCGTCGGAGTTGATTGCATAGAAGTAATGGTCATAACTTCCACCGATATAAACAGTGCCATCGTTAGCGATTGCAGGACTGGAGTAGAGACCTCCACCGGTTGCAAATTTCCAATCCAGATTCCCATCATTCTTAACCGCGTAGAGATATCCGTTGGTTGCACCGATATAGATATCTCCATTTGGGTTTATAGCGGGGCTGGATTCGAAACTTGTACCAGGTGTTTCTGAGACATATACCCAGTTTTGAAAACCGATTGGATGTACTGAATATACCCTTGAGTTTGAAGTTCCAAACACCAAATTACCACTTGGGGTAATAGCAGGGCTTGATTGGACGTTTCCGTTGGTTTGGAAACTCCATTCGATTGTTCCTGACGAACTAACCGCTTTAAGTCCCGATGGTGTGCCAATGTAGATTCTGCCCGAGGTATCAATCACTGGACTAGAAATGATGTCACTTCCACCTAAATAACATTGCCATATTAAGGCCCCGTCATTTGGATTAAGTGCATACATCTGCGCATCATTGTCCGTGATATACACAGTTCCATCTGGTCCAATTGCAGGGGTTGAATACACTACATATCCTGTCAGAAATCGCCATTTAAGGGACCCGTCAGGATTAATAGCGTATAAGTAGTAATCACTACAACCTATGTATATGACACCGTTTTGATCCATTACTGGACTCGAGCGGAATAGGTTGCCTCCCAATTGATATTCCCAGGCAAGTGTTGCATTCTGTGGTCCAGTGAATGGACTCTGGCTGGTATGTTGTGGATCTCTCCCAAACATTGCCCAGTCACCTGGACCAGATGCATCGCCACCTGATGAGCCAAGGCCTACTTCAATGTTGATGTAGGTCCATGACTGTTCTCCGTCATCATCTGTCACTCTCACGACTGATGCATAGTTTCCAGGTTCCTGAAATGTCCATGCCACCTGTGCAGGTGAATCGTAGGCATCCCAGATCTGGTCACCATTGAAGTCGTAATCGTATCTGACGATTGTGCCGTCAGGATCAGAGGACCCAGTTGCATTGAAGTTCACCTCGAATGGTGCATTTCCAGCAACTAAATCTGCACTCAGGAATGCGAGAGGAGGAAGGTTACCTTCCACGCCAACATTGATGACGAGAGACGCATAGTCCTCGTAATCATCGTTGTCGGTAACTCTCACCTTGGCGACATGTAGTCCAGGTTCTGTGTATTCCCAGTTCACCTGAAGATCAGCATCATAAGCATCCCAAATTCCATCATTGTTGAAATCATAGTCTGCTTGGACGATGTAGCCATCAGGATCATTGGAGCCAGCAGAATTGAATACTACAGACAATGGAGCAATTCCGAATGTCGGATTAGCAGTCAGATTCGCTGTGGGAACGTGCTTGCTTGGCGCAGTTAGCATCATCCAGGCGCCCTCAGCAACGCTGGTTACGTTGTCGTTGTCCTTCACTCGAATCCGAGGAATATACTTCCCGGGTTCGGTATAGGTGTGAGTGTGAGGTTGAATTGAGTCTGGACCCACGCTTTGCATGTCCCAGATGCCATCACCTTCAAAATCCCACTGAACAACGTAGATGTGTCCGTCAGGGTCGAAGCTCTCAGATGCATCAAGGATGACGTCCAAGGGAACTTGGCCGAAACTTGGTGTAACCGTGAGCTTGGCTACCGGTGGCTGATTGTCGGGTGTAGAAATCACTAGCGGATAGCTGTCAAAGCCAACCGCTCCGTCATTATCGGTAACCCGCAGTTTCACAAGGAAACTTCCTGGTGAATCGTAGAGCTTGGTCACAGAACCCGGTGTGGGTACTGAATGATCATCGTAGTAGCCGTCGCCATCCAGATCCAAGTCGTAGGTAGCGATCTCACCATCTATATCAATAGAGGATGAGAAGTCGAATGTTACTTCGAATGGTACCAGTCCTGTCACCGCATTCGCTTGCAGGATTGCAATTGGTGCGATGTTTTCAGGTTCTACTTCAGGTTCTGGTTCTGAACTTATCTTCAGGACCACTTCCTCTGGATTTACATCCTCGGGAAGTTGAATGAAGAACAGTCCAGCGTAGGGACCATAGGTCTGGCCCCAGCCTACTGATGTTTTCCACCAGAACGCACGAGCCTGGAAGTTGCGGGCGATTGGAGTAATATCGGCAGTTGTAATTTGCCCGTTATCGTCTCCATCTACCCACCAGGGAGCATCGTGAATCAGTGGGGGAGAAACCTCTCCATCCACTGACTGCTGGAAGTACTGACTGATGGGAGTGACATCTGAGATGCCAACCTCACCAGTGAGATCGTAATCTCCCCGTAGGCACCAGTACAATGTCCTGGTTTCCTCATCGAACTTCTTGATGGGTTCGATATCGGGTTCCCAGGTCATAGACAGCTGCTTGTTGAGCTCCTTGACCAGTTGGTCTTGAAGCTGTGTCTGCTCATCCATGGTGGATGAGTTATTCGCACCGCAGCTTGCGACGAGAACAGAGATGAAAAACGCAAGAATGAAGCGCATGGCTTCACCTCCATTTGAATTGTTAATACCGGGATATTATTCCCTACAAGATGGGTAGATTATACCTGTTATCAGGTATAAAGTCAAATAAATGTGCTCTAGGAGCTAATTATTTGCAAAATGGTCTGATGAGTAGAGGAGTCGGGCTAATTTGTGATGAAATTAGGAAATAAATAGGTGGTTGGAATATTTGTCCAATTTTTTGGTAATTGAATTATTTTTGATTTTTAAGAGGTCGGAGAACTCGGTTTAATTTCAGGTTTGCCTTATAATGGGCCTATGGCAAAAACCAACAATCACAGTTTGCTGAACTGGGTGAAATGGGACCTGAGATTGGTTTTAGGGCTATTAGTATTACTGGGTTTGGTTGCAACCTGGGCTTTTGCATTACCAAGTGGAACTCCAGATTACACCTTAGACTTTGGGACTGGAGTATCTGGTGATGTGGCTTCAGGGGCTATTTCAGTAGCAGGTGGAGGCAGTGTGTATCCACAGACTTCAGGAAGTCTCAAATATGGATGGGCAAGTGGAACCTTAATCCAAGCCGTGACCAGAGGGGCAGCGGTGAATGATCGGATGCTTAGAGATTACAACTTTAGCCCAGGAACAACTCAGACCTTTAAGGTGTCTGGTTTAGATGCTGGTGATTACATCTTCAACTTTGCTGTGGGAGATAACACTGACAAGGTAGCTACCAAAGTAACAGTGAAGGGTAAGACGACTAGCATTATTAACACGGCTAGTTATTCTTCTGCAGACATTGCATTCAATGTGGGTGGAGCTACTGATGTGATAGATATAAACTTTGCAGCAGCAGCTGGTGATGCGGGTTGGGTAATTAATGGAATTAGGATCTTTAAGAGTACGGCTCCAACGCCGGACCCAAGTTTTGATGTATCGCTCTCTCCTACTACTCAAACAGTTTCGGCTGGAGGGATTGCAGAATACAGCATTGGAATCACTCCTATTGCTGGGTATGGCAGTAACATCACCTTGAGTGTAAGCGGATTAGTAGCTGGAATTACAGCAGAGCTTCCACAAAGCACAGTTACTAGTTTGCCAGCCACGGTGCCACTGAGATTGGTGACCCAAAGTAATAGCACAGCTCTCCCCTATGAATTTTTACTGTCTGCCAAGGGTGGTGATGCTGGAAATGTGAGTAAGTCAGTGGTGGTAAAACTCACGGTAACGGCTGGAAACACTCCAGATGTATCTGAACCTAATCAGCCAGATGTGCAAGAGCCAGTGGTCACTCCACCAGTGGGAGAACAGACCGATCGGGAACGGGCCGAACAGTTTGATTTAATTGATGATTACGTGGCTGCAGAAGCAGATCGGATAGTGAATCAGAACAATGTAGTTGAGCTCAAAGATATCACCAATGAGTTCACAGGATTCCCGGTAGTTCCAGACTTACCAGCCCCTAAAACAGGCTTTGAACGTTCATTGCAGTTTTTAACCCGGACCGGTATAATTGGTCAGACAGTATCTAATGCGCCGCGAGGCCAAGAAGATGATGGTCCCAAGAGCTTCTTCAGAAGGATCTTGGATGGTATAGCATCACCTCTAGGAGGATAAATGCAAATATTTAGTGAAGAATTTGTAGATTCATTTAAGGCCGAGGCAAAACGCCAAGAAGCCTTTACAAATTCGTTTGCTAGACAACTGGCAGTTATTTTGGTGGCGATTGTAATTATCAACGTATTGGCACCAAAGATTCTCTTCTGGCAGACCAACATTTCTGCAAACTGGAATCCATTTTAATAATGGAAGTAATGGGGTAAATGGGGGTGACTGAGATGAATCAGTCTCTCTTAATCGACAATAGATAATAAATAGATAGAAGATGTCTACAAGATCACGGATGCGCAAACAGCGCAAAGAAATTGAACGCCAAGCAGTTATTAATGAGATTCGGGAACGTCAGCTAATTGCTACCGCAGGAATTAGAAAGATTTTTAAGTGGACAGGTATCGTACTGTCATCTGCCGGAGTATTGGCATTGGTTGTGTATTTGGCAATCATGGGCTTTAGATCTATTCCTCAGTTCAAGGTAGTGAGTGGTCCATTTGGATCCATTAAATACGCAGAGTTAAGTGAGAATAAGTTTGTGACCTTAGCTACTAATAAGGGTGATATTAAGATTGAATTGGATGTAGAAAATGCACCAAAGACATCTGCTAACTTTGAGATTTTAGCTAAGAAGGATTTCTATAATGGTACTAAGTTCCACCGCGTAATTGATGGATTCATGATTCAGGGTGGAGATCCAAACTCTAGAGATTTAGATCCAGCTAATGATGGTACCGGTGGTCCTGGTTATGCATTCGAAAACGAGAATGTGAACGCGCCATATTCTAGAGGGGTAATTGCAATGGCAAACTCTGGTCCAAATACTAATGGTAGCCAGTTCTTTATCGTTCAGGGTGAAGATGTTCAGCTTCCAGCTGCTTACTCGGTATTTGGTCGAGTAGTAGAAGGAATGGATGTAGTAGATGCAATCGCAGCTACTAAGGTAGAAGATAATGGTCAAGGTGAGGTTAGTCGTCCAACTGAAGAGTTGGTGATTAATTCAGTCACTGTATCTAAGCAATAAAACTATGTTTGATAAAGCAAAACAATTATTTAAGTTGCAAGCCGAAGCTAAGCGAATCCAAAACGAACTCAAAGCAATGGAGTTTGAAGGAGTGGAATTGGGTGGCAAGGTAAAGGTAATGGTCAATGGTGAACAGAAGATTACCGATATGGTAATTGATGATTCATTGATGGATCCATCTGAAAAAGAAAGTTTAATTCGTTTCTTAAAGCAAGCAACTGCATCTGCCATTACTAAATCCCAGCAGGCTGCAGCTCAGAAGATGAAATCAATCGCTGGGGATTTGGGTCTAGGAATGTAGGTTATGTATCAATTGCCTAAATCAATTAATGATTTGGCAACCAGGCTGGGACAGCTTCCGGGAGTAGGCCCGAAAACTGCATCAAGGCTGGCGTTTTACTTGGTGAATAGTCGGCACATCGATATAGATGGGCTGGCTTCATCGTTGGTAAACCTACGAGCCAGTTTGAGTAAGTGTGAGATATGCCACAATCTAACAGATGTTAATCCATGTGTGGTGTGTAGCGATCGAGCACGTGATGAAGGTGCTATTTGTGTGGTAGAAGAGCCTTTGGATGTACTAGCATTAGAACGAGCTGGGTTTAGAGGAAAGTATCATGTATTAGGAGGACAGATATCTCCATTGGATGGAGTGGGTCCAGATGATTTGGAAATTGATAGCTTAATTAGCCGAGTAGCCGGGAATGAGGGTATTATGGAGATAATAGTGGCAACCAATCCGGATGTAGAAGGTGAAGCTACGGCTAGCTACTTGGTAAAAAGATTGTCACCACTTAATAGAAAGATATCTAGATTAGCCAGAGGGTTGCCGATGGGCGGAGATCTGGAATATGCAGATGAGCTGACTCTAACCAGAGCGTTAGAGGGGCGTAATCAGATGGTATAAATGAACCAAACTTTAACTTGGAAATTGGGGATATTGGGACAGGGCCTATTAGTGGTCTTCTTTTGGTCAGCTGCAAAGATTGCGATTAAGTTTGGGTTGGCTGAAGTATCACCATTTGCCTTAGCTGCAATAGTGCAGACATTTTCTGCCTTAGTGCTAATTGCCAGAAGGAAATGGGCTAGTACTAAAAAAACTCAGTTTAAGCCTTCATATCAGGAGCTGATGATTATGATCATCTCAGGGGTGGTGACCTTTGCTGGAGCTAACTTATTCATCGCAGTAGGGTTGCAGTATGTGACAGGTTCAATGGCTGGTTTGGTAGCTACTACCACCTCTATCTTTGGTTTCTTATTGGCCCTGCTGTTCTTGGGTGAAAGAGTGAAATGGTTACAAGGGGTAGGTGTGATGATTGTATTAATGGGTGCCTACATCTTCTTGGCTCAAGATTTCTTATCCGGACATTGGTTGGGAATTGGACTTTTGTTAGTGGCAGAAATGGCATTTGCGTTTGGTAATGTGATGGCCCGACTTATCTCCGTGAGTCAGCCAGAAGATGTATCCACTACTATGAGTTTGGTGGGTAATGTAGTGGGGGCATCTGTATTGATTCCAGTAGCAGCGCTAACTGGACAGTTGGGATCATTAGCAGGCTTGCCGTTATGGGTCTGGGGAATGTTAGCGGTAATTGGAATCATCTATGCCTGGGCTAGTGTATTGTGGAATCAGGTGTTGGATAAGTTGCGAGTAATTGAGGTATCGGTACTGGCCAATACGATGATTGTACAGGTGGCAATTCTGTCGGTAATCTTCTTAGGTGAAAGATTATCCAGTGCCAATATTATCGGAGGAATCATTGTCTTAATTGGAGCACTGTTAGTAGATGGTGGGATATTTTCAGAATCGGAAGAACCGGTGGTGGCAGTTGCAGATTCATCATGAAGCTATTTAATACGCTAACTAGTAAGAAACAGGTATTTAAGCCACTTCGAAGTGGCAAAGTTTCGTTATATGCCTGTGGTCCAACGGTGTATCAATCACCTCATATTGGAAATATGAGAAGTTATCTGTTTGAAGATATCTTACGAAGAGTGTTGGAATACAACGGATATACGGTAAAGCATATTATTAACGTTACCGATGTAGGTCATTTAACAGGGGATGGAGATATTGGAGCAGATAAGGTAGAAGAATCTGCTAAGAGTAAGGGGGTTAAAGCTTCTGATGTTACCAAGAAGTATTTTGATGAGTTTAAAACAGACATGAAGGCTTTAAATATTTTAATGCCTTCTAAGTTTGCGTGGGCTACTAAATACATTCCGGAACAAAAGAAATTAGTTGAGAGAATTTTTAGTAAGAAATATGCCTACGAAACTGAAGATGGAATCTATTTTGATACACAAAAGTTTGGTAAGTATGGAAAACTAGGAGGTTTGAATAAAAGAGATCCAGAAGAGATGCAGAGTAGAACTGGGGTAGATCCAGACAAGAAACATCCTTTTGATTTTGCCTTATGGAAGTTTTCCATTGGTCCTAGATTACAGGAATGGAAATCACCAGTAGATCATAAGAAGATGGGTTTTCCAGGATGGCATTTAGAATGTTCTGCAATTTCTACAGAAGAGCTGGGACAGCCATTCGATATTCATGCTGGGGGAATAGATCATGTGACTACTCATCACAATAATGAGATTGCTCAGAGTGAGGCAGCATATGGTAAGCCGCTGGCTAACTATTGGATTCATGGTGAACATTTGTTGATGAAAGATACCAAGATGTCTAAGAGTCTTGGGAATGTAGCCTTGCTTGCCGATTTAACGGCTCAAGGCTTTGAGCCGTTGGCTTTTAGGTATTTAGTGCTTACTAGTCAGTATCGGAATCGATTGAATTTTACAGAAGATGGATTAGAAGCTGCACAAACTGCTTTGAACAAGCTTCGGGCAGTGATGGCGCCAAGATTGAAGGGTGGAAAGGTAATTGAGAAGTATCAGAAGAAGTTTAAAACTGCTGTTAGTGATGATTTAAACACGGCTGAAGGACTAGCTGTAGTTTGGGAAATGGTGAAGTCTAAAGCAGATGTGGCAGATGTCCAAGCTACCTTATTAGACATGGATCAGGTCTTAGGGCTGGGTTTGGATAAGTGGAAGCCAGCCAAAGTAGATAAGACAGTTTTAGAGTTGGCAGAAAAAAGAGAACAGGCTAGAGCAAATAAGGAATGGGCAGAGTCTGACAGAATACGTGACGAAATTAATAAAAAGGGGTATGACATAAGTGATACACCTAATGGATACCAATTATTTAAACGGCAATGAAGAAAGAAATCTTAAGACAAGAGAACTGGATCTGGGTAGCTTTTATTGCTGCTTTGCTGGCTATGGCTGGAAGTTTGCAGGCGAGTAATGTCTGGGGTTGGGTGCCGTGTGAGCTGTGCTGGTATCAAAGAATATTAATGTATCCGTTGGTATTGATTTTATTTATTGCAGGGGTTAAGCAGGATAAAGCTGTAGCACAATACGTACTACCAATGTCTTTAATTGGAATGTCGATAGGAATTTATCACTATCTACTGCAATTGGGAGTGGTAGTGCCAAGCGGAACTTGTGGAGTTGAGGCAGTATCGTGTGCAATTCTTGATCACATGTGGCTTGGGTTTATTACGTTGCCACTATTATCTGCATTTGCTTTCTTGGTGGTTGCTGTTGCAATGTGGCGACTTAGGGTTAAATAGGTTGATTTAAGAGAACTCCTGATATAAGCTTCTTCTATCGTTGTAACTTCATAGGAGGGATCACATGGATCCATTTGATTATTTGCATGCGCAAATGCAGAAAGAGAGAATGCGAGGTTTGTACTGTCGATTCTTTTCACACCTTCTACCTGAGTTCGATGCATTCAATCTGTGGTTGGGTGGAGATGAGGAGAAGGAGAGAGTAATTATACTCACTCAGCATCTGACTTATACTTCTGTGCTTCATGCTTTAAGTTCAGTGCTTCATACCTATTCGCACGTCGTGAATTTGGTAGATGAGATTGATCTGGATCAGGACTTTCGCAATCCATTTCGCGGGGGATCGTATTGTCTAGCAGTAGGAAGTTTCTTGGGGGAAGGGTGTGTTGGTCAGGTTGATAATATGACTTTAATGGAGGTGATGCTTTATCTATTGGATATTCATATATCCAAGGGATCTTGCCTTACAAGCTTTGGATCAAGAATCGAATGCAAGGGTACTG
Source organism: Patescibacteria group bacterium (assembly GCA_041389145.1). GTDB lineage: Bacteria > Patescibacteriota > Kazan-3B-28 > Kazan-3B-28 > Kazan-3B-28 > JAWKSK01. The sequence goes on along the minus strand of JAWKSK010000004.1, from coordinate 13,584 downwards.
TGTTGAAGAGCACAGGAACTCATCCCGTGATCACATTATCTGATCGATTTATGACCGACATAGAGATATGTGTAGGCTAGGTCGATTGTCAAATACATTAGAGCGAATGCAAACCCTTGGTTTCATCGCTCTAATTTTAATTATGATCTTGATTTAGTGTAGAGCCAGTATGAGTATCCAATTGGGATTAAGGCTGCAAGAACTACACCCAGAATTGGGACAAAGAAAGCAATAGAAGTTGGAAGCCAATTGGTAGTCATGAATAAGATTCCAGCTAGGATAAATGTGATACCTCCAAGGCGGTGAGTTTTAGTCCAGTTATCGTCTGAGGAAAGAGTCCAAGGGGTTCTAATCCCCATTAAGAAGTTGGATTTAACTTGGGTTAGGTAGTTACCAATAAGAATGAAGAGAATTCCAACTCCAATGGTAATGTAGGCAGTGATATCGAATTGATTGGTAGTGGTAGCGATGTAAGAGATGTAGACAAACATGCTCGTGAAGAATAGTAGCATGTAGTTTTTTAACATATGTAGAAAACCAATGGATTTTTGTAAGTGTTCCTTGCGAGGTTCTAAATATGGAATTGCAATAAATAGCAGATACATGCCAAAGATAATACCCAAGAAGGTCCAGGTGTGTTCGGTAGGGCTAGCATATCTATCGATTTCACCAATTGCGTTCCAGTGAGCTGGAACTTGTTCTGGTAGGAGGTCTTTGAAGTAGTAGGCAGAACCTACGGCAATGGCTAAGACTAGCCAGCTAAACCATTCTGTTTTAGGAGTGAAGTATTTCATATTATTTAAACCCTTCTAAAAATTGATTGATAATATCGTAGAAAACGGTGGCGTTTAAGGAATAGATAATCTTTTGGCCTTCCTTACGGCTGTCTATCAGATTGGCTTGCTTTAAGAGGCTTAGATGATGAGAAAGGGATGGACCAGAGATATGGAAGTGGGTACCTAACTCAGAAGGGGTAAGGTCTTTTGATTTAAGTTTTTTTAAGATTTCCCTACGAGTAGGATCACTTAAAGCCTTAAATGCGAGACTGACATCGGATATAGACATATTTAGATATTTAGCCAACTGTCTAAATATTATTAAATATTGTACTCTGTGTCAATAAAATAATATTTATATTTGTTGACTAGTCCCCTACTTTGACATTAGATTGGTGGCAGCATCTTGAAATACAAGGAGGATGGTGTGGAGCTATCTGTGGGTTTGAAGCGAGAAGTTACTGCTATGAGAATGGTCAATGTGAAAAAAGCAATGATCATCGGAAAACCGGTATTTGGATACAATCCGCTCGAAGTGGAGCTGGAGTGTTCATCTACGGGTGCACGTCGGAAAGCTTACGGCTTTCACCTGAATGGATCCATCACGCTTCTGAGCCAGGAGTTTGATTGGGACTATGAAGACCACCACCGTCTGAGGGATGACATCCGCAAGGGTGAAAACTCTGGGATTGGTGTGCTTGAGCCCTATCTGCCTGCATCAGGGGAACGGTCGGTATCAATCGATCCCGATCTCTGGCTGAAAAGCCTGAACATCCAGGATGATTGCGAGGAATACAGGGAGAAATGCCGACGAGACTGGACCATTCTTGGTGCGTTCGTCTGTCATGCTCCAACTGGACGGTCCTACTTCCATCTCGTGGTGGCATATGAAGAGGACGTAAGGGTCCTGCCATTTGATATCACGGTGGGTGTAATGCCAGGTGTCTGTACTAGTCTTGATTGGGGTATGTGCCTACTTGTAAACGGTCATTACATGGTTCAGATGGGTTATGATGCCATTCTGGTGTTTGACCGATTTACAGGAGACCATCACTATGGTGAAGAGGTGTACCTGGATCCGAGGAGCTCTGATGAGAGCCGTAGGCTCTTTAATGTGGATCTGATGGGCCTCATTTCGGATAGTAATCAGCTTCTGGTGACTATGAACCTCGGTCTGATCAGTTCGCTGGTGGCCGTTATCAATCTGCATGAACTCGATCCATTCGGGTGTACAGATGATAGGGTGTCCATCAACCCGATGAATCCTGAATATTTGAGGGGGAGAATACCTAAGAGGTAAAGATGAACCTGTTGGGGTGCTGCGGCACCCCAATTTTTATTGATGAATAGTGATTAGTAAGGTAATCTCATATATTGGTATAATTTAATTCAATGGGCCGTAGCCAAGTGGTAAGGCAACCGGTTTTGGTCCGGTCATGCGTAGGTTCGAATCCTGCCGGCCCAGCCAATGAAAATATTCCGCTATTGTGGCGGATTATTTTTATAATGGTATGATTTTTATATGAAGGACAGAGATAGAGTTGCGGGTTTAATTATAAAAGACGGCAAGTTACTGCTAGTAACTGGTTATAATGCAGATTATTATTGGACTCCTGGTGGCAAGATAGATCAAGGTGAAGACCATGAGACTGCTCTGAAAAGAGAGATTAAAGAGGAGTTGGGTATAGAGGTTAGTAATCCAAGATACTTTACAAAGATGGATTACCATAATCCTCATAGCGATAAGGATCAGACTAGCTACTACTATCTAGTAGACTTTGAAGGCGAAATTAAGCCTGATCAAGAGGTAACTGGATATAGATTTTTTAACAAGGAGGAGTTGCCTAAATTCACACATTTTGTGAATGATGATAACTTATTGGGTAAATTGTTTAATGAAGAATTGGTGGTCTAATCTCGAGATGAATAATTTTAGAAAGAGATATCCGACAGAATATACCTTTGTAATGGGGTTCATTTTGTGTGCAGTCGTTACGATAACTATTACAGTGTTGGATTTCTACCTTTACGACTTATGGGTTGGTTTGGGTTCCGTGTTGGTTGGTATCGTAGTTCTGTTTTTCGTGAGAAGGTTCGCATTGTTGTTTGGTAAGTTGTCGCCGGTTGCGACTGACCATTTTCTTTTCAATTCTTCAATTCCGGTTTATGTAAGAAAGGATAATAAGTGCAATGCATTTGCTAATGGGTTGGGTAATCAGAAGGTTACGGTGTTTAACTCTAAAACATTAGAGATTTTGAATGAGGAGGAGGTCAAGGCAGTAATGATGCATGAACTGGCTCATCATCATTACAACGATGCAACCTGGGGAACGATGCTGGCATTATTAATCGCTAATTCGATCGCTAGCTTTTCAGTTTGGATTGGTAACTCATTATCTGTGGCCTTGTTGATCGCGCTTGGACTTTGTGTGCCAGGGGTATTGTTGTATTTAATCTACTCTAGGGCAAAGGAGGTAAGAGCAGATAAGTATGCTGCAAAGCATTTGGACAATCCTAAAGATTTGGCAATTGGATTGAGGAAGATGATTGAAGATGCGATTTCTCAGGGATATAATTTTTCTAGAAAAAAGACATTTGTTGTTAAATACCTGGCTACTCACCCTTTTTGGCTAGATAGGGTTGAGTTCTTGTCTGGCAAATAGGGTTCGAATTTCATACACTAAGGGTAGCTAAGCAGGTCAAAAGAAACTTTATGGGCTTGGCTTGCTGGAAGCGATAGTACTAGATTGTCTCAATAAATTAACAAGAATAAGGTTGATATGGAAAGACCATTTGAACATAATCCGCAACCAGAAGACCCTTCGTGGGAGAATTTGAATATTGAGGAATTCAAACAATCATTTGAACAAGAACGGTCTACTCGTGAGGCAAATGAGGATGAAGAAGATCTCTTTAACGATGAGCAGGGGATGAAGGATGAGGGAATGGAGATCAATGAATTAAAACGAATAAAACAGAATCTGTTGCATGAGGCCCATCACAAGAAATTAGCTGGGAATGAAAGAGAGGGAGAGAAATTGCTTGATGAGGCTTATGAAATTGACACGAAGATTTACAATTTACGTCGTCAGCAAGGAGATTAGATACAATATGTAATCGTGACCAATTATTTCTTGGTGGGGCAGGATATTTGATAGAGAAAGCGGACCCTAGGGTCCGCTTTGGTTTGCTTGGGGCAATAAATATGATTAGTTATGGATAATGGTAGTTTTTTCTAGGCTAGATCAAGTTCATATTCTGATTCTAATAACAGCGAGGTAGCTAGTTCTTTGTTATCCTAGAGTTGCTGATGTGAAGCAATATAGTTCAACTAATCAAATTATGAATAGATTTATTGCAGGTGCGGTTCTAACATTGGTTATAGGTGGAACAGCATATACTATCAATCAGGCAGATGTGGTTAAGCACTTTGCAGCTGATACGGGCTTAAGTCAGGAGCAGGCTGAACAATACGTTAGTTCAGTAAAAGATGATGATTTAGTATCTTATACGGAACTAGGAGATGATTATATAGACGAAGGTAATGATGTCTTAAGAATTGCACATGATATAAATTGTTCTCAGTACCAATATGATTGGGAGTCGCCTAGTTTGACTTGCTATATAGGTAAGAACCAGATCACTAAAATGGGTAATGATGAGATTGCCCTAGGCAAGGCCTACAAGATATTAGATGGGGATTCGGCGGGTACTACAGAGATTCAGAATACGATTAATTTAATTGATGCTTACAATAAAGACTTTGACTTAGCTGTAGCTAAGGCAGTCTTTAGCTATTCTGAAATAGATGAGATTAAAAAGAATAATTCTTTTAATAAAGCTTTGTTAAAGTCTGCATTAGAAGGTGATTAATGGTTTTTATGAATAAAACTATTGGAATAGGAGTAATGCTACAAACTCCGAATTTCACATATTTGTTACAAGAAAGAGATCACAATACCCATGTCTCACCTGGGAGAATTGCTCCATTTGGTGGCGGTATTGAAAATAATGAAACAGTAGAAGAGTGTGCGGTGAGAGAGCTGAAAGAAGAATTAGATTTGGATATTGATCAAAATCAGTTAGAAACAATAGGGTTGATAGAAAGCAAGAGGAGTCCTGGTCTTTTTCTGCACATGTTTTTATTAAGAGGTGTTGAAAAGAAAAACTTAAGCCTTAATGAAGGGAATGACATTGTTGAATTAACTTCTGAACAAGCATTGGAGAATCCAATGGTGACTGATTTTACTAAAAACGTTTTAAAGTTGTTAAATGGGTAATCCAATCCTTGTTTGGTATATTTAAGGCATGAATTTCAAAAACAAGTACTTAGTAGGTTTAATTGTTCTCATATTACTAGCTGGGGCAGGATACTTGGGTTATGTAGGGTACAATTCAGATTCCATGGCTACCGATACAGATACTCCGGTTGAATCTACTGACACTACAGAGGAAGAAGTAAAAGAGGAGGTGGCAACAACACCAGTAACTAACAAACAGGAAACAGTTCAAACTAGAGAAACAGTTAGCTGTACGTCTACAGATTTTGGTTGTTTGGCAGCTGCTGCTCAGCAGAGTAAGAATGGGAATATGACAATGAACATTTGTTTTGAACTGTTTGGAATAAACCTATGTTCTAATACCTATTTGGAAGGGAAGTATAGTTCTAATCAGGACATTACTTTCACTCAAAGGGTAATCTCATATACTGGTGAACTCAGTGATGAAGTGGTACAGCAAGCTTTGCAAAAAGGTGCGACCCAGGCTGATATAGATTTCACAAACCAACGATTTACTAAGATATTTGCCCCTTGGAAGGGAAATACAAAGATTTCTATCTTTTCCAAGAATGCCTATATTCAAATGATTAATGATGTTGGCACTACGGGTATTGAGGCATTTGATAAGCATACAGGCCATACAATTGTGAGAGATGATCCTGATCCGGACGTAGACTATAACGATTTTGGCTGTAGTGAGTATGTAGATATTGGAGGATTCTTGATGTGTAAGGCACCTACTAGTTAAGCTTTAGGTATGAAAGCAAAGAGAAAAGGATTTGGAGTTAATTCGATGTTAGGGATGATGCTAATCGGCGGGTTTTTTGCTGGTGGCGCATTTACTTGGATTAGTTCAGATATTAGCGTGCCTTCAGGCTGGTCAACAACTGTCGGAACCGTGACTGATATAAGGCAGTCTTCGAGTAGTGATGGGACAACATATTCACCAATCATTAGCTTTGAAAGCAATGGTCAAGAATATGTATCACGTTCAAATCTTTACACATCTTCAAAACCTTCGTTAGGGGGTGAGAGACAAGTTGCCTTTAACCCGGAAAACCCTTCACAGAATAAGGTGGTAGGTAATCTTGCTAGTCTATGGGTAGTAGTCTTAGGGGGTCTGATTGGTATTGTCTTATTTATCCTAGGACCAATTCTGTTTATTAATTCAAAGAGGAGGATGAAGGTAATTGATGAGCTGATGAAGACTGGTCATAAGGTAACTGGTGTGGTGTCAGCCGTAAGAAAGACTGGTTCTGAGAACAATAGGGACAATTATAAGATTATAGTTACCGCAGCCGGTCTAGATGGCGTGGTCCGAGAATATGCAAGTGATAAGGTTGTTAATGTTGGGGGATTAATGGCGTCAGGTTTTGAATCTAAACCAGTCCCAGTTGATGTATATCTAAGTACTTCCAATCCCAATCTCTACTATGTGGACATTGATGACATTCCAGAGTTAACGGCAGAAAGTATCGAAGGATACATTAAGATTTTTAACAAGGATGGAAAGTAAGCATCGCATCTATACCACTAGTGTTGCTAGTGTATATCCACACTATGTAACTAAAGCCGAGAAAAAGGGGAGAACCAAAAAAGAGGTAGACCAGATTATTAGTTGGCTGACTGGTTATAGTCAGAAGGCTTTGGATAAGATTCTAGAAAACAAAACAGATTTTGAAACTTTCTTTGCCAAAGCTCCTAAGCTTAATCCAAATAGATCATTAATCACTGGTGTTGTTTGTGGTGTCAGAATTGAGGAGATAAAGGAAACAACAATGAGAGAGATTAGATATTTGGATAAGTTGATAGATGAACTGGCAAAAGGGAGAGCAATGGAAAAGATATTAAGAACTTCATAAATGAAGAATTTGCTCTATCGAATAGCTTATCCAATTTTGAAGTTGGGTTGGTTTATTTTTCGTCCACGTACACGTGGAGTTAAGATTCTAATTTTTGATTTAAAAGGAAGGGTGTTGATGGTCCGCCATAATTATGGACGTGGATATTGGACTTTCCCCGGGGGTGGGGTTCGTAAGGGGGAAGATGAAGCCACTGCTGCGATTAGAGAGATCGATGAAGAACTAGGAATGAAACTCATCAAAGTTGAGCTTCTTGGTGTCTATCAGTCTAACTTTGAATATAAAAGAGATACAGTTTCAGTTTTTAAGGCAGTGGTTAAAGACGTGGTAGTTACTAAAGATGATGCAGAAATTGCAGAAGTGAGTTGGTTTAATCTGAATGAGCTACCTCAATATTTATCTCCTCGTGTACAAACTATGATAGATTTTGTGTATGAGAAAAATAAATAGAATGAGTCTGAGCTCCAAGTTAGTTTTCTTCATCTTGGTATTGGTAGTTGGGTTTTTGGCATACAGTTCGTATGAACCAGCTGGCTATGAATACCAAGACGGATTAAAGCAGGCTTTTAGTCAGAAATATGGAATAGATCAAAAACAGATCAGGGTTAAAGTGGGAAACCATGACGGGGTATTTGTTCAGGGAGAAGTAGAACTCAATAAAGAAGGGGCATTGTTCTTTGCGGTATCTAATGAAGGAACTATGGAAATAGTTTGGGATGGTAATGGAGAGGTGGACTGTAAGGAGTTATTGGATAATGAATTCCCTCAGTCGGTGATTGGGGAGTGGTGTAACTAACGGCTCACTAAAATGAGCCGTTGAAATTTGAATAAAAAACCCCCGGCGCGGACGCCGGGGGTGCAACAACCTGTAGGGTTTGGAGACCTGGGTTATTACTTCCCTGATTATTGTCTGTCAGGAGCAGGGTCTCCTGTTGTCAGCTATCGGGCCGATCGGTCGGAGTTGCCGGCCTGGCCGCAGGTCGCGATGTTGTTCTGGATCTGATATCCGGCCCTCGTTGCCGCATTGATGAGCGAGTGCTTTGTGGCGGCGGAGGGGATCATGCTGGTGAACTTGTCCGGCGGGCCGATGTCGGCGGCGAAGTTGAAGCGGCCGGTGTCGACGCTGGTCAAGTTGCTGTTGCCCTGGTTGCTGTCGAGCTTCAATGTGTCGATGCCGGACAGGGCCGGAGGGCCGATGTCGTTGGCCATCGAGGTGATGAAGCTGGAGTTGTCCAGGTCCACGCAGTCGGCGGCGGTGCCGGCGGCGGAGAAGGCGATCATTGCGAATACGGTGAGCGTCAGCAGCACGCCGAGACTCGGACCGCGAATGTTTGCAAAAAAGTTGAACTTCATGCAATCTCCTTCACTGTATCCTTTTGGACCTTCAGATCTTTGCTGAAAAGGTGCTACATAAGGTCGGAAAACAAATTTCCCGACTCGTAGTTAGGCTGGCAAGGATGGCCAGACGAAACTGCTGACAATATATGGCAATATCGACTGCTAGTCAATACTTTTTCGAAAAAAAGTTCGCTCTGGGATTGTAATAAAGGAGGATTAGGGGTATATTATAGGTAATGAAAAAGCAGAATATATACATTGGTTGGGGGCTGATTTTGGCTGGATTAGTAGCTGGGTATTTGTGGTATTCACAAACACCAGTTGTGTCTCCTACAGCAGATTTGCCAACTACACCAGATCTGACAGACCTGGGAAGTTTTCAGGTGGCAGATTATGTAAATATTCCACTAGCCTTTACCGCTCAGGCTCCTTTTGGGGAATGGGAGGATCCAAGACAACAGGACGCATGTGAGGAGGCTAGTATTGCGATTGTTAAGTGGTGGTACGAAGGAAAGCTCCAAGTATCCAAAGATCAGGCTAAAGCAGAAATTCTGGCCCTATCTGCGCTATCTGAAAAAACCCTGGGAACATTCCACGATACCTCTGCTACAGATACAGCTAAGTTGTTAACTGTTTGGGTACCAGGGGTAGAAGCAGAAGTCATGGAGTTAACTGTAGAACGGATTGAACAAGCTCTATATCAAGGAAAACTGATAATTGTTCCAACGGATGGAAGATTATTAGGTAATCCATACTTTAGTGGAGGTGGTCCAGAGCGACACATGTTGGTGATTAAAGGATATGATAGAGAAAAGCAGCAGTTTATCACTCATGATGTAGGGACCAGACAGGGAGCAGATTATGTTTATTCCTATCAGGTACTGATGAATTCCTTGTTAGATTATGGAACTGGCTACCATGAACCAGTAGTATCGACAAAGAAGGTGGGAATTGTAGTTAGTAAGTAACTTTTGGTCTAGGGGTTGATTTTTGGCTCCAGGACTGGTATTTTAGGCATACTATGAAAGATAAGAAGCCACAATCTAAGTTGGAGGAGATTGCTATTAGACTCACTGAATCAGTGGGTTCGGTGCAGTCTTTAGTAGTACACAGCATTGCGTTTGTGGCAATCTTTGCGTTGTATTTTGTGGGAGTTAGTTTTGAAGCTATCCTTCTCTTGCTAACCACTGCCGTTTCTCTTGAGGCAATTTACTTGGCAATTTTCATTCAGATGACAGTGAATAGAAACACAGAAAGTTTGGAAGCTGTGGAGGAAGATATCGATGAAATTGAACGAGATATTGATGAAATCCAGGTAGATGTGGACGAAATGCAGGGTGAATTCGATGAAATCCACAAAGATGTGGATGATGTGTTAGAAGATGTGGGTGAGGAATCTGAAGCTGGAAAACTGAGAACTGAAACTCTGGAAAGTATTCAATCTTCATTGGGTAAGCTGATGGTAGAGATTGAGGTCTTGAAGAAGAATCAAGACAGATAAGGATTGGCAACAATCAGGGCGATAATATAGATTGGGTATATATAGCCGAATAGGTATTTAATAATTACGGTAATGAAGATTGGAAAGGTTATTTTTTGGATATTGTTCGTGTTGGCAATTGGAGGAGTCTGGTGGTTGGTCAACAATTACACCCCAAGTCCAGTGACTGAGGAAGAAAATCAGGAAGAAACAGTAACAGATAGCTGGGAAACCTATAACAATGAAAAGATTGGGTTTGAGGTAAAGCACCCAGAACAAGTAGAGGTGATCACTCATGCAGAAAACCAAGTTAGCTTACAGCTAGTAGGTCCTACCCAGTCAACTGGTACAGAATTCTACGATGGACTCAGCCTTGGGTTTAGAACTGTAGAAAAGACTGCAGAACAGACCTTGGTAGATGTAGCAAATGCTCAGCTTAAAGATATTGTAGAGGTAGGAGCAGTCGAGGTAGAACCAGTTCCGTCTCAGATTGGTGGTAAGGATGCTATCTATTACGTGAGCCGGACCCAGGGTAAGTTCCAGGTTTATCTGGTAGAAAAATCTGATACTGAGGTATTGGAGGTATCTATCTTTGTAGAAGATCCAACAGATATTGGCTTCAAGGAGATTGTAGAGGCCATGACCAACTCCTTGGTTATCTCCTAAGAAATACATAAAATCGGTACTAAACTTAGTCTGGTACCCCTTTTTGATTGACGAGCTCTAGGGTTCTTCTATAATGATGCTGAAGCCTGTTGATAAGGGGGAAATCGGCAGAATGTTCCCAGAAATATTAAATATTTATAAAAGTTCCGTTTTAACGGAATAAGTTTTATTAGAAAGGTCCTTATGAAGTTCTTACATCAGTTCCAGAGTAAAACTCTGCGTCAGGCAACTGCTTGGGTCTCTACAGCAGCCCTAATCTTATCCGTAGTAGTTCCAGGGGGTGTTACATTTGGTGCTCCACCGGCAAAAGTAACTATTTGTCATGCAACCAGTAGCAATGTAAATCCATATAACGTTCAGCAGCCAAACGCTACTGCAGATGTAGGGGGTCATGATGGCCATGAAGGACCTATCTGGTTTGATGGTATTCAAGAAGATTGGGGAGATATTATCCCACCGTTTGATTACGATGGAGGATCTTACCCAGGTAAGAACTGGACTGAAGAAGGACAAGCAATTTATAACCTGGAATGTAATATTCCAAATAATGATCCTACCTACACCATCGCAGGTTTCAAATACAACGACCTTAACGGAAACGGTGCTTGGGATGAAGGTGAAGGCGAAACTGGGATACCAGGTTGGACTATTTATTTAGATTTGAACGAAAATGGTTCGTTAGATGATGGTGAACCAAACATGACTACAGTCGGTGATGGTTCTTATGCTTTTGATGGGCTTGTAAATGGACCATATGTAGTTCGTGAAGAAAGTGCAGCTGGTTGGGATCAAACAGAACCAGGCACTGGTTTTATCAATGTTGAAATTGATGACGATAACTCTTATGCAAACAACTTTGGTAACCATGAGATTGTTCCAGATCCAGACGTAGTGACTATCATAGGGAAATTGGAGTTGGTGTCGCACAAGGAATTTATGAAAATAGACCGGTAGTGTTTGTGGTTCAGCACTTTGGGGTAACTCAGCAGCTATTAATTCCGGTAACTCAGAATGCCAACATTGCGGTTAAACCTAACTTTGTTCCTGAACCTATCATTGATCCGGTTGCCACTCAGACCCCGATTGTTGATGGTTTAGATGTAGCTGACTTGAAGGTGCACATCCCAGCCCTACCTGCCACTAATGCTTTAATCGAGGTGGCTCAGGCTAAGACAGAGAATAGTACTCCGGTATCAATCCCGGTTGCTAGAATTCCGGATGCGTTAATGGCCATCATTGCCTTGTTCTGGGTAGTATCAGGAATTGCTATCTATCAGGAGTTGGAGAACACTACTAAACGAATAAATGAGTATCTAGCGCGGGTAAATATGAATGGTGTAATGGCACCAACCTAAGGAACGGATTATAGGGTGTAGCTTGCAAGCTGCACTCTATAATTTTAAGTGAAGATTTATGGTTCCAAAGATATTCTTACCCGTAATTGGGGTAGCAGTAGCAGGGCTAGTGGCTACCGGCGGTATGAGCGCAATGGCGCAAGTAGATGATTCTGGTACAACTCGGTTCGATGAGATTGTCCAGAGACTGGTAGATAGATTTAACCTAAATCGTGATGATGTAGTTGCGGTGTTTGAGGGTCTTGCCGAAGAACACCAAGCCGAACACCAGGCTGAAGTAGATGCCAGATTAGAAACCCAGGTGGAAAAGGGGAATCTGACAGAGGATCAGAAGAATGCACTAATTGCCAAAAGAGATGAGCTGAGAGCTCAGTTTGAGGCAGATAAGGAAGCATTCAAAGATATGACTTCAGACGAACGTAAGGCATTCTTGGCAGAGCGTGAGGCTGAGCTTAAGGCCTGGGCAGAAGCCAATGAGATAGATGTTAAGTTCTTAGCTCGGTTTGGAGCAGAGTTCCATCGGGGCGGAATGAACATCTTTAAGCATAGAGATCGGGGACGTGATCATCTAGAGGATGGTGAGCACAAACAAAGAGGTGGTCATGATGACGACGAAGATGAACTTGATGATTCTGGATTCGACAGTCCAAGCGATCTAGATGATAGTGATGAAGACTAATTAAAATTTAAGTTGCCACAACAACATAGATACCCTCGAGAAATCGGGGGTATTTTATTAGGAAAAAATGATATTGATTTGTAGCACATTAAGCGCATATTTAATGTGTATATTATTTATTTTTATGGAGCCAAAATGGCCGCTAAAAAAGGTAAGAAAAAGTAGTTCGTTTTAGATAAGTTGGAGGTGGAGCGGGCAACCGCTCCCTTTCTTATTTTTAAGGTATAATGGGAGCAATAGTGAGTAAACCAGTAGCGATGAAACAGTTTTTGATATTTAGTTTAATCCTGATTGGATTAACTGCCCAAAGTTGCGGTAAGGTGGCAGTAGAAACAGATGATAACCAACCAGCGGATAATTCTTCTGAAGCAGTGGAGATGGATCAGAAAGTACTTGGCAGTACCGCGGATGATATGGAAGTAGTTTTAAACAAAACCGTTGTAGTTTCCTATGATGGGTCTGGGTTTAGTCCGGTGGATGTAACGTTAAAGGTGGGGGATAAGATTCGGTTTGTGAATGAGTCAGATAAGTCAGTATGGCCAGCTGCAAACCCACATCCAATTCACACGAGTGTACCGGGACTGGATTCTGGTAGAGCATTAGCTAAGGGTGAAAGTTTTGAATTTGAATTCAAGAGTGCTGGTAGTTTTGGATTTCATAATCATTTAAACCCATCACAAGGGGGATCGATCCTGGTTCAGTAATATATGAAGAACTCGGTAGCTGGATTTGGGTTAGTGATTGGACTGTTGGTGCTAGTAGGGCTACTGGCCAAGTTTGGATTTGAACTTAGGTTTGGACTAAACAATCTACCACCTGCAGAGTATCAGGCTACTACCTGGGGAAGAGCGGTGGTGAAGGGGATTGATGATATCCCATTAGTTACTGCAGTAGATCTTACAGCAGATGAGTGGTCCATGTTTGCTACCAGTTTGGATGGTAAGGTGTGGGCAATTAATAACCTCAACAATGCTGGGTACTATGAGATAGATCCAGAACCAATTTATAGTTTGAATCTGGGATGGGAACCTGGTGAAGAAAATGGAATGACTGGTCTGGCTGTTAGCTATGATTTTATTTTGGATAAGACGATTTTTGTAAGCTATGCCAAACGGGTAGGGAGTGTGGGAAGAAACTATATCGATCGG
>JAWKSK010000003.1:0-68009 GCA_041389145.1 Patescibacteria group bacterium | reverse complement strand
CTATATTTTTAATAGAAAGAATTAATTACATGAACGACGAAATGGATATGACTATGGACGATCAGAATGAAGAAGTAACTGAAGAAACCACTGAGGAAGAAACAGATACTATGGATTCTGACGATTCCGATGATGACTCCGATGCTGACATGGACGGTGAAACCGAAGAAGAAGCTGAAGAGGAAGAAGAATTAGATGACGAAGATGACGACGATTCTGACGAAGAATTTGATATGGATGACGACTCTGACGACGATAACTACTAATCTTCTCTCAAATTACAAAAACAAAGCCCCGCTCCAAGTGGGGCTTTGCAATTAGGCTTGCCACGTTTACTATAATGAAGCTATGGATAAATATGACGTAATTATTATTGGGGCTGGTGCCGCTGGCCTCGCAGCTGCTCTATACACTACTCGTAGAACTCTAAAGACCCTAGTGGTCAGTGGAGATATGGGTGGTCAGACAGCGACTACCAATGACATTGAGAACTATCCCGGTGTCGATTTTGCTACAGGTCCAGACCTAATGGATCGCTTTGCTAAACAAGCAAAAAAGTTTGGCGCAGATATTAAGTTGGCTTGGGTAAAATCAATTGCCAAGGCCGAAGGAGATTTTGATTTAACGCTTCACGATGACTCAGTTGTTTCTGGTAGAAGTGTAATTATCTGTGCGGGCAAGAAACACCGTCACCTTGATGTTCCTGGAGAACAAGAGTTCGCCAATAAGGGTGTTGTCTACTGTGCAACCTGTGACGCTCCCCTCTTCCAAGACAAGTCCGTGGTTGTAGTGGGTGGTGGAAGTGCTGCATTTGATGCTGCCCTCTTGCTTTCAAAGATTGCCAAAGACATTACTCTAATTCATCGTCGGGATAGTTTTAAAGCAGAATCAATTTTAGTAGAAAAAGCTAAACAGGAGTCTAACATTAAATACCTGCTCAATTCATCTATTAAAGAAATTAAGGGAGATGCATTTGTTAACGCGGTAACTGTTTCTACACCAGAAGGTGAACAAGAAATTGCAACCGAAGGGGTATTTGTAGAAATCGGACAATATGTCGATGCAGAATTTATTGGGGACCTGGTAGACCTTAATGAATCAGGTGAGATTATTATCGATTCCTTTGGCCAAACCTCAACTCCAGGGGTGTTTGCAGCCGGAGACATTACCACTGTTCCGTTTAAACAGACTGTCATCTCTGCAGGTGAAGGTGCTAAGGCAGCGCTAGCCGTCTACAACTACCTTCTGGGTCGTGATCCTGGAACTAACTTCGCCGACCAGGGTTACGTCAAATAGGTATTGCCAGCTTTGATACGATAAATATATATAACTTCTAACCAAACTAATTATGGAATTAGTCAGCTACACCATCTACTCAACTCCTACCTGCCACTACTGTGGGCTATTAAAAAACTGGTTAGGAGAGAATAACGTTGCTTTCGAAAACAAGGACGTTGCAACCGACATGGCAGCTCGTACCGAAATGGTAGAAAAAAGCCAGCAGCTTGGTGTTCCAGTTAGCATTCTTAAGTTCAAGGAAGGTGATGATTTCGTAGAGAAGGTTGTAATCGGTTTTGATCAACCTCAAATCGGTTCCCTACTCAACATCTCTGCCTAAGTCAGCCACCACTAACTTAATAGCCATATAGCTAAAACCTTTACGAGCCAGATACTGGCTCGTTTTGGTTATATTGTCCTTGGATATTTGTTTATTCCTGAGCTTGAATTCAACCAACTTCACAACGGTTAGTTGTTCATAATCAGAATCAAGAATCTGACATGCTTCCTTGGCTATGCTTCCATCGATACCCTTTGCTATTATGTGTGCCGTTGCTTCAATCCTGCTCTTCAGTTGTTCTCTGTAGTGTCGTTCGGCTAATTGCTGAGCCAATCTGTCATCATCCAGTAATCCATCTGCTACGAGCCGATCAATTGTCTCCCCCACTTCCTGGTCTGGAAATTTTTGCATTAACTTTTGCTTCATTTGGTAAACGCTTTTGGGAGCTTTAGATAATAGCCATAATGAATATTCCCAAATATTGTTTGATTCGTTTTCGCTATTTAATTGCTCTATTAATACAGGGGTTAGTTTCTGGCCAGTCTTAATCCCCAACCTAAAAACTACAAACTTGTTTACCCCCATATAGAATTTGTCGTCTACAAATATGGAGGCACGACTATTATTCTTGGCTTGTTGGGTAATCTTGGTTATTATCATCTCTATGATGTTATTGTAGCCAAAGAGCTATAATAAGACAGTATTATGGACAAACAAAAGTTTTATATCACCACCTCAATCGCCTATGCTAATGCGGCTCCACACATTGGATTCGCTCTAGAGCTTTTGATTGCCGACAGCATCGCACGCTACCAAAGACTACTTGGAAAAGATGTTTATTTCCTAACTGGTACTGACGAACATGGAATTAAAATCTATAACACCGCCCAAACCAAAGGCCTCTCGCCCCAACAGTTCGTTGACGAGATTAGTAACGAGTTTAAGGAGCTAGCCTCCAAATTAAATATTTCATATACCGACTTTATTAGAACTACTGATCGGAATAGACATTGGCCAGCCGCTCAAAGGGTTTGGTCCCAGCTTGCCACCAAGGGCGATATCTATCTTGGTCATTACCAAGGGTACTATTGTGTAAACGACGAAGCCTATATCACAGAGACTGATTACAAGTCAGGCGCATACGACAATAAAACCGTAATTGAGTTATCGGAAGACAACTACATGTTTAAGTTGTCCAACTACACTTCTGAACTACAAAGTGCGATTGGTAATACCCTTCAAGTGGTTCCGGCTCATCGTGGTAAAGAAATTTTAAACTTTATTAAGGATGGCGCATCCGATGTTAGTTTCTCTCGGCAGCAAGACAAGCTACCGTGGGGTATTCCAGTTCCTGATGACAACAACCATGTAATGTATGTTTGGTCAGATGCGCTTACGAACTACATTAGTGCCATTGGGTATGCCGATGATGAAACCAAGTTCAATCGCTACTGGCCAGCAGATGTCCAAGTCATTGGGAAAGACATCCTTAGATTCCATGCCATGATTTGGCCTGCCATGCTTACTGGACTTGGATTACAGTTGCCACGCAATCTGCTGGTCCATGGTTTTATTACCAGCAGTGGTCAGAAGATGAGTAAATCAATTGGTAATGTGGTGAGCCCAAATGATCTTATTGATGTCTATGGAGTTGATGCCACCCGCTACTATTTGTTAGCAGCAATTCCCACATTCGATGACGGAGATTACTCCCCTACCCGCATGCAAGAAGTTTATACTTCAAACTTAGCCAATGACTTAGGCAACTTAGTAAGTCGGGTAATGACTTTGGCCAACAAAAACTTTGATGGAATTATTCCACAGACACCCGACCACCATATTTTAACCGACGAATCCATAGCAACTTGGCATCAGTATTTCGAAGAGTTTGCAATTGATAAGGCCATTGGTTCTGTTTGGGAAGTGGTTAGAAATTGCAACGCATATGTCGATGCAACAAAACCTTGGGAATTATCCAAGACGGATCAGAATGCTGCCAACCAGGCAATTGTAAACCTGCTACACACCATCAAGCAGCTTTCGGTATTGTTATATCCAATCATACCAGATACCTGTAATCAGATTCGCCATCAAATTGGCTTACATCCAATCAATACTGATACAATCTCATTAGACTCAGAACTACACGCTTCGCTACCCGTGGGGCATCAACTGAGTACCAGTAAAATTCTATTCCCACGTATTGAAACCTAATGTTTGTTCTCGCCCTTCCTCTCCTAGCTGCCATCACTGATGCTGGCAGTTTAATTTTATCCAAGCTTTTTCTTCGTAGGTTTGGCAGGCTTACCTTTAGGGAATTCAATTGGTTGGCTTTTTTGGGGATTGTTACAGTGCTCGTAATCCTATCCATTCTTTTGGATCAGTTCCCAACTAAACAAATGATTTTTGATAACTGGCCACAAATCCTTGGCCTTGCGGGTCTAGGCACTTTTGCAAACGTGCTATTCTTCCGTGGGCTAGAAGGTGAAAGCGTATCAAACGTAGAGCCGTTTATTATCTTCAAGCCATTGGCCGCTATTTTAATAGCCTCACTTGCTTTTCCAGCTGAGCGTAGCACCATTATTTACTTTGCAATCATTGCTTCTGCTCTCATTTTGGCCTGGGCCCATCTTAGTAATAAAAGAATAAAACTCAGTCCCGAACTTCTCTCAATTATGGGTTTTTGGGGAGTGTATGGAGTTGAACTAATTTTTGTAAACAACCTCCTTTCTGTCTTCCGCCAATTGAACTGTATTTAATTAGGTGTGCCTTTATCTTCGTAGCGCTTACGATTGTTTCTCGTCCCAACTTCTCTATCATGCGCTGGAACCACATCCCTTACTCCATGATGTTGGGCGGCTTAGCAGTGTTAGCGGTAGTTGCTATCTACACCTCCTTCCAACAAATTGGTTTGGCCTCTTCAATGTTGGTAATGGTAATCTCCCCCATCTTGGTCTATTGGTTCTCTGCACATTTGTTGAAAGAAAAGTGGAGCAACAAAAATATCATCTCCAGCGTTTTAATAGTATTATTAGTAGTTATTGCTAGTTGGTTAAACGCTCAATGAAACTAATAGATACACATATTCATCTCAACTTCCCTCAATTCCACGCCGACCTAGAGCAAGTGGTTGAGAGAATGAAACAGGCTTCTGTATTAGCAGCAGTAAATATTGGAGTTGATGCAAAATCGTCTCAAGAATCCGTGAAACTCTCAGAGCGATTTGATTGGTTATCGGCAAGCGTTGGAGTCCATCCCCATTCTGCTGACCAAATCGATCAGCAAATTGAAGTCATTGAGGAACTAGCATCCCACCCTAAGGTTGTTGCTATTGGTGAGATTGGTCTCGACTACTATCGCAACCTAGTTTCTGCCGGAGACCAAGTAGAAGCCTTTAAACAACAACTCCAAATCGCAATCAAGCATCAACTGCCAGTCATTCTGCATTGTCGGGATTCATATGCTCAGGTTATTTCCGTATTGGAAGATTTCTACCTTCCCCACCTCAACGGTCGCCATCCTGGAGTGGTCCACTCATTCACAGGAACCCCAAGCTATGCTCAGAAGTTTTTAAAACTAGGATTTAATTTAGGTATTAATAATATAGTTACTTATCCAAGTAGTAAGACATTACAAGAAGCGGTTAAAATCATTCCCCTCGATCGAATGCTGCTTGAAACCGACTCACCATACCTTCCCCCACAGCAACTACGCGGTGAAAGATGCGAACCAGCATATGTGGTTGAGGCAGCTAGAATGGTTGCAGAACTTAAAGGAGTTTCTGTAAAAGAAGTGGTCGACGCTACCACCCAAAACGCTATCCAGTTATTCGGACTTCATCATGACTAATCTCTCAACCATCTTCACTCCAGCGCTCTGGCTCCAGGATGCTGGCTATGGTGCATATATTGTTGGCAACCAAGTCAGAGATTTGTTAATTGGTAGTCAGTCAGATCGTAATGATGTCGATATCGCTACTTCTGCCATACCACAGGAAGTGGTATCGGTGCTTCGTCGCAACAACATCATTCCATCCATCGTTGATGAAAAATTTGGAACAGTTGCATTTGTCTACGAAGGTAAACACTACGAGGTAACTACATTCCGCCAAGATCTTTACCATGGTGACTTTAGTGTAATTAAAAGATATCCAGACGAGATTAAATTCGTAAAACTAGTAGCTCAAGATGCAGAGCGCCGAGACTTCACTATTAATGCGATCTACTACAATCCAAAGACCAAACGTTACCTGGATTACCTGGGTGGCCAGAAGGATATTAAATCTAAAACTATCCGTGCGATTGGTGATCCAGAAATTAGATTCCAAGAAGACCCAATCCGAATTCTTCG
Organism: Patescibacteria group bacterium; assembly: GCA_041389145.1. GTDB lineage: Bacteria > Patescibacteriota > Kazan-3B-28 > Kazan-3B-28 > Kazan-3B-28 > JAWKSK01. Next base: position 62,101 of record JAWKSK010000003.1, on the reverse strand, counting down.
AGCTATTAGGATGCGTCATGCTCTAGGGTTTAAGTATGATGCTAAAACTGCAAATCAAATTAAAAAGTTAGCAGGTGCTGTTAAAAAGGTTTCACCCGGTGTGGTTAAAAAAGAACTCCAGAAACTACAACAACTTCCGCAGTATCCAGCGATGCGAGAAGAACTAAAATCTCTAGGTCTCATTCAGGTCGTGTAGCCCTGCTATAATGAGTGCATGAATTTAAAACCAAAACTTCTAGTCCCAATGCTTGGGATTGCCCTACTTGCTACCGGATGTGCTACTAAACCAGCTCTTGAACCCGACGACGTAATTGCTCATACTGGTAAACAATTGCTCGAGCTCATGAGTGCTGATTTTGAAATTGACCTCAATCTTAATGGCGGACTCTCTAGCAATATTATCGGGAATATCGACACTGCTGACATTGCCCTTCAAGGCACGCTCGATACTACAGTTGGAGATTATCCTGCATATCGGGTGAACTCCACAATTATCGGGGGTAATAGTCGTGGCAAAATCAGACTCTCCGGCCAGGTGGTTGGTCTGCCAGACAATACCTACTTTCAACTAGCAGACGTGAGTATTCCCACTCTCGTTCCTATTTCACTAGGTGGTGACAATAATTGGTACCGAATTAATACTGAATCATCCCAGTCCCCTCTTCCTCAAATTGCTGGTGACCAAATTTCTGATTTAGAAGAAAATCTATCTAGCACAGTTCCGTTCACAATTACTGAAACCTTACCCGTCTCTTTTGTTAACGGTGAGCGAGTCTATCATTACAAAGCCAAGTTTAATCCAGAGAGTATCAAACTTTTATCACAGTCATTACCAGAACTTCCAGCCGAGTTCCCAGATTTAGAATTCTTATCAGACTATGAGCCAGATATCTATATTAGCTATTCAGACTTTGAGATAGTTAGAATCGCAGCAACTGGTGTATATGTGCATGGTAACTCTCCAACCGCCTTCGACCTTACTCTGAATCTCAAAAACCATAACTCAACTACTCAGATCCTGGCACCAGAATCTAGTAAGCAAATAGACAATCCTAATCAATCTCCATTTTCTGGTTTTGGATTCTAAAAAATCGCCTGGGGCGATTTGTTGGTGGGTCTAGAAGGAATCGAACCTTCATCCACTGCTTAAAAGGCAGCTGCTTTACCACTAAGCTATAGACCCTGCTCTGTATTTACTATATCTATATTAACCTTAACAGCAACCAAATTAGAGGTATATCTGGAATTTGTCAAACCCAAAAAGGCTTTCCTGTGCTAAAATTACTCTATGCGGTCAATCTCAAAATTAATCTTGGCCCTGTACTTAGTGACTACTTCTATCGGTCACGTCCAGGCCAGTTCCAACCCCTCCGACTTCAGCGTCGCAGGCACAATCTCTAGAACCCAATCTGATTTCCAGGTCACTCAAATTGCCAGCGACCCCTACTTCCATCAGCAATGGTATTTAAATACCATGCAGATTCCTCAGGCTTGGGACTATACCACCGGAAGCAATATCATCGTTGCGGTTATTGATACTGGAATAGAACTTACCCATCCAGAGTTTGCTGGCAGAATCTGGACCAACAACAACGAGATTCCTAACAACAACAAGGATGACGATGGTAACGGGTATATCGATGACTATCATGGATATAACTTTGCTGAAAAGAACTCAGACGTTAAAGACTATCATGGTCATGGCACTGGAATTGCAAGCCTCATCGCTGCTAATTCTAATAACGGACAAGGAATTGCTGGAGTAAATCAACAAGCAATCATTATGCCTGTAAAAGGCCTTAACAACGCAGGCGGTGGTGAGTACGGCGACGTAGTTAAATCAATCTACTATGCAGTAGATAATGGTGCTCGCATTATCAATATGAGTTTTGGTGCTGCATACCCAGATGCAAATCTTAAGGTTGCCATAAATTACGCTATTAATAATAATGTAGCCGTTATTTGTACGCAGCAGGAAATGCTGGTTCAGATAGGTCTCCCCGCTGCATATTCTTCAGTAATAAGCGTAGGTTCTCTGAGTCAGACTCTGAAAAAGTCTTACTTTACCAACTACGGTGTTGGTTTAGACCTCACCCGCACCTGGTGAAGAAATCGCAGTACCCGACTTGGATGGTGGTTACTCTCAAGGAGCGGGCTCGTCCTTTACTTACTGCCATTGTCACCAGTATCTTCGTTAACATCATAACTCAGTAATCTATTTCTTCCCCAACTTGAGGCTAAACTAACTACTACCAACACTCCTCGGCTCAGCCAGTCCGTCCACCGACTTTGGTTATGGGTTCAAATGCATTGGCATTAGTTCAGCTACCAAAGCTTTCACAGTCTGCAGTAATTAGCGCGTCAAAAACCAATCGTTGCAGGTGATTGATGAGTCTGGTGCAGATTCGCAGTTGCTGATAGCAGTGGTGTTGCACAACCCAATATTCCAGTAACCATCAGACTTAATGGTGAAGGTAATTTAATCAATCGACGTCTCGTAAACAGCTATGGAGTTGGTAATACAGACAACACTGGAAGAGTTACCTTCCAGGTTGGTTCAATGGTTCCGAGGGGTAAAAGCAGTTGTAGAGAGCACTGGAGCATTTACCAATAACCTTCTCGCTCACCTTCCAGCAACCAAGAACTACTAACTGCAACATGACTTGGGTTAAACAAAGCCCATACCTTGTTTTAGCTCCTGGTCAAACCACCAAACCTCTGGGTAGATGTAACTGCAAGAGTAATGTTGCTTGGGACATCATTGGCAAACCAAACAACCGCTAACGTTAAATTAGGAACCGATCAAAATTTAGACAGAACAAGTATTTTCAAGACAGTAGTTGGTTGGGTTTCCAACCGTATGAGTTTGATGTGCTCTAACTATGTTAGATCAGGTGAAGTACTTTAGATTTGAATTCAAAGTAAAAACTCCTGACGTTGCAGGAACGTTTAAAGAATACTTCCGTCCTGTATCAGAATACGTAAGTTGGTTTAATGACTTGGGTATCTATTGGGAAATCAATGTTACTGGCAGTGGAGATTCAGACTTGTTATTTTTTGTCACCAAATGCATATGGAGCATCGTTGGTCAGTCAGTCTGACGACCTCACCCTCACCCGGTGAGAGCAAGACTGTCTCAGTCAGATTCAAAAACACTGGATCGGCAAGTTGGTCGCCGCAACTGGAGACAACTCAACCATGGTCAGGTAAAACTTGGTACTACTGGCCCCAATGATCGTACTAGCTTAATCTACAATCCAAGTTGGGAAAGTTCTAATCGGGTCTCAAACACCTTCCTAACTATTCTCCCAGGTAATGAGTTCATGCTCACCTTCACGATAACTGCACCGCAAAAGGTCGGTAGTTACCAAGAGTCATTTAGGCTCGTTTCAGAGTTTGTGACATGGTTCGGACCGGTAGTTACATGGAAAATTAATGTAGTAGTTCCCTAATGGAAATGTACGCATCATACATTCAGGCAGCCATTCTTGGTTTGATTCAAGGTCTTACCGAATTCCTGCCCATTAGTTCAACTGGGCATTTAGTAATTGGTCGCGATCTTCTAGGTTGGCCGGACCAGGGTTTGGAATTTGATATGGTCATGCACTTCGCTACCCTCTTCGCGGTGATCATTTACTTTTGGTCTGACTGGAAAGAGTTTTATTTAGCTCTTGTTTCTAAATCTAAAACTAAAGCCAGCTTTGAACATCAGCTCCTATTTAAATACATTCTTATTGCCACCATTCCAGCGATTCTCGGAGCATTATTAATGAAGGACATCGCAGAAGGCATCGCTCGCGAGACCGTCTATGTCGCCTCTGCCTTAATTGCAGTTGGTATTTTGTTTATCGTGATCGAAAAGATTGCTAAACCAAAACGCAATCTCAGCAAGGTAACTATATGGGACACTATTAGTGTTGGTATCGCTCAAGCTGCAGCTGTAATTCCCGGTGTCTCACGTTCTGGAGCCACCATCTCGGCCGGTATCTATCAGGGATTAAAAAGAGATCAGGCAGCAAAGTTCTCATTTCTCATCGGTGCTCCAACTATTCTTATGGCAGGTGGTTATTCTTTATTGCAAGTCATCTCCTCTCCCCCAGCCAATATGGATATCACTGTTTTAGTGATCGCATTTACTACTGCATTTATTTCTGGATACATTGCAATTAAGTTCATGCTCGATTTCTTAAAGACACATAGTCTTATTCCATTCGCAATCTATCGCATCATTCTGGGTGCTATATTAATTGGAATAAATATTTTCCATGTTAGATTACCTTGGCTCTCTTAACCCAGTTATTTCTGTTTTTGTAACTAGTTTCATTCCCCTCTTAGAGGTGCGAGCTAGCATTCCCTTGGGTATTGTTGTTCACCAACTATCACCAACTCTCGTTTTGGCACTCGCCTTTATTGGAAGTGGTTTGGTTCCAGTGCTACTCCTCCCCTTCTTAGATGGTTTGATCAATTGGACTAAAGGACTGCATGACAAGTTGGGAGAATACGCTCAAATATTTTTTGATGCTAAATATCGTCAGCATTCTGAGACGGTAAATCGTTGGGGTAGTTTGGCTCTCATTATTCTAGTTGCTATTCCGCTTCCACTTACTGGGGTTTGGACAGCCACAATCGTTGCCTACCTATTTGGTATTCCATATCGCAATGCAATGCCTGCCATCCTTGCAGGAGCTCTGGCAGCATCCGTACTGGTTACCCTTGCAACATTAGGTGGCCTGAAGCTCGCTGGCTCGGTATAATAGAGCCATGGAAACAGATAGAATTATTGACCAGAACGCAATTCCTGGGGATGAAGCCATAGATATTGGTCTTCGCCCTAAGTCTTTTGATGGATACATCGGACAAGACCCTATTAAGGATGCTTTAGGGATTGCTATTTCTGCTGCCAAGATGCGTGAAGAACCCTTGGATCATATTCTACTGTTTGGGCCACCGGGACTGGGTAAAACAACCCTAGCTCACATTATCGCCAATGAGATGGGAGTGAACCTCCATAGTACTTCTGGTCCTGCTATTGAGCGCCCAGGAGATCTAGCATCAATTCTCACCAATTTGAAAGAGGGTGATGTGTTGTTTATCGATGAAATTCATCGCCTTGGTCGTAGTATCGAAGAAGTGCTCTACTCTGCCATGGAAGATTTCTTCTTAGATATTATGGTTGGTAAAGGTCCGTCAGCCCGTTCGATTAAACTATCACTTCCCAAGTTCACTCTCATTGGTGCAACAACTCGTGTAGGTTCTCTCTCCTCTCCCCTACGAGATCGATTCGGTGCGCTTCATCGCTTGGATTATTATTCTGCACAAGACATTCAAAAAATTGTGCAGCGAGCCAGTACAATTCTCAATGTAGAATTACCCGACTCAGCTGCCGAGTTAATTTCGCTGAGTTCACGATTTACTCCACGCACTGCAAACCGAATTTTAAAGCAAGTACGTGATTTTGCAACTGTAAAAAACGAAGGCAACATTACACGTGAAGTGGTAGCCAACACTCTCACTAGTTTGGCCATCGATGATGCAGGACTTGATGAATTAGATCGTAAGATCCTAACAATCATCATCCAGCAATTTAAAGGAGGGCCAGTTGGAGTTAACTCACTTGCTGCCAGTCTTGGTGAAGAATCTCAAACCATTGAAGATGTATATGAACCATACCTAATCCAACAAGGATTTCTTCAACGTACTGCCCAGGGACGTGCTGTTACCCCAAAGGCATACCAACATCTCAACTTCGAAATAGAAGTGACAAAATGAATATCTATTTCAATCTACATTATCTTCTTTCTCGCCATTGCTACCTATGCTTACGATTATCAATATTTTTCACTTAGTTAAATTTAGGATTGGATTTCGAGGTGATAAAACTAGCGTTGCGATCGGATTATATATTGCCATCGTAATTGCAGTAATCACCATATCTTGGATTGGGGGCATCCTTGCATACAATCAGCTCCTATCAACTACATGACACACGAATATCCAAATCAACAAGCCTACAATGACGAACCACTTATCGTAAGAAGGCATATTCTAGATCTCCTTCTTCCTGCGGTTTGGTCCTTAATCATGCTTCTCCCTGTTTCGCTTTCGTATGTTGTATTCCAGGCAGTCGGAATTACTTCGGATCCAGCAGGTGTATTGGCAATCTGGATATTCAGTGGTTTGTATATTGTTTTTGTCATAAGCTTCTTCATGACCGAATGGACATTCTGGTATCAGGATGCCTGGATTATCACTCATGATCGGCTTATTGATATTGCGCTTGTCTCACTTTTTAATCGTCGGCTTTCACAGCTTAGTTTTAACCAGGTTCAAGATATTCAAGTGGAAATGAAGGGATATCTACAAAACATCTTTAACTACGGAAACATCAATGTTCAGTCCGCCGGTCGACAAAGCTTCTTTCAATTACAGTCTGTCCCCCGCCCCGCAAGTCTCGCCTCGAAGATTTCTGACAAAAGCCTGCTCTCACAACAACCACAAGAATCAAACCATTCACATCAAAAGGTTAGAGTTATTAAACCTAGTCATCGCATTGGTGAAATATTGGTTGCCGAAGGTCGCATCACCAACGAAGATGTGATCAAGGCCCTTCAGCTTCAACCAGGTAGTGGAAAAAAACTAGGTGAAATTCTCGAAGAGGCAGATAAAATTACTAGACAGGACATCGTCCAAGCTCTTGCTAGCCAGTACCGCATTCCTGGCATCGATCTCTCACGCTACGACCTAGATGGTAATACGGTTCGAGTTATACCTAAACAAATCGCACAGCAGTATTTAGCTATTGCCGTAGATCGTTCTCCAGATGGTGTTATTTCTGTGGCAATGGCTCACCCATCCACCGAACTAGTAGCCGACCTCATGGCCCAGTTCGACCAACCCCTTACCTTCCTTGTTGCCGATGAAGACTATATCAAGGAAGCCATCATGACCTACTACCCACTCGAACTCGACCAAAACGTCGACAATTAGACCTCTTGACTTTTTAGCCAAAAAATAGCGTAATAATCCTCACATTTTGAGGATTATTTGCTACAATAATATAAGCAAATCAAAAAAACTAATGACTTTCCTGGAGCAGATAATTAGCCAAATAGCCGATCGCAGATACCTGCGACGGAATCTTATCGGTTTAGGGGCTATTATTGCTGTATTTGCAGCCGTATTGTTTGCTACCGAGATTGGTTCTTTGCTCAATCCCCCATCTGGTAGCCGCGCTAGTGTCGCCCCAGATCCAGATCTTGAGAAAATCTGGTCTACCCTTGAACGTGACGGTGCAGAAAAAGCAGCTCATTCCAAAATGGTATCTGTAAATCAGGGGGGAAAGCGCTGGCTATACGTTGCAGGTGGTATCGACCTGCTTTTTAACGTTACAGAAAACCGCTACCAGCAAACAATTTTAGATAAAGTCAGAAGAATAGAAATCGACTCCAAAGGAAACGTGATTGGAGATAGCTGGGAAGGTGAAGCAACAGCTTGGGGTTCCACTAACTTTGGTCATGCAGAGTTTGGATTCGTTCAGGTTGGTGAGTACCTCTACGTAGTGTCCGGTGACATTAACGTCCCTAAGGTGGTCGAAAACCAAAATCAGAGCGCTCTCCTCTACTCCACTATCGAACGTCTTAATCTGAACAATCCAGGCAGTGGCTGGGAGGTATTTGCACTTCTGTCTGGTGTTAACTTCTATCCAGAAGTAGTTGTTGATGGTGAAAACATTCACGTGGTTGGAGGTGTATACGGCAACCCATTCCCGCCAATCAACGAAGATGTCGCTCAAACCTACAACACTGACATGATTGATATTTCAGGTGATTTTGCTCTCTGGAATAACGTAAAGGACAAGACAGTTATTGGTAGCACTGGTCTTTTCTTGAACCATACACAGGAAAATGGTGGCATCGGTAGCAGTCAGAAGCCGGTCATTGGCGGAACTGGTACAGGAGGAGGTACGACCGTTGGTGGCAATGATGGAAACGGTGACAATACAACTTCTGATCCAATCGGACGAGGCTCAAACGATGGCGCTGGTGGTGTTCAAGGTATTACCATCCAAGGCATTGACGAAACTAAACTACAAATCATATCACCAACTAATGGCGACCAAATTGCTCGAGGCTATAAAGCACAGGTCACCGTAACCGCCAGAAATATCACTAATAATACCTGGAGTTCAATTTGGATTTCAGAAGCTAAGGCAGGACAAGCTGAGGACTGGCAGTTATTGGAGTTCCCACTTTCAATAATTAGTTCTAGTACTAAAACTTTTCAAGTTGACGTTCCAATTGGCTATCCGCTTGGTGCAGCAAAGTTTAGATTCTGTATGGGCAGTAGTAATACAGTTGCTACCTGTAATGATGGTGGGAATTCATTCTATTCCGATGAAAGTGATGTATTTGAGATCGTTGATACCGGGTTAATTATTACTTCACCAGTCGCCGATACCACCTGGTATCGATTGGGTACATACCCAATTACCTGGGATACAAACTCTACAGAACCTTACGCTTCTATTTGGTGGAAACCAACCTCATCCACCAATTGGAATCTGTATTTCTCATCTGTAACCAATGATGGAAGTTTCGATTTTACTATTCCTTCTGAAATTCAGAACAATACTGATATCCAAATTCGGGTTTGTTTAGGCCACTATTTTGATGATCAAGGTAAATATCAACCAGATTGTTCTGTTGTAAGCGATGTCTCGGATCCAGTCGCTATCCAAAATCATTCAGTCGAAATCACCTCTCCTCAACTCGGTGACCAAATTCCCGGCGGAAACCGAACCACCATAAGCTGGAACTATCAATCAGATTTTGACTTTGTTTCATTGTGGTGGAAAAGTCCAGGTCTCAACTGGAAACTTATCAAACAGAATCAACCAATTGATAGTTCCTACAGTTGGTTGACTCCTCAAGCTCTAACCAATGAGGCAAATATTGGAATTTGTATTCAAACCAAAGAACTTACAGGCAATGATTACATTAATCCAGAATCATGTGCAGTAAATCAAACTGGTAGATGGGATAGATCAGATGACTTTACTATTGGTGAAGGTGTTAACTTTGCTATAACCTCCCCTAACGGTGGTGAATACTGGTCAGCAGGCACCACTCACACAATTGCCTGGGAAACAAATTCCAATAACGATCTTAAACTCGAATACTCATCTAACGGTGGCACCAGTTGGGTTCCACTTCCAGGAGCTGGAACTGGTATTGTTTCCAAGGGTAGTACTTCTTTCTTGTGGGCTATACCTGAAGACTTAACCCCTACTAGTCAGGCTCGTATCCGTCTTAGTGACCTTGGGGGCTCAGGACGCAATGATGTGAGTGATGAGAACTTCTTTATCGTTGGAGGTCCTATCTCCAGCACCAAGCTAACCGAGGCCCTTCTTAGTGCTCGCTTTGTGACCACCGTTGGTGAACACTTTATTATCAACACATCAAATGTAGGTGCATCAACAGCATCAGAATTAGGCTCAGACTACATTGGTCAACTCTCCCCCAGTTGGACTCCTGGCACAGTTGCAAAGCTAGGCCATCTTCGCTTTATGATCACCTCTGATGGCGAAGTTGTTCCGGTTCCTCAGGGCCGTTATGGTCATAAAGTTATCAAGAACTTCGCTGGTGGAAAACTAGCAGTAATCGGTGGTGCTACATGGCTTAAGGAAGTGGAAGTTGTTACCAACGGTTCTGCAGAAAGATTCAAAACCTTCTGGGTCATTGATGACGGTGTGCACCCAGTTCATACAACCGGCTCTAATCTTCGCTTCAAGTTCGGGGCAAATCAAACGGTTGCCAATTTTTCATACAGGTTCGTTGGCAACATTAGTTATGCCTGGAACGAATCTAACAACCGTTGGTCAGGCACCAACGGCAACCAGGCTACCGGCAACTATTCCGGTTCCTTGCTAGATGATCGCTGGGCCTTAAAAGATGAAGCTGGAAATCAGAATCGTGGTAAAGCCTTCTTTGCTCTTGCTGACATGCTGTCCTCCCCTGCTGTAGTTGGTGGATTAGAAAATGCAGGCAACTATACAACTGCCACTGGCAACAACGTTACTTATTTCAGACTGCCTGTTGCTGTCACTGCTCAATCACAAAACTTCCGCAGCTCTGAGTGGTTCCAGGACACCGATTACATTAACTCATTGAATGCAGATTCAGAGCCAGGTGATCAAAACATCTATACAGCCGCATATAACCTTCAGGGATATTCACTTGGTGATAAGGCAGTCTTTTATGGAGGTCAACAAGAGTTCCAAAACCCACTTCCTCAAAGCCTAGATCACGATCCACATGTACCGGACTATACCTTCAACTTTGGTCCTAAAACATTCATGTACAAGCCAACCACAGACGACTTTGAAGAACGTTGGTTTGCAATGTCAGATCTCGGAATTGCAGGTGTTGATAATTCATTTGCATACGTTAAGGTCACGCCTGGGATTCAAACATTGTCAGCCGGATCTCAAACTATCTTTACTGCACACCCATACAACTCTAATGGTGTGAGACTAACCGGTGCCACTTGTTCCTGGTCCTTGACCGGTGGTGCATTTGGAATCATTTCCAATCTCGAAGTTAATCCAAACAATAGTGTAACTGCCACAGCCAATCCAAACCTCGATCTCTACCGTAAGGTTGGACGTGGAATTAAAGCCGACTGTAACTTAGATGGGAAAACGATTAGTGGCTTTGCTGACATTGCTGTCTATCCAAGTGGTACTCCAAAACCAGATGCCGTACTTAGTCGCGCAGAGGCCAATACCAATTCCGCAATCGTGGTTCCAGGTGCCAAACGAGTATTCAGAGCTACACCATACGATCAGTACTACACCAATTTTTCACAAGCAGTTGAATACGAATGGACTCTCAACTATTCCAATATTGGATCCATCGGATCTCAGTCTAATTCTCAACTCGAGTTTACAGCCACCAAAGATAAGCAGTTTGCAGGATCATATCCAGATGCTATTACTGTCCGAATTACTTACCTTGATCCAAACCTTGGTGAGGTAACCTATGCCGACAGTATCGACATTATTATCCCTGAATCATTATTTGCAGATGGTTCCTCATCCGAGTCATTCGCAGCCGACTACATGGTGGTGTCTGGTACTTCAAACCCTATCCTATCCATCTTCCATTATGGTGGTGTGGAATCTAATCGTCTTCAAAACCTTGGGCTCTTTGGTTCCGGTGATATTACCGGCAACTTGGAAGTCGTTACCTCCCCTATCTCACCAGAGGGTGTCTTTGGTAGCGATGTCATCGTTACCATCAAGAATGGTTTAGATGAACCAGTATTCCAGGACAGTAACGGTAATCGATATGCAGTAAAACTTACTACCTCACGCTCTACCAGTCCACTGGTCACTACCGACTATTCCTTCAACGAAGGTAAGACCGAACGCGTAGAACGCGTTGGTGAAGTCTACGACACCCCACAATTCCCAGACGAAGCTAATGAATATGTCTACTTTGATGTAAACGGACAGGCTCGCTTTAGAATCTACTCCAACTCCCCTACTGAATCACCAATGGATGTTATTGGAAGTGCAATTTCTGAAGCTGGATATTCATTCTTTGTTCCTGGATTAACCGACCAAGTCGAGGTTAGGGATGTTCCAGGAGTTCCTAGTCAACTCCAATCTAGTCTCACCACTGACAAATATAAAGTAGCTGCCGATGGTGTCGACCAAGCTACCCTTACCGTTACTCTTAAAGACTACTTGGGAACACCAATCGCTGGCTATCACGTAAAGATAGAATCTAATCGTGAAGGTGCTGATATCATCGCACCTACCTCGGCAACTACTAATAGCGCTGGTGAGGCCACCTTTACTATCAAGTCCAGTGTTAAGGGTCTGGCTACGCTGCGTGCTTTCTATGCTCCAACTGCAGCCGAGCTTAGTTCTAACCCATCCCCACTTCTGCAAACCCTAACCATTGAATTTGCAGCCTACATCAAATCTCTAACCCCAAATCAAATTCTTCAAGGCGAAACCATCGATCTCGTAGAAGCAATCGGTGGTCAGACTAACTGGGAACAAGGAAATAGCCATGTATCATTAATCTCTCCTTCACGGACCGGTCTTGCCTTGTCAGTAGATAATCCACATATCAAGGCGGATAGTGTTTCCAAAACACCGATTCAAATTTCAGCACCTCAATATCCAAACCGTCAGATCAATCTGAGTATTGTTACCGGTAGCGGTTCCTTCTCACCTCCTGGCACTACATCCGTAAATACAAATGCACAGGGAGAGGCTACCTTCACCTTCCGGTCCGGTGCAACTCCAGGCATTGTTAAATTAAGGGCAGAAGTTACAGGTACTACGGTTGCTGATGAACTCTGGTTCATGTTAGAGGATAGCTCTGACCATCCATACGAGATCTATGTTGCTTCTTCCCCAGCTTCTGACTTGGCCCCAGGTGAATCTGCAGTAGTACGCGGTGCTGTGTACGAGATTATTGGTACCGACAGGGTTCTGGTAGACGATACTCTGACCTTCAACTTCACTTCAAATCTTGGAAGCTTTAATCCAGGTTCAAAGGCAAGCTCCAATGGTTATGCACAATCTGTGTTCAACCGTTCTCAAACCGCAGGCCCAGCACAAATTATCGTCACCACTGAAATCTTCGGTGTAAAGTTGGGTGGCAAGATAATCCTTAACCAAACTGATGATACAAGTGACTTAAACTTTGGCAATGTCACCATTGAAGATTCACTCAAGCTTACCGTTGCAAACCTTACCGCCTCCCCTACTGCGGTAATTGGAAACTGGATCTTTAGAGTCACCACTGAGATTAGTCCAGACGGTACTCCTGATAATGAAAAAGAATATGAAGTAGTTGATTATCCATTAGAAGTTCTTTCTAACGGTAGCATCACTGGTCCTCGTTTAACACAGGTGAACCCATCGTTTGGTTACCGCAACACTAATGATCTAGTTATTCATATAACCGGTGAAGATGCATTCTTCCAACCAACCTCGGTAGTTACCTTTACCTATGTTGATGGTAATGGCACTGGTATCACCGTAGCTGACAGCGTGAACCGCATTAGTCCAGACGAACTAGAAGTTACCATTGATATCGCAAACACTGCTTCAATGGGCTACTGGAACGTCACCGTAACTACTGGGAATCGAGTAGCAAATCTCCCAGGTAATTTTGACTTCCTGGTAACTACTCCATCCAACATCGTGGTAAACATTATCCCATCTCCTAATCGGATTCCACGTGACGGAATTGCAAAGTCAAATATTACCGCCTTTGTTGGACGTCTAGACGAAATTACGGGTCAGATTTCACCTCTTCCAAACGTCGAGGTCCGCTTTGGATTCATGGGAGGAGACAACGGCACCCTGGATCCGCTAGTAGATGATCCTGACAACCCAGAATCCAAAGGCCGTAAGACCAATGCTGATGGTATCGCAACTACTGTCTATACCACCGACGCCGGTGATGAATCTGATGAGGTGTTAATCGTGGGTACAGTCATCATCGATGGTGTACCTGTCGCCAATACTGGCTTGATTGTCAAAGAAGTTGATACTGGCCATACCTTTACATTGATTGGTAATCCAGATAGTTTAAGCGCCACTGGTGGTAGTTCCGCCCTTACCGCAACAGTAGTAGATCGGGAAGGAAATCCAGTTGCCAGTGGTACTCCAGTCGAATTTATTCTTACAGGTGTTGGCACTGTTTCTCCATCCAAGACCACAGTAAATGGTGGTCAGGGTATTGCCACCTCAACCTACAACGTGGGGCCACAGGATCTTCCACAGTTCCCGTTGATCGTTGCTAAAGCCACCATTGCAGGAATCGGTGTGGTCTACTCAAACGATTTGTATATACCAATTGGAGTAGATGCATCAAAGTACCGAGTAAATGTAGTTGCCTCCCCTACTTCGGTTGAAGCAGGTTCGTCACAACGTTCAAACATTACAGCCACTGTTACCTACATTGGTTCGGGTGTTCCAACTCCAGTTCCAAACTGGCCAGTCTTCTTCACCGCTGCCTACACTCAGTCTGGTGACTTCCTCACCGTCCTTTCTGGTACCACCAATTCTAATGGTGAAATCACCACCCAGTTTGCTCCTGGTTTCTACACAGGTAACGTTCTAATCACCGCTAAGCCGGTTGCTCTTCAGCCGGTATCAGTCCCAGTTAGCAAGACCATTGGTCAAACCATTAGCCAGGAGCTCTCCACTATCTCTGCAGTTCCTAAATACGTTCCAGCTGATGGTGAAGCCTTCTCGGTGATTAGGGTCACTGTTAGAAATACAAATAACATCGGTATTCCAAACCGTCAGGTTACCCTTACCAGCTCGTTGGGCACTATTTCTCCTCTTCCTACCCTCACCACGAATGCTCTTGGACAGGCTAGCTTCTTCCTTCGCTCTAACTCGGTGGGTATTGCCAACCTCGTCGCGAATGTCGACGGAATTACCCTTGAAACCCAAGCCTTCTTTGAACCAGTTGGTAGTCTGATTGCAATCAACCTCGATACCGTTGTTCCATTAGAAGCCAAAGCCTATGATCGCTTGGTCAGTTTGTTCTTGCGTGAACCAAACGGTACTGCTCAACCAGTTATCGATGAATCATACTTCACCAATGGAGATGACTATGTCTTAGATCTTCCAACCATCTACCTCAAGCCAAACGTTAACTACACCTACTGGGCTAAGGGTCGTTACCACCTAGCTCGTACCAAGCCAGTAGTGGCAACTACGCCAGGTACAGTTCCAGTTAACTTCACCGGTACTCACAAGGGTCAGCAAAAAGGTCTCTTAATCGGTGACATCGCCCCAGATATCTTAAATAGTCTCCCTACCCTTTGGCGTGATAACGCGATAAACACTGTTGATGTATCCAAGATTATCCAAGCTTGGTTTAAGAATTCATACGAGGCAGACTTCACTAATGATGGACTTGTAAACTCCACCGACTTTACTTATTGGACCATCAACTACGGTAGTGGCGAACCAAGACCATAGCAGAATATTGGGGGTAATATGTATCGTTTTCAAAACCAAAATCATTTTCACACCACCAGTTCTAACCAGGTATTAATCTGGGTCTTGGTGATGACAAATGTTGGTTTAATCATAACCATCTGGTTCTCTCCCATGATTAACAGCTGGATGAACCACCAACCTGCTCAGGTTCATATTCAAGAACAACCAACTCAAACTCAGGTTCAGGCCCAGCCTCAACCCCAGGTTCAATCCAACCAAATTACCCAGCCTCAGTACTATCAGCCGGTTTACTACCCTACCCCACAATACTATTACCCAACCACCCCAACCTATCAGCCAACAGTTCCACAACAGCCACTTCCCTATACCTCACCCCTAACCACTGACCCTAATGCTCCAGTTAGGTTTTTGATGGGTTCTTAAGCGTTATATTTGCCTCTCTAAGATAGGTTGGTAATACTTGCCAGTACTTGGCAGGTATTTTTGTTTTTACCATCAAATCTAGCTTCTCTTGCATTGTCACCGGACCAAACACAATGGTTCCAGCATTCTTAATTACTGGATGCACTTTAGCGACTAAGTCAGGGGTATCGATATACACCCGATCTCCAGTTTTAATTCGATCGTTAAGCTCTGAGATTTTTAACAACTCCAACTTTTTAGAATGTGCGACAAACACTTCTCCCCTCCCCGCGTCCAGTATCACCCAATTTAGTTTTGGAGCTGGACGGGAACTTTTAATTAAATCAAACAATGTTACACCAGCAACACCAATGTTGTTGGCATACCCAATTCCATTAGCTACGGTGGCTCCAACGCGAAGTCCTGTGAACGAGCCAGGCCCAGTTGCCACCACCACCCCCTTAACATTAGTTGGTTTAACTTTAACTTCTGCAAGTAATGTATCGATATTTTCTAATAAATGATCACTGTAGTGTTGATCCTGTTTCCAAATTAAAGCCCGGCCATTAATTGCCACCGCCAGAGTTTTATCCGCAGTGTAAATGGCTAGCACGTCGTTCCTAATTTGGGAGATAGCTGTGCTCTTCATCTGTTTTTATTAAAATCTCTCTTTTATTCTCATCTAGCACCGTCATTGTTATCCAAATCGTATCAGTTGGGAGTACGTCCCGTACAATTTCACCCCATTCAACTACATTAACGCTCTCACCAATCCAGTCTAAGACCCCAAGATTTGCAAATTCATCTGCTGAAATCCGATATGCATCAAAATGGTTGAGGATTTTATTCCCTTTTTTATAAACTCTCTGCAATACAAAGGTTGGACTGACTACATTAGCCTCAATGCCAAGACCAGACACCAAGCCCTTCACTAGGTGCGTCTTTCCAGCACCCAGCTCTCCACTTAAGGCGATGGTTTCATTGCCCTTTAACTTCAACCCTAACTGGTGCCCAATTTCTTGGGTCTGTTTAGCTGAGTTACTAACTATTTTTGTGATTTGCTCTTTCATGGATACTGTACCCGCTTATTATAACGAGTAGTATCCAAAATAGCAGGCCTAACCTAGAAAATCCAGGTATTCCGGTAACGGGCAAGGAATTTTCTTCCTGAGTACTATCTACCCATGCTCCTACCTCTCTTTCAATTTCAATTAAATCAGTAGGATTCTTGGTTCCTGGTGTCGATACACTTACCCATGTTCCCTGATTGTTATCTAGTCTGATAAATGCTGCACTTATAGGTGCCTTATCTGGGTAACTTAGTTTACTAATTACGGTACCATCAGGATTTAACAGACTGATTTCCTCACCCCCTGTATTGTTCAGAGCAATTCCTGAGGTATCTCTGTAAATTACCAACCTCTGATCAGGATTTAACGTACCAGACATAAACTTATACCGTTTTCCACCTGCATCCTCGATAAACACGCCTTCTAGTGAAACTGACTTTGAAGATATGTTCAGTAGCTCAATGAATTCCTGCTCTCCCTCCAAGGGATCTGGATACAGCTCAGTTATTACCACTGAACCGATTGGGAGAAGATTGATCCGAGGCTCAATTTGTAAATCTTCCTCTTCTTCGTCAATTTCTGATTCCTGTATCTCTGGTTGCGTGAAAATATTATTACCATTTGCAGTAGGTGTTGTTGTCCACTCCCAATTGCTTGTATTCTTAGCCCAACTTTGCGCTTTGGGTGCGGATTCATATACGACTATATCTAATTCATCACCGGTTGGTAAGAATAAATGAACCTCATCACCACTATCGTTCAAAGTAATCTTGGATTGTGTTTTGTAGAATGTTAAATAACCTCTTGCAGGTAATGAAAAACCATCTAATTTGAACCTTGCTGAGCCACTGCCAACTTCATCATCTAGTTCCCATCCATCAAGGATTACTGTTTTATCTGATAGATTAATAAGTTCTATAAACTCATCACTCGATGAAGTACCAGGTCGTGGATAAAGCTCATTCAGCCTTACTAATGGATTCAAATCCCATTCTGGTTCTGGTTCAGAAATTGTGATCGCACTCCCTAGGTATCCAGACTGACCGTCTGGATTTGTAACTTCTATACTCCAAACACCAGTGTCAGTTATTTCAATATCGAATACCGCATTATCGATCAAGGTAGAACTAGCGATTGATACATCATTTGCAACCAATTCACGTTCATTCTGAACTAGCTTAATTACGACTCCATCAATATCGAAATTATCACCATTAATTTCTTCAATCACCAACTGCTCACCAGCGATACCTGTTACCGGTGTTACGGTAGAAACAGTCGGTGGTAAAGATATGCTACTGTTCTCTGCTCCTGGAGTTGCTAAATCACTTACTGCTGGATCTAAGTTAACTGCAATCGCAGCATCGTGCCAACCAAGTAGGTCTATGTCTCGTTCCATTGAACTTTTGCTCGTATTATTACCTGCTGGTGGAACTCCCCCATCTCCGGCGGTGTCTTGCAGTAAACCGTCTGCGTCATATAGCCGAATCAATAGTTTTGAATTGGATAAAGTTACAGCGTTATCGACCAAATCCGGCTCAATGTTTATTACAGATTCGACATTATCGTAGTTGCTAATTACAAAAAATGCCCCGGAGGGCAAAACTGTTTCGAGTGGAATTGTAACCATAGCACTTTCACTACCAGTGTCTTTGGTAAGTGACCAATTGCTGATATCTACATCTGTGCTACCAACATTTCTAAGTTCAATCCATTCATCCTGTGAAGATAGACTGCTTCCTGCCCATGCTAGTTCTGAAATAATTACTAGTGGACTATCTGCGTGTACCGTTGGTCGTGGAATCTGAATTGCAACAACTGCAATCAATGATAAACATAATAGCCATCCGTATCTTCCTAACTTCATTAATCTTAGTATAACCACTCTACTCTCTTCCTTGAAATTAACCCTAAAATTTTATAAGATATTACTGGCTGAAAGCAGGTTTTCCAAGAAACAGCCACCATACTTAATAACTTCCCGACTCACGGACGAAAAAGTCATTTAGCTTAAGAATTACAATGTTTGCAACCTGGATCAGTAGTAGTATCAGACAAACATAACCCACTTATACCAGTGGGATCTTATCCTATAACATGAGCCGGGACATTCACGGAGGTACAAATGTCAGGTTTAATCATGGGCAGTATTGTTGCCTTACTCATCGGGGGTATCGTTGGGTATTTTGGCCGAACCTTCTTAAATGGTCAGAAGATTGCCAACGCTGAAGCAGATGCCAATCGCATCTTGGGACAGGCTAAAGACAAACTAGCTTCCAGCGAACAGGAAGCCAAGGGTATCGTTCTACAAGCCAAGGAAGAAGCTAGTAAGATTCGTGAAAAGGCGGAGACAGAAGAAAAACAGCGTCGTTCAGAACTACTAGATCTTGAAAAAAGATTCTTAGCCAAAGATGAACAGCTTTCTAAAAAGCTCGATGATATCGATGCCCAAAAAGAAGCCATCATCGCTAAAGACAAAGAGATTCAAGAAATCCGCACAGAGATCTTAAAGATTAAAGATAACCAAATTGCCAAGCTGGAAGCAGTAGCTTCTCTTAGCAAAGAAGAGGCAAAGTCTCAGCTATTCACTCGTCTAGAAAAAGAATACAAGGACGAAGTATTAGCTTTAATGAAATCAATTGAGTCAGATGCTAAAGAATCTGCAGAAGATAAAGCCCGCGATATTATTGCCGAAGCTATCCAACGCTATGCAGCAGAAGTAGCAACCGAAAACACCACCTTTGCCGTTAACATCGGTACCGATGAACTTAAAGGAAGGGTTATTGGTAAAGAAGGACGCAACATCCAAGCCTTTGAAAAAGCTACTGGTGTAGACCTCATTATCGACGACACGCCTGGAATGGTTATCATCTCTGGTTTCGATCCACTTCGTCGTCATGTTGCTAAGCGTGCTCTCGAACGTTTGGTTAAAGATGGCCGTATTCAGCCATCCAGAATTGAAGAGCTTGTTGAAAAAGCAGAAAAAGAAATCGCAGCTGAAATCAAAAAAGCCGGTGAAGATGCCGTCTTGGAACTTGGTCTTACCGGTCTCCACCCTGACCTTGTTAAAATTATTGGTCGCTTAAACTTTAGAACCAGCTACGGCCAAAACGTTTTAAAGCACTCTGTTGAAGCTGCTCACATTGCAGCCACTATGGCAGCCCAAATGGGATACAAAGACTTACGTCTCATCAAGCTTGCTACCCTACTTCATGACATCGGTAAAGCACTAGACCATGAATACGAAGGTAGCCACATCGAACTTTCTCGGGATATCGCCGTTAAATACGGACTTCCAAAAGAAGTTATTCACGCACTTGAAGTTTCCCATGAAGGATTCGGTGGACCAACCAGTATTGTCGACTTCTTAGTCATGGCTGCTGATGCTATCTCTGCTGCCCGTCCTGGAGCTAGACGTGAATCTGCAGAAAGTTTCGTCAGACGCTTAGAAGATCTTGAACGTATCGCCACCAGCTACGAAGGTGTAGGTAAGGCTTTTGCCATCCAGGCAGGTCGCGAGGTGCGTATTATGGTTGAACCAGACAAGATCGACGATCTCGAAGCTGCTCGTCTTGCACAAAACGTTGCCAAACAAATCGAAAAAGAAATGACCTACCCAGGTCAAGTGAAGGTAAATGTTATTCGTGAAACCCGTGCCGAAGGCATTGCCAAGTAACCGTAAACAGTAAGTTAACAATAAAGCTCGGATGCAAAATTCCGAGCTTTATTGTATCCGTCCCCACATGTCACAATGGAATCAATGATTATCGCAACCACTATTCTGTTCATCATCACCATTGGCTCATTCGCAGCCCTGGTTTGGCTTGTTTCCAACTTTGCCTCTGCCCTCCAATCTGCAACTGGAGGCGCCTACTTCGTCCCATTAGAAGAAGAGGTATCCAATAAAATGATGGAACTAGCCGAAATCAAACCGGGTGAAATGGTCTACGATCTAGGCTGCGGAGATGCTAGAAATCTCATCACCGCCGTCATGCGTTATGGAGCGCAGGGTTATGGTATTGAAGTCGCAGTTCTCCCCTACTTTCGTGGTCGCCAGCAGGTAAAACTATTGGGGCTTGAAGACAAAATTACCATTCGGCAGGATAACTTTTTCAACGTAAATCTCGGTGGAGCCGACGTAATAGTGCTCAATCTAAGCACTAAACTAAACAATAAATTATTGGCTAAAATTAAGGCCGAATGTAAGCCTGGAACTCGCATTCTATCTGCTCGTTTTCCGTTCTCTCATTTAACCCCTGAAAAGGTCGATAATTCGACAATTTACCCCATTTTCCGCTACCTCATATAAATACCACTCTATAGGTGTAGAATACCAGAAAAACCTTGACTGGGAGCGGTTTTTTTGCTATAATTATATGACAGTTAAATTAGGTTTAAACCCTAAATTCAATTGTCCAATTAGGGCCTAGAGGTTAATGGTTTTTCCTCTAAATTCAAGCCTATAATTGTGCACCTTCGGAGCTATTCAATGTCTGCTTCTGCTTACGTTATCGGTTTCATTCTCAGTGCCTTCATGGGCATCGTCACCTACTTCAGCCATGATCTGGCGGAAGATAACACGAAGCCCCCGATCACCTGCACAGCAGACAATGGCTGGGTTGACCTCAACTTCGAGATCAATCCCTAGTCTACCTGCTCCACCAACTTCCCGGATTCAAGGCTTAGGCCAAGAATCCGGGAGTTTTCATTTTAAGCATCATTTCAGCTATTCTGTTTGTATGATCAAAGTAAACAAAACCACTCTTTCCAACGGGTTAAGAGTTTTAGTCTCCCCTACTACCGCCACCGATTCGGTTACGGTAATGATTTTGGTTCGGGCCGGTTCACGTTATGAAACCAAATCCACCAATGGAATTGCCCACGTTCTAGAGCACATGTTTTTCAAAGGCGGTGATAAATACCCTACCCCTCGTTCGGTTGCGGAAGCCATCGAAAGTATTGGGGGTTCCTTCAATGCCTTTACCGGTAATGAAGTAGTTGGCTACTACGTCAAAGTAGCAAGTCACAAAGTCGAAACTGCTTTCGACGTTCTTTCGGACATGCTGTTCCATGCCCAACTCAGCCAAGACGCTTTGGATCGGGAAAAAGGCGTCATCCTAGAAGAGCTCAAAATGTATCTAGATGACCCAAGACACCTTGCCTCCGAAGCCTTCTCACATCAAATCTTTGGAGATCATCCACTTGGTTGGGATATTATTGGCACACCTAAAAACATCAAATCCTTCACCAGCCAGGACCTTCGTAACTACCAATCCCAATTCTACTCCTCCACCAACACAGTCGTAGCAGTAGCTGGTAATATCACCACGGCTAAGGTCAAAAAGCTCATCGCCAAATACCTCCCATACCAGCCATCCACAGAACTTAATCAACCACTACCTCATAAAGCAACCAACACTGGTTCATTCAAGCACGTGGTTAAGGATACAGAACAGGCCCACCTTCTAATCGGTACCAAAACCTTTGGTGGAAGTCATCAAGACAGATATGCAGCCTCATTGCTTGGAACTATCCTGGGTGGCGGCATGAGTTCCAGACTATTCACCAGCATTAGAGAAGAGTTGTCCCTTGCCTATTACGTTGGAGCTGGTCATCAAACCTATACCGATACAGGTTACTTCGTTATTCAGGCAGGTGTCGACAAAACCAGAGTAGATTTGGCAATCCACCAGATTATGAAAGAACTTCGTGAGATCGCAGCTAACGGAGTATCCATTATTGAGCTCAAGAAGGCCCAAGAACAACGAATTGGCAATCTTACCCTATCTTTGGAGGTTTCGGACGAAATAGCCTATTATCTGGGCCTTAAATGGCTACTCTATGGTGAAGTCACCACCCCAGATACCGTTAAACGCCAGCTTAAGGCCGTTAAGCCTCAGGATATCCAAAGATTAGCCAAGAAGTTCTTTACAGCCTCACCTCTCACCCTTACAGTAGTGGGACCAAAGACCATATCTGGTAAAATCAAAGAAAGTTATAAGGAACTAACCAACTAACTATGGCAGTAGAAAAAACATTAGTAGTCATTAAACCAGACGGTGTAGAACGTAACCTTCAAGACGATATTAAGAATCGCCTTACCGCTACCGGCTTGTCCATCGTTGCCCAAAAGGACATACAGGTAGATGCTGAATTTGCCCTCACTCATTACGACGACCTTGGTGCACGTAAGGGCGCTGATATACAAAACAAAATGGTGGCCATGATGTCATCCGGTCCCGTCGAAGCCCTCATCATTGAAGGCGAAAATGCTATCGCTGAAGTACGTCGCATCGTTGGTGCAACCGAACCAATTTCCGCCGATCCAGGCACTATCCGTGGCGATCTTTCCGATGATACATATGCCAAAGCCGACGAAGAAGGACGTGCAGTTTACAACCTCGTCCACGCTTCCGATGCTCCTGAAACTGCCGCTCAGGAAATCGCTCTCTGGTTCCCAGAACTGTCCTAATTCGAGCTCAATAACGTTAAAATAGCCCCGCAACATCGTTGTAGGGCTATTAACTTTTTCCGCTCCTAGAGCCGATACACCCCTGCAACAGCATTACAGCGGATGATTATTAATCCATCTAGTCGAGTCCAAGATTAGATAATTGCATTGGCAGGATATACTGTCTTCTGCACGCTTCTGTGTGGATCCTTTCTCTGAACTCGATACTTATGTATCCATGCAATTGAGTGGGAAGAAGATTGCTGATGGCAGTTTGTTCATCAAGCCAGTATGACCAATCATGTTCATGAATCTCTTGCCAGTCGATACAGCAGGAGCACAAGGATGCAAGCATCAAAATGCCTAGGTCATTATCCGATATATGCTCCAAGTTAGCCTTATGGATTTCATGCATATGCTCAAAGACAAGTGGTTGAATCTGCCATGACCATTGGGTAAGGATTGGTGCAATCTGTTTGCCACTGAGGTCGTTCGGTGTAGGTCTCGAAAAGCCGGAATAGCCGGTAATCTTCAGCATAGCCCGCGCAGCATCCAACATCACTGATCGATTGCTTCTGCCGTGCGAAATGCCACCGAGATCATACTGTGTCCAAAGTATGCTCGCGAGTAGCTCAATAGCATTGATTGCGTGTTTTGGAACACCAAGAACACCACTGCTTCCAATTAACATTAATGACAGCCTCCTTAAAGTGCTAGTTGATAATACTGTACGAGCTTGCCTGTCCTCAGTCAATCCACCGCAACAACGTTGTGGCAGTCTAAAATATCTCCTATACATACCAAAAAAAGCTACAACAACGTTGTAACTCCCCTATTTCAATGGCTCATAAAAGTGAGCCGTTAATTATTGAAAAAAATAGGACCCGCTACGATGATAGCGGACTAAAAGAAGAATAAAAGCCGCCACGTAGCGGGTCGAAGGTAGATTCCTCCCATCTGACCGTAGTCAGAGCTGGTAGGGAGACAAAATCAATTAACCTTATCTTCCTAGTAACTCTGACAACGTAATATTTTCACCTAAAGGTACAAAGAACAAACAAACAATTTTTATTTTTGTTTTTGAGGATCACACATCAGACAGTGAGGAGAAGAGAGATATCAGGCTGGGGGGATGTTGCTGATATCCCTCTTCTCCCCACCTTCTTGAATTAAAAGGTGAAAGAACTACCTACTAACCGTCTAGTTGTTAAACTTCAGCACCAAATTACTACAGTATATCCTAGTATCCCCTCTCTGTCAATGTTAACGTATTCACTTGTCCGGTTTATCCGCTCCCACAAAGAAAAGATTTTTTGAAAAAAGTTTGGTATAAGATCAAAACCTTGGATCACTTCCCTACCAATACTACTACAACATAACAAAATATAAATTGCTATATAGACGTTGTTTGCAAATTATGGTGTAATCATATTAGGAAACCAACAGAAAGAACTTTAAAAACCAGATGTTAACATCTTTTGTACCCTATGATTGAGGGGTCTAACCTGACAATTCTGAGGTGATATCTCTCAATCTAGGTCTTAACGATAATTCTGTCCCAAAACAGAACTAATAGAACTCAATTAAAGACATAAACGGAGGATTTTCCTACAACCTTTATGTATCTTTAATTATTTATAAAACCAACTCTAGTTAGCCACTTCCCTTCTCATTCCCGAGCCGGGGAAACCGTTAGCTAGCGACATCAGCTGATCATTCAGCAACCTAGTCGGGCACCGGTACGGTGGTGCGCTTCGGCTATCACAACATGGGGGGATCGGAAGTATCAAATAAACCTAGATCTTTTATAGAGGCGGTGCCTCGTAGCTGTAGAACAGAGCGAGCACTCGCCTCTTTTTTAATACAACAATGTTACAACGGTAAACCAAGCACCTGCAACACCGTTGCAATCCATATAAGAAAACTGCTTCCATAAACAGTTTTAACTTACATTCATTTTGTAGCTTAGGTGTAGAAAATATTGTGCGACCTATCTCACCATAGGTGTAGAATAAGGCAAAACATTACACCATCTGATTACCTGCAACGTCAATACAACCTACCACCACAATACGGTTGAACCACCTTAACACAACGTTGCAACACACACCCAAAACACCGCAACGCAGTTGTAGGGGATAGATACGCTGTAAAACAAGCTACCATATTATATATAATATATATGATCTAGATCGTTTCATCGCAAAATTATCACAAAAAATATCGCAGTTGTAACAACGTTGCGTTTGCACTACAATACATTTGTAGGTAAGCCTACAACTACGTTACAACCTATAACAACGTTACAACCCAAAACAATGCTAACCCTGGCAACAGTCATCGCAATCGCACTATTCTTTTACATCGCAAACTAAAATGAGTTACAATAACGTTGTAACCCACAAAGATAAACAGCTCTCACAAAACATTTAAACCTACAACAACGTTGCAACCCCCACCCGCAACCACAATATAACCACAAAACCAATCAAATGGCAGAAGTAGAAAACCAAGTCACAACCGAATCCCAGACATACTCTCTAGTCGAAGTCTCCCAATTCCTCGACGTTAATGAGAGTACTTTGCGTAACTGGGAAAAGAAATTCGGTGATTTCTTAAGCAACTACCGTAATCAATACAACCACAGAGTCTTTACCCAAGATGATGTAAAAGTATTGGAACGTATTAAATATTTGATGGAATCCGGAATGTTTACCATTCCTGGAGTAGTCCACATGTTAAAGACAAATGGGGGAGACGCTAAGTCCTTGGCCGTTCAGCCAGAAGCCAAACCTGAAGCAGTCCAGCAGGCACCCAATCCATTTGATGAAGAATACAAGCAAAAGTTAATCTTTGCCCTTAACTCCTTGGGAACGGAAGTTCATTCTTTGAGAAGAGAAATCAGAGAAGATCTAAAGGGTAGCCTAAAAGGGGAGTTGGACCACCTTAAACTCCTATTATTCCCACCTCAGGAAGAGAAAAAAGCCTGGTGGAAACTATGGTAATTAGCTAGAATCATCCCGATAACCCCTAAGCAATAACTAAGGGGTTTTTGGTTCTCATGAAAAAACAAGCCCAAACAGTATTTGTTGCGATGAGTGGGGGAGTGGATTCCTCAGTTACTGCCGCCCTCCTCAAGAAAGAAGGCTACAACGTAGTTGGGGTTTTCATGAAAAACTGGTCAGAAGACGACCCCAATACTGGAATCTGTACTGCAGAAGCTGATTTTGCCGATGTCAGGGCTGTTTGCCAGTTCTTAGATATCCCATACTATACCTTTAACTTCGAAGAAGAATACAAAGCAAGAGTGCTCGACTACTTCTTCAAGGAATATCAGGCAGGTAGAACCCCCAATCCAGATGTGATGTGCAATAAAGAAGTAAAGTTTGACCTCTTCTTAAACAAAGCCATAAAGCTAGGAGCAGACTTCATCGCAACCGGGCACCATATCAGGAAACAGGTAACTAAAGAGGGAATTCAGGAACTGCTTAAAGGTGTAGATCCCATCAAAGATCAAACTTACTTTGTCTACAATCTTACCCAGGAACAGCTTTCCCACTGCTTATTCCCAATTGGAGAGTACACCAAAGCCCAGGTCAGAAAGCTGGCTCACCAAATGAAACTGCCAACTGCAGATAAAAAAGACAGCCAAGGTATCTGTTTTATTGGTCCCATTGAAGTCAGAGACTTCCTTAAAACCGTGATTAAGCCTAAAAAGGGGAACATTGTCAACCAAGAAGGCAAGGTCCTCGGGCATCATGAAGGGGCATGGTTCTACACTATTGGTCAAAGAAGAATCCAGGGATTAGATGGTCAACCCCATCCTTTATATGTCATAGCAACAGATATCAAGAAAAACACAGTTACTGTCGGGCCAGACTCTGCCACCTATAATCCAGGTGTGATTCTGGAAAACCTTCACTTCATTCACCCCAGTTATCAACCAACAAAACCTATTCACATAGATGCTAAACCAAGATATTCACCTCAAGTATTCCCCGGAACCCTAGAACTCAAAGGCAAAACTTGGCAATTCACCTTTGATGAACCAGAAAGAGCCCTCACACCGGGCCAATCTCTGGTACTATATAATCAAGATGTTTGTATTGGTGGGGGAGTCATTAAGGATGTCCTCACCAACCAATAATGAAGGATCAAAACCTAGAACAGCTAGCTAGAGAAGCCCAAACCGGAGACACCGAGGCTTTTGGCAAACTATATGACGCCACCTTTGATGCAGTCTATAAGTTCTTCAATTTCCGGGTCAAAAACCCAGCCGATGCCCAAGATTTAACCTCCCAACTCTATCTGGAAGCCTGGAAAAACCTCAAGCGATTCAACCCAGACCGTAGCTTTATGGCCTGGATTTTGGGATCCGCCCGTTTCCGCCTCATCGACCATTATCGTCGTCAAAAGCGAAATGCACCGTTATCTGCTGTAATGGATCAGGCAGATACTACGGATATAGAAGCAGAAACGGCTACCAGCCTGGAAAATCAGGCAATTCGGGAGGCAATTCTCAAACTTTCCGAACCATACCGTACCGTTATCCAGCTTAAATACATTCAAGAGCTGGATTATCCAGAGATTGCTCAAATCATGGGTAAAACAGAAAATAACCTTAGAGTTATAGTAAATCGGGGGCTTACGCGCTTGCGTAAAATCATTGATCAACATGAATAAACATAATTCACATACCAATTTGGAAAACCAAATCAAGCACTTAGCAGGGGAGTACAATGCTCCACATGGTGTAAAATCCGCTCTTCGTGGACAGGTTTTGGGTCAAATTGCCGATCTTGGTGCCCCTAAATCTGGGCTCTCTTGGAACCCATCCCTAAACTGGGTCCCAGTTACGCTTGCAACTATATTGGTAATCACCTCCAGTACAGCTGTGATGGCAGATAGTGCTAAACCTGGTGATCTCCTCTATCCAGTTGATACCGTCACCGAAAACATCACCAAGTCTTTACTCCGTGATGAATCTGCCAGAGCCAAGTTCCACGCCTCCTTAGCAGAAGAACGTGTGTCAGAATTTAGAGCTCTAGAAGCTATCGACACCTCAGATTGGAATGACTCACGCAAGGAACGTATTCTTTACTTCAGAAACCTAGCCCAAGAACGAGCAGCAGTTGGTCTTGAACGTCTTAACCAGGTTCAAGAAGTAGTCCTCGAGAAATATGACGCTACCAACGATTCTGCTAGAAAAGATGCATATCTTAAACTCAGCAAGAATTTACAACAGGTTATCGATCGCAGAGCCGAAAAAGCTGAACTATTAGAAGAAATCTTGAAAGATCGTTCTAACGACAAGAAGTTCGAACTCAAAGATGATATCCGCGATCAGATTCGTAGAAATATTAGATACGAATTCCACGTCGACCCAAACAAACCTTTAGACTACCAATTCTATGACGATAACCTCTATGGTCCATGGATTAAGACCCCAGAACTTAGAGACGGAGATAAGGATGGTATCCCAGATCGTGAAGACCAATGGGTACCACGCCCACTCGATGACAACTCAGGAAACGATTCCCTCGAAGATCTCAATGACGATCACGGAAGTGACGATGATGAGAAAGATGAGGATGAAACAGAACTAGAACACTCACGCTAAAATCAACTAAATACGACCCCAACAGGGGTCGTATTGTTATATTTATTGCTCTTCTGGGAGTGTTTTCCAGATGTACTCAAAAAATCTCACCCAGGTTTCGCTCAATACTGAATTATGAGTCAGTGAGCCAAAGTAGTTCTTGTAATCAATCATTCCTACGTAGTCCTTGAAGACAATAATCACCGAGTGAGGAAAGAATTCGTCTGGCATATATCGTTTATCCTCAATCTGTTGAGTGTATTTAGCATACGTGACCGGGTCGTTGTAGACAGTCTTTCCTTTTTGTCTCTCGGTCTCGGGCAAAATGGCTCTTGTTCGTAAACTCAGCTTTTTTCTCTTCTCGATATACCCAGGAAAATAATCAGGTAAGGCATGCAATATTTCAAAAGATCTGGCAAAAACCAACATTTGATTATCTGATTCATCTAGCTGTTTGAGTAAGCTGTACTGGTCTTCATATAGATTGATTAAACCCTCTTTGCCTTCATAGTAAGAAACCTGGGAACCTGCTTGATTGTCAGCTACCAGAGACTTTAAAAAGGGTAGAACATCATTTACCTCTTTCTCTCTTCTTTGAACGAGGTCTAGCAACCTATCCGGATCAGCTGGTAGGTAAATAGTTCTCTTTTTCGTAGTGGAGGGTTTGAGTAGCCCGGCCTGAACTAGCCCATCCAGATAATAATAAAGCCCAGTTCTTTCTACTCCAGAAGCCTTCGCTAGGGCTGTAATAGTACCGCCACCTAGTTTCAAAGAACTAAGATAAATAAGAGCCTGTTTTTCTTCTAAACCGGCAGCTTTTACTTGATCTAAAACTTTCTCAGATATGTGGTAATTTTTCACACTTTTAATATATCATATCTGTTATTAACTTGTCAACGAGCATAAATATAAGCCGAAAGTGTTAAATAGAATTGACGTTTTTACAAATTTAAACTATACTAGCAACATTAAAGTAAGAAGAAATCCGCTCCTAGAGCCAACTACATTCTTCAAGCCTTGATAATTTGTGAGAGATTTTCCAATCGAAGGAGTGCGCAATGGATATCATCGATCGTTTTGGTTTTCCGGTTCACGCGGATCCAGTGAAATTCCCAGAGAATGAATTTGTCTTTGATGGGTTCATTCCGGATGCGTATCACGTGCCCGAAGAGGCTGGTCCACCAGATGGATGGCTCTATCTTGATAGTCTGTACAATCGGGAGTTGGTTGCAATTTCGCTAGCTTATGGCGCAACTAACGCAGAATTGATGAGTAACATGGCCTCTGAGGGGATGCTGCCGGCAAGTCCTCGTGAGTTCATCAATTGGGTACAGTCACATCCCGGAAGTGTGGTGGGTCTCACTCGTGGCTCCGGTGAAAACGGCGAGTATGGCCCATGGCCAATCCGTGCTGTCGACGCAATGGGTAAAACTATTGTGTGCGCCTATGCCAACCCCGATGGATCCCTGGTCATCTCGCAGACTGATCCAGGACGGAATGACCATGGATACATATGTTCAGGGAGCGTGCTAGTAGTACGCTACCTGGAAGTATAGTCGGTCACCTTGCAGAATGTCGGATATAAAAACCCGGCTTTCTGCAGAGCAGATAAATTTGCTTACACTACCTAAAAAGGAGGCCTAACATGGCCAAAACGAATCTTCTGAATACCATCACCAGCTTTTGTCAGGTTCATAACCAGGAGCTTCTTGGTTTGCTTGTCATGGAGAGTGATAGGTGCTTATTACTGGAGGAGGAGGGTTGGAGATGGTTGATGGGCCAGCTTCCATTCACCAACCAGGTAACACTTCTTGATCACCAGCCCGGAGGGTATGGAAAAGGAGAGGTGTGGAAGTGGGATGATGACGCAAAGTGGGTGTTGTTTAAAATCTGGACCTCGGATTATATTCTAGAGACAGATATTAATTACAAGGCCAAGTACGATGACATCCCGTCTGAAGGGGATACTAAATCTTACGGGTTTATAGTATCGCATCGTCATCCCACCGCAGAGCGCCCTCCGACTATAGAGTTAAAAGCCTAAGCTCTATTTGTTGGTCGAAAATTATCAGGCAATCCATGCCTATTCTACGGAGAGTAGAGAAACTGGATCGCAGCCCTGCGTTAGTGGGAACTCACGGTTGCTAGAACCGAGATACACCAAGTTAAAACTAGCCTGTACCATATACCGATTTCTTAAAAGCTCCCATGACACCTGTCATAGGGAGCTTTTTACTATAACAACTTGCAAAAAAACACAAAAACTGGCATAATTTTTCTCGTTAGCTACTAATTTTGCTGATGTTACAAGCAAATAGCTCAAATCGAGTTTTACAGCTCTCAAAGCAGTTTTATAGTCCATTCTGTCACAAAATGGGCCTTTATATCGTTATAACTAATGAACACCCACATGGGTGATGTACAGTTACAACGCGAATCGGCAGTCGACACTAACAATGTCGAAGCTAATTTAGTTATTGATGCTCAAAAAGGTGATGAGCAGGCCTTTGGTCAAATCTATGACATTTGGGCCACTAAAGTTTATCGCTTTATCTACATCAAGGTTAAAGACGCACCAACTGCCGAGGACATTACTTCCGAAGTTTTCTTAAAAGCTTGGGAACGCATTCATCAGTATCGGCCACAGGCAAACGCTAAATTTAGTACCTGGCTCTACACTGTAGCTCGCAACACCATCATCGATCACTATCGAGCTACCAAAACTACTGAAATCTCTTTCGATGATCTTCCAGAAATCGCCGATCTTGAAGGAGATGAAATCTACCAAGAAGCCACTGACCTAGATAAAGCCCTTACCCAGTTGCCAGCTGAATATGAAAAAGTTCTCCGTTTACGCTTTGTAGATGGACACTCCATCTCTAAGGTGGCTCAGATTGTTCGCAAGAAGGAAGATAATGTTCGTGCCATTACCTCTCGGGCACTTAAAAAGCTCAGAGAGATATTAGAAGGTTAATACCTTCGCTAAAAACCAGTTTTCCTAAGGGTCTAAACAGATTTTTGGGGAGTCAAGAATGGGGGACATAGCCACCATGGCTATAAAACCATAACTCTTATCAGTTATACATCGACTTCTCAACCGTTTAGATCAATTTTAATTTTTATACATAATTCCAATTACTAAATGTCACGTATTCCAACTGACAATCTGGTGAAAGAGCTAAGCATCTTAGGTAAAGATGCCCAGCTTTCTCTTACTGCTCGCCAGCGAGTACGTGATCAACTATTTAAGAAGATGGGTCAGCTCGATCTAATCGATGCTGTCCAAACCAAAACTGAAGTAGATGGCCTGGTCATGCCTCTTCAAAAGCTGCTCACTATCTTTAAACCACAACGAGTCAGTTTCGGTGTTCCAGCTACTTTAGGTATTGTTTTGAGCGCATTTGCTCTTACCGTTACTACTGGGGCTTTCGCCTTAAACGCACAACCTGGCGCAGGCGTCCTCTACACTGTCCGTAAGGCGATGGAAGACGTTCAGGTAGCTCTGGTAGCAGATCCTGCAAAGAAAGCCGAATTAAAGCTTTCTATTGCCTCTAACCGTTTAGACCAATTGCAAAGCACAGATCCTCGGGTACTTCAGATAGCTTTAGCAGATTCTCGTAAAGCCTTAGCTGAAGTCCAAACTGCCCTAGCATCTTTAGATGATACCGAAGATGCCGCAGCTTTAACTGCGAAATTGGCAACTATTATTGGTTCCCAAAAAGATCTCCTCGCCACTATCGTCAAAGATCAGATCGGTGATGAGACCGTCCAGAAGGGGATAGTCGAGCTTCGTAACGAATTAGACGCCCTTCTTCCAACAGAAAATAAACCTACTACCAGTCCTACTCAGACTGTAGCTACTGCCGTAACTCAGCCAACTCAGACACCTCCTGCTACTTCTAAGCCAACTGGTACCTTGATAACCGCAGCTGGAGTGCCTGCTTTAAAGACAGATCAGGCAATTATTATCTTTAGCAACCTTCCAGCCGGAAGCCTGTCCCAATATATCGGTAGTGCAAACGTCTCCATTTCAGGTAGCGCTACTAATACTGGGTTCCAGGTTTCCAAAGTATTCATTGATAGCAAGCTTGTGTGGGAATTACCCACCAAGATAGAAGAATCTTTACCTAGGGTCGATGGTGACCAAAATCAGTCACTAAGGTAAATTACATTTCAACCTAAAACAAACTATATAGACCTTATAGAGAATAATTAACTGATGAATAGCTTAGCTTTTCAAAGAACTTCTAAAGCAATTGCTTGGGTAATGACTGTTGCAGTCGTAACTGCATTCTCATTCATTCCTCAGGCCTTCGCATTCGAATCACGTGGTAACACCTCTGAGTGCAAAGCATGTTTCACAGCTTCCTAATGATGGTGCTGTAAACGGTGCTACTGTCGTGAACGCTAATGCGAATGATGTTCTGAACTTTTCGTTAACGGTCAGAACACCTCCCAACTGACGTCTTCTACAGTGCAGCTGATCTTACTGATGAAGCTGCTCGCTATGTAGGCGCTCATGAATTACGTGTTGGTGCTACCAACGACGAAGTCTTTAGTTTCATTGACTTCAACTACGGTGGTCCATTCGTAAACAACAACCGTTTTACTATTCGAATCTGGTTCTCAGTATTCCCAGGTCAAAACTTAACCTTCAACTGGAGTCTTAAGTTGAAGTCCGATCTTGGTCCTGGTACTTATAAATACGCTGTAGGTGTTGTACAGGAATACGACGCATGGTTAGGAGATGCTCCTGGACCAGGCGCTGGTGGCCCTAACAACAACCTTGGTGGTATGGGTGGTGGTACCATCTTCTGGAACATCCAGGTAGGTGGTGGCTCCACTCCAGTAGCTTCTGGTAACGTAAACGTTTCCTTAGCTTCTGGTACCCCACCATCCGCTAGCATTGCCGACGGTGCAAACGCAAACTTCACAAAAGTTGCTTTCACCACCGGTTCTGCTCCAGCAACCTTGAACCAACTCTACGTCACTCGTGATGGACTTTCCCTCAACTCTGACGTCGAGAACGTCAAGCTTGTAGGTATGGATGGAACTCCTTGGAACTCTCCAGCTTCCTTCAATACCGACAACCGCGCATTACTTTACTTCTCCCCAGCAATCACCTTGCCAGCTAACTCCACTACTGAAGCCTACATTCGTGCAGGTATCGTAGATGGTACTTCCGCTGGTAAGACTGTAAGACTCGGTATTGCATCTGCATCCGACGTTTCTATCGCTGGTACAGTAGGCGGAAGCCTTCCTGTATGGGGTAACGCAATGACTGTTGTTACTCTTGAAATCGGAACCGCTACTTGGGACGCTGACGGTACAACCGTTGACGATACTCCAGATGCTGGTGACGAGGATGTTGTAGTTAACCGTTTCAAGGTTAGCGCTGGTTCAGTAGAAGCAATCACTGTTGAATCCATTACTGTGGATCGCGCAGGTTCTGCTTCCTCTGCTGACACCAAGAACATCGAATTGTGGTCTGTAACCGAGAACAAGTCTCTTGGTACAGTCACTACATGGAGCGGTGACAAGGCAACCTTCACCAACCTCAACCTCAACGTTGACAAGGGTGGTACCTACCGTTTCTTAGTCCGTCTCGACATTGTTTCTGGCTCCGGTCAGACTGTAAACGTCGACTTAGTTGACGGTACTGACGTTTTGGCCAACGTTAAGGGTCAAACTTACGGATTCTACATCACTGGTTCTTCCGGTTCTTGGACCGACCCAGCAGGTGGATCCGACGAAGGTAAGGGTTCAAGCAACCAGACAATTAACTCCGGTAGCTTGACCATTTCCAAGGCAGCTAACACTGCTCCTACTGGAAACATTGCCGCTGCTGACAACCAAGCATTGGCAACCTTCAACTTCGAAGCTCGTGGTGAATCAGTACGTGTCACTGCTCTTGAACTTGACTTCACCGTCAACGGTTCAACCGACCTTGACGCCTCTGCTGACACCTCTGGTGGACTTGAAATCGCCGAAGTTACCAACGTTCGTCTTTACGACGAAAACGGTAACATCGTCGCAGGTCCTAAGGATGTAGCTTCAAACTCACACGTTGCCTTCACTGACACCTTCATCATTCCTGTTGGAACTCATGGTTACACCGTACGTGTACGTGTAGCTTCTACCGCAGGTGCTGAAACTGTCGCTGTTGAAGTAAACGCAGCTGCTGACGTTACCGCTCGTGGTTTCGTAACCAACGACACCATCACAGCAGGTGGTTCCTTCTCAGTAACTGGTAACACCCAGACTGTTAAGGTTGGAGATCTTGATATCGACACCATTGGTAACCCAGCAGACAGCAACGTAATTGTTAACACCAATGACTACGTCTGGAGCACATTCAGCTTCGACGCAGGTGATTCTGGTGAAGACGTACTTGTATCTACTGTAACTGTAACCGACACTCTTGACGGTACTACTGCTGACATGGCAGACATCGACAACGCCGAATTATGGGCTGACCTCGATGACAACGGTACCTACGAAACCCTAGTAGCTGGTCCAGATCAGCCAACTGGTGGTGGAGGAGTTTCCGACACCCACGCATTCACCTTAAGCACAACCATTGTTGTTCCTAAGGGTGGATCAATCCAGGTTGCCTTCGTTGGTGACTTGGCATCTGGTGCAACTGCTAACGGTACTCATAAAATTTCTGTGAGCGCTGCAACAGCAACTGGTGCCGACACTGGTTCAGACATTTCTGAATCAACCTCTGGTGCTGGTGGTATTATGACCGTCTCAGCAAGTGTTCGATAACCGCTACTATTGACTCATCTAGCCCAGCATCCCAGATCCTTATTGCTGAGCGCTGCGCAACCTCGTTGGTGCTTGGAAGCTTACCGCTACTGACGAAGTATTCACTCGACAACCTTGGTGACATTACCACCTCTGGCGGTGAAGATAGTATCCAAGTCTTTGTTTGACCTACCCAACCCAAAACGGTACTGCAACCAAGACTGCCACGCTGTGAGTGGTACAACTGTAAACTTCCAGAACTTGCAGGGTTATCTCGCAAGGATGACAGCTCAAAAGATTTGTCACCCTAAAGGCTACCTTCTTCAAGATCAATTCAGGTGGTGAACCAGCAGATTTCGCTGATGAAATCACAATCACCATGGAAGATACTAACGGCTCCAATGTTAAGGCTACCGGTATTTCCTCAGGAACTACTGATCTAGACTTTAACACCAGTAATCTGTATCTGATGGTGCTGGTCTCAACAGCAGAACACCATTCTTTACAGACCAAACCTTACTGTCACTCGAGACACTACTGGTTTGTCTAACGTTATCACCCAGGTGGTACCCAGGATCTTTACAGATTCGAGGTCACCGCTGATAGCGTAGGAAACAGGTGTTGCTGGTGGTGGTGGAGTTGCCATCAGGCATTGGGTTCAACCATCGCAATCCGCTGATAACGGTACTACTAATTCTTTACAAACGGTAAGTCAATTCTTCGTGGTACTTTACCAGGTTATCTGCAAGTTCTGCTCAGATTTCTGACATTACCAGTTCATCTCCTGTAACTGCTGTAGTCAACAAACGCATTACCGATGGTACTTCTACCATTCAGGTAGCATTTGATGACTTACTCAGTTAACGGTGGTGAAGAGCTTATTGATGCTGGTGTAACCAACACCTACCTCTTCGCGCTTCCGCAGGAGCTGGTTTCTGGCTTTGACGACCGCCGTATCCGTCGTCTTGCTCGGTGACGCACCGATCCAACTGACGACATGCACTTGTCTGATGCCGGAAACCAACGCAACTATAGTCAATGTTCTTCTTCAAAAGCCGATGGTACACAGGATACCTCAGACGTTGAGTTTATTTGGTCTGATCTTTCCGCAACTTCCCACGCTTCAGCCTTCGATGCTGATGGTGTCGTTGAGAATCATCTGCTGACTGGACCAACGGTTACTTGATCAAGAACTTCCCACTCTCTTCCTTCGGAATGAGCGTCTAGTTTCTCTAGACTTGTAACAGCTCTCAGATAGCTCAAATCTGACCTATGGGCCTCGAGACAACTCGGGGCCCACTGTCGTAAAATTCTGGAATACCAACTCTTACCATATGAAACAGTTTAAGAACTTAACTAAGCCAACAACAGTGGATATACGGTCTTCTTGGCATCTTAGTGATCAGAGGTTTGGTTGCTATTATTACCAGCAACAATAGTCAGCAGGGCTTTAGATAATGCTAAAATCTGCATACAGTTCCGGTAACATCCGTGTTGCCCTCGAACAGTATAATCACCAAGAGGTTCAAACAAGAACAATCCCAGAAGCTTGGAACAATCTTGGTAACGTCTGCAATGATAATGCTAACCAGAGAAGGCGCTCGGCACTTACAAAAATAAGCTATCAATCGCCAATCAGATTACGAGCAGGCATACCGTAGCCTTGTAACCCTCTATCTCGATCTCTGCCCTTGAATGCTGAAGGCAAAAAAGAGATGACTACCTTCAGGAAAGGTATTCTGAATGATAGGAGTGAAGAAGAAACAATCCAATCCAGATTCCACGTAGTCATCGAGAAGACTTAATCAAGTTCTACGACCGGATAGGGACAGTGCTACAGTAAATTCATATCTTCAAATCCGTGAACAACTTCTTAACCAATAAGTTAAACGCCTACTTTATTGTAGTTGGTCTACTGATTTCTCACGCTCGTAGTAGCCAGAGTTCCTTTGAATAAATACGTTCCTGCCTGGATGGACTACCAGAAGAGCCTGTCGAATTGGTAGGAATCGCAATTGAGCAACAAGATAACGATAACCTGGGTGAGGCTAAACAGCTTTACAAAGAACTCTAATTAAAGCACCTGCCGATAGTCCAACTATCTACCATGCTAACAAGGGACTTATAACATCGCATTGCAAGAGGGTAAGTATCAGGGCGGCTCAAACCTATTTCTTACGTGCCAATAACGCCATCGTTATCTACTTCCATCTCTTTACCGATATTGTAGATACATACAAACTGGTCCACCTAATGAACCAACGCAAGGTCTTTGAGGATGCACTTACATCCCGCCACCAAGCAGTACCGACGACACCCACTTCACCCAACTACCTTGGCTTCTTATTACCAGGATATAAATAACAACCAAAAAGCGATTGAGTGGTATCAGTTCGCAATTGACCACAACGCCCCAAACGCTGATTTGCTCAAGCCGGTGCTAACCTGAGGTCCTAACTATGTTACAAAAAACCTGGAAAACCATTGCCGATAATCCAACCGCTACATTAGTTTTCTGGGTTTTCTCTAGCTCGTATTTATCCAGACCTACGCCCAACTTCCCGATCCCATTTACCTTTAGGAGGATGTTGGTATTTGTCTTAGCCATTCCTGTTCTATATGGTACCTACCTGGCTTTTGCTAAACCAAAACCTAACACAACGACTGCTGTTTGGTGGAAGCACCCACTATTTTTACTAACTACACTTGGTTTGTTGATCGCCTGGATTAGCTCCATCATGGGAGTTAATCTTTATCAAAGCATTTGGGGTTCTGTTTCCCGTGGAGATGGCCTTATTTTCTGGTCCAGCCTCTATGTCTTCTTAGTTTTCCTCCTTTTATCCATTAGGTCTGAATCCGGTTGGCGTCAGCTACTTTTGGCACTAGGTTGGATTGCCTGGATTATGGCCTTCTACGGTCTCTTACAAAAACTTATCCCGGGTCTAGTCTATGTTGCAGAAGACGGATACATCTCATCTTTGCTTGGTAACCGGGTCTACACTGCTTCCTTTATGGTCCTGGGTCTTCCGTTGCTGATGTATCAAGCAATCCTTCATCCTGCTATCTGGAAGAAGCTATTCTGGGGATTTGGCGCCTTGCTGTCTATCCTTATTATTATTTGGACTCAAAGTACCGGTGGTATTGTTGCGCTTATTGCTACACTCTTCATCTTCACCCTCCTCTATCTAGGCATTAGGTATCGTTGGACCGCCAAGACTCTATGGCTAATTACTCTCGGAGCCATTCTGTTGGCAACTGTAATTGTCTTCCTCCCACTACTTAATGGTCAGTCATTAGTGGAATACTACCTCAACCACCCAACCACTATTAGTCGTTTCGGTTTCTATCGTTCTGCATGGGAAAGCTTGCTTGCACGTCCTTTTGGATATGGTTGGGAAAACACTCAGATTGCACTTCAGGAACATTACCAGCTTTCAAGCTCAGTAGTTGGATTCAACGAAGCCACTAGTGATAGAATTCACAACACCTTCCTTCAACAAGCAGTTAATGGTGGATGGCTAAGTCTAATCACCTCACTAATTGCGGTCTTAACTGGTGCATACCTTGCATTCAAGCACTACCTCAACAGCAACCTATCCTCCCAATCTCGCATAGAGATTTCGGCAGTCATCGCTAGTTTGTTGGGATACCTAGTCGCGCTTCAATTCTCCTTTAACGTTGTCGTTACTGCAATCTACGCTATCATGCTGGTGGCCTATCTGATCTATCACACCACCAAAGCTACTGCTGTACATTCCAAGTACATCTACAACTGGCTACCATTCTTAATGCTACTGGTCTACTTATTCATTGCAGTTCGTTACATGATCCCAACCATTGGACCAGCTATTCTCTCAGACAAGGCTCTAAACTACAGTAATCATGGGTTTACACAAGAGGCATATGAAACCATCGATCAGATCCAAGATCGCTACCACCGCACCCCATACTATTACGAGCTTATTCGCCGTCATTCACAAATCAGTGAAGCATATGCGCTTACTCTCATTGATTCAGACTCTGAGAAATACCAGGAGGTAATCCATAACAGTCTTGGAGTATTAAATCAGATTGGAGATGTCTTTAATCGAGACTATATTTTATTAGATCGTCCCGTCCTTTATGCCCATCTATCAACCATAGATGCAGACACGTATCTTCCATTGATGCGCTCATCATTCGAAGAGATTAAGGCTTGGAACCCGGATAACCCATATCTAGATTTATTCTGGGTCAGGATGTTGATGAGTGCTGAACGATTCGATGAAGCAAAATCAGTCATCGATAATCTGATAACAAGTCCAGAACCACCTCGGGGCACCTACCTGTGGCAAGCAGCCCTCCGTCAATTCGACGGTGATTCCACTGAAGCAGTGATTGAGAGCATTGAAGCAGCTAGTCACAGAAACGACCTTGCTATCATCGCCTCTAAGGACATGCCTTATCAAATCATCCATGAATTCAATAAGCGCCTTGCAGAAATAGAACGTTGGGATCTGGTTGTCCTGCTTCAGGAACAGCTTGTACGTACCAGTAGGGGAGAAATAGCTGAGGAGTGGATTAACCTGGCTGTTGCTTATGCAAATATCAATCAGCTAGATAAGGCGGTAACCGCTACCCGTAAATCTGTTGAGATAAACCCCGAGTTAAAATCAGCTGCAATCCAATTCCTCGCTCAATACGGAAGAACTCTATAAAGCAGATTTAATCAATTTCTCGAGCTGATTCCAGTCAATCTGCTGATTTACTGCTAATATCCCAAAGTTCTTTTCACCAAATGGCTTCCATTGATTAGGATCACCAATTGGAAATAGACCAATTGTCACTGCCTTAGATGCAGCCGCAAGATGCATTGGGCCAGTCTCAGAGCTAATAACTAGCTTGGCATCATCAAACACCCCGCATAGCTCATCCAGGGTTAATTTCCCAACTGTATTAACAACAGGTAATTGAGTACTCTGCTGTACTGCTTCTGCAATGTTCGCATCATCTGAAGTACCTGTTATTACAAGCTCAATATCTTGAGGAAGCATACCCACAATTCTATTCCAGGTATCAGCTGACATTTTTCTTGCTAATAAAGCAGGACCTACCGAAATATGAATCACTACCTTAGTTTTAGTATCAGTGATAGGACTCTTTGCATAGGCAAGATTAGGAAGTTGGTTTTCTATCGGCAAACATCCCAGGCTTTCCATAACTTTTCCAAACTTCTCTGCCTCATGTCCCTTGTTTGGGTAGGGGATTCCATCATCAAATAAATTCCCTCGGCCCTGACCAGGCACTCTAAACCCAACTAACCACTTAGGGTTGCTCCAAAACAGCAACATAGTAGAAAATCGATACCGTTGTTCTAAATCAATGACAAGATCGTAGTCATTAGCTCTTAGTTTCTTAATCAATTGCCATGCAGAATCTTTAACTGGGTTGTACTCATGAATTTCATCAACCAATCCAGACTTCTTTAATGGAAAAGAGCTTCTGGGGTGGGTTAGATAATCTATTTTCGCACTTGGATACTTTTCTCTTAACCTCTTTAAGGCTGGTAAGGTCACTACCACATCTCCCATCCCAATCCATTTATTCACTAAAATCCGCTCTACCTTCTCTGGTTGAGTTCTTTTTGCTTTAGCCAATGACAGAAGCCAGCTAGCTGGTGTGCCTAGCCCTGTATCTACAACTTTTAGTAAATTAATTAGCTCCTGTGCCATAAATTTATTATACTCATAACCAGTACAGAATATATGAAAAAGATTATTATATTTAAAATTGGAGCCCTAGGAGATGCCTTGATGACCACTCCGTTTACCCGTCAATTGCGCGGGCTATTTCCTGATGCTCAAATCGACTTTTGGGGAACCGAATCGGTAGCACTGGTATACCGCCAAAATCCATATATCTCCAACTTTGTCACAATCCCTCAGCAGTCATTATCGTGGCGTAAACCACAACAGGTATTAAAGCTGATTCGTGATATTCGCACCCGTAGATACGATATTGGCTTTGCCCTTGGTCGTAGTTGGGTATTCGCATTAATTATTACTCTTGCTCAGGTCTCTTCTCGGATCGGGTTTGGAAGAGACGCCATTGCACGGCTTTTACTGCAACGTAGCTATCCTACCACAACTTTAAAGCATGAAGTTCATCTCTACCTTGATCTCCTCCAATCTTTTGGGGCGGTTGATTACAAAGACACCGATTTCGACTTCACTCTCCTCCCAGGGGATGAACAGGTTTCCAAAACCCTAATCCA
Source organism: Patescibacteria group bacterium (assembly GCA_041389145.1). Taxonomy (GTDB): domain Bacteria; phylum Patescibacteriota; class Kazan-3B-28; order Kazan-3B-28; family Kazan-3B-28; genus JAWKSK01. The sequence continues at coordinate 20,572 of JAWKSK010000003.1, read as the reverse complement.
GGAAGACCACCTTACTAACTTCATTGCCGTAGTTAATAGCGGGGGCAACAATTTCAATGAAAGTAGTCAGGTCAGAATGTTGCCTATGGATAAGTTTCAACAACTTATCAATTGTCTTGGCAATTCCCACCAACAGGTGGTTCTAATAGGGGATAAGCATGATCGTGATCGCTACCAGCAGCTAAACCTACCCGCAAACGTTATTAACTTAGCAGGTAAAATGACCTTGCCCCAAACGGTTGCATTACTTAAGCATGCAAAGCTGATCATCACTACTGACTGTGGACCAATGCACTTTGCTGCTATTACAAAAGTTTCTATGATAGCCATCTTTGGCCCAACTGATCCCAAACGCAAAGCTCCCTTTAAAGCTCATGTGGTTTGGACAGATGAGGATATCTATCAGGCCAGCTATGATCTATACGGAACTATTCCAGAATGTAAATTTTTCCAGCGTATCGATCCTCGACAACTCTGTGAACTATCTCGGTCAATGTCTGATCACTAAACTGAGTCCAGGTCCCTGAGATAAAGTAATCATTTAGGTATGCGATAAACCCATCAATCAACTGATGGTTTAATTTTGTGTTTAAGGCACTGGATATTTGATTTGCCATCTCACCCTTCCTAGCAGACCATACAACTCCCGGTTTGTTGTAAAATGCATCACCTAATACCACAACTGGTTTCTTTTCCAATAAAGCTTCGATTCCAACCGAAGAGTTAACTGTCACTACTACATCCGCCTTTTTAATTAGTTCTGGGATTGGAATCCATCTAACCCAGACTACTTCTGGATACTTCTTTTTAATCTCTTCGTAATTAACCCTCCCTAAATCCTGAGGATGTTCTTTGATTACCAACTGGTAGTTTAAAGATTTAGCAGCCTGTACAGTCTCCTCAATAACTTCTTCCATCCCACTAAATCTAGAGTGCATCAGGATCTGTGTATCGTCCTGGACCTGGAGTGGAAGCAGAATGAACTTATCCGGCAATTCCACGTTTTCATCTTTTCTCCTAGATCTAAGTTTCTTTCCTACCTGATCCGGAATAAATCTGTTCCAATAAATATCGGTGACAAACCACCACAAACCAAATTTATTTATATATCTTCCCAACATCTCCAATCCGTTATGCCATATCTTTGGAGTAGGGGATAACTCTTGTGATTGCTTGGGTTTTAACTGGTAGGTTAAAAACTTCTCTACCGGGATTGAGGTGACACAGTTATTAAAATTTACACCTTTAGGTCTAGCTGTAAGGTTTTAGCATACCATTTTCCATACTTATACCTTAACTCCTTTTGCTTAGCTATCTGAACAGCAGCTTGTGACAGAGTTGGTGCACCATTCCAAACTATCAGATCAGTAACTTCTATTTGCATCAATCTTATTAGCAATTGCATTGGCACAACGTTTGGCATATAGTTGGCTAATCTATTGCGCTTTCCATATTTCATTTTGTGGGATTGTAAAAATTATTCTCGTATTCAGTTACCTGATCAATAGAGTCATTAATAATCGAACTCTAGGTTCACCCCATGCCGACAATTCTCCAATCAGTACAGCTTGTGACCTCCTTCAATAAACTTATTTTAGCATTCAAAAAATCCCTAACCTAGGCTGCACCAACAATTAAAATAAAATTTCTTATTTTCCATTACTCAAGTCTAATAGTAGCTGGAGTTGCCATCTCCTGATAATCTCAACCAAATTATACTTATTACTTTCAATTCCAACCATTTAGAAATATCTACTGGGTTTTGAGTAGCATTCCACGCCCACTGGTACAGTTACGATGAATGGATTAAGGTTTATAACTGACAGTTTTGGCTTTAATCCTGCTCTTTATACACCTCCACCGTGAAACAACAATCTAGTGCTAAGACTTGGTTTGCTGTTCATTATCCAGTATTCCAGAGGATGACTGGTGCTAATAACTAGTTTAAACCGAAATACCTGCCGCTCTTGCATCTTTTATACTGCCCAGCTCTGGAATGGGAACATATTTAGTTCCAGGTGTTAGTTTAATCTCGTAACCTAACTTGATTCGCTTCTTCATCACCTCTTCATCAATACGATACTTGTTCCAGCATCTTGAGTCGTTCAGCTCGACTAGGAGCCAACATGCCAGCTTTCATTAGTACCGCTTCACCTTAAGCTTAGATAGTATTCTTGCCGAGCTGATACCCCTCCTCCATTTTCTGTTCATAATTGTGAGTTGAGAAATACCAGAGTCTGCCGATTAAGTTTTCCGTTAGGTTCTGATCGCCTCAGTGGTAGGAGGTTGGTCTCAGCTGTACAAAATCTTGGGTTAGCACATTTCATCACCATCTAATACTACCCCTTCGTTTTTGAGTCGATACCCATAGTGTCCGGGTTTTATTAATCAACTGTATGATAAGTCCCTGGAAATGGATTTCAGTTCATCCAGCTCCTTATTTACTGGGATTCAATCTGTTTAATGTCTCCAGTCCTTGAGGAATGCTAGTGGAGCAAATAGAAGATATCGATATCGGTATACATTTTTCCATCCCGGATGGTGGTTTCTCCATATTTCCATCCACCACCAGCCAATACCAGGCATTGATATTTAATTCCCAAACTCCTAAATCTTTGGATAGTTCACCTTTCTTCATTGCTGGCTGATGTATTGCCGGATCTGGAAAATTACTTTGATAATTTTCTGATACTGGCTCTCGTTCACTAACATACCACCATTTGATCCTACGTATTCCTGGTAGTTATTACCTTTTAATCCCAACCACCTTAATGTTCTTCAGGGAGCTTCTACGGATCTGTTCTGCTCTATCCGTAAGAATTGTAGTCGTTGTTATTTGCAAAGCAGTAGTGCTCAACAATTCTTTTAGGAACCCGTTAAGCCTCCAAAGCCCATGAGGTATTAATAATTTTATCCAAACCAATCTCTTTATCTATATCTCTAATTGGCTCGATATTTCCTGGCTCTACTAACACCTCATTAATTTGAGCCATTGAAATATCTTTTCCAAACCTTGAATATGGCAAGATAAAAAGTTTGGAAACATTCTTATGTAAAAATGCTAGTTTGCTAATGCGCAATTTAATTGCAGCTAGTAATCTTCAGAGCCATGCTAAGTCGATACCAGCCAAATTATCGGGTGGGGAATAACTCCTGTTTGTTTTGAGCCTGATAACAAATCCCTTTCTGGTCCATCCAGAAGCAATCGTCCGCCAAAACTCCATACCCCATTTTCCCTAAAATGTAGTGTATGTGGTTTTTTCCAATATCGTTCCAACCAGTAATAAAATACCCTTACCACTTGGCGACAATACTACTGCTCCCGTGTAGTTTAATTCTTCCCCGATTTTTCTAATAGATCAAGAAAATTGATCAACTGGGGAATGTTATACACCTGTGTACGAACCGCATTAACCCATAGCTTTGGGTCTCTAAGTCCTTAGCACCGTAACTAATTGAAATCCATGGTTGAGTGATTTGGTGATACACAAACCATGTCCTGCAGTTTGTGCTCTTGCTCTGGGGACAAATCCTGTTTTCTGGATGGGAGGGCAATTACTTTCAAACCTTTAATATTCTTTAACTGTTGTTTTGCATACAATGCCCCAATCACTGCCAATAAATAGTACACCTGCTTCTTGAGCCAGACTTGCTCAATTCCTGCTTGGCTTAAAATTATGGCACTAAATAACGAAATAATCCAGATTCCTAGCGGATAATCAGAAAATTTAGTCCGACTTACTAAGATCCCAGCCAATACCACATTATTAGATATGAAACCAATGTCGCAAGGGCTGCTCCCATCATTCCGTATTGTGGAATCCACCACCAGTTGAGTCCAATGTTTATAACTGCGCTATCACGCTGATATATGCCACCCAACTATTCTTCTTATCGTTAAACATGCTCATGATTGAATTAGATAAATAGTACGGAATACATATCCCAATGCAGTGATGGTGATAAGGGGAGTGCCATATACAACGATCCACCCATCAGTTCATAACCAGATGCAAAGAAACTAATTCCCAAGAAAGCCCAAGCCAGTAGGGTAATAAATAAAACCAGAGACAGTTTTACTATCTTATTATTCGTAGCTTCCTTTGCCTGCTCCATAAAGTAGGGACCCATGCCCGTTGAAACCCAAGAGCGGCGAACGATACTACCATTCCAATTGTATAGTAAGGAATGCATACCGACCCACTTCCTCAAAACTACGGTAGGGAGACAGCATCACCATCAATAAAATGTCATTGCCCAGGCTGCTAATCCGGCGGGAACCAACGGCAAAGACCTCGTAATAGTTCGCGAAATCTTCCACCCGATTTAATTGGAAAAAGGAATACTTTATACCAGAATAGTTCCAAGTAGCACTGCTATAGCTCCGCCAATTACCACAGCTATTACCGTCAGTTAGTTGGATTAATTGTGGTTAATAAATCCAGGTAAGCACTAAGGTGCCGACTAATTGAACTATTCCAGTAAGTGAAGCCTGAACTATTCCTCTGAGATCTTGGATACCATTGACAATACTGTGCAATCCAGCACTCAACCCACCACTACCAACTGCTAGTAGGATAAGATTGGTATCAAGTCCTAGGTCAAACACCAAGCTAGCCAGGTGCATAGGAACTAGTCCGCCAATTGTCACAATCCCAACTAAGACAAGGAGCCTTCTAGTTTGGTTTTTAGTAAATGATTGGCACTGTCTGTAATAGTGTCGAATAATCACCGTGCCCAATCCACCTGCCAATAATAGCAGCAATTTGGATATGGTATCTGCCAAAGCAAACTGCCCATACCACCAGGGGTTAAGGTTCTGGTATAGAGTGGCAACAAAAACAAAACCAACTACAACCGGAATAATTCTCTAGCAAGTTATATGCAATCACTTCCCGGAATAGTCCTTTTAATCGGTTCATTTTGTAGCAGTAACTACCATATATCAACAAATGCTAATTCTCTTCCTGTCTCACAGCAACCAAGTTGGGGTCTGCTAGTGTGGTAAAATCCCCGATGAATTTCTTATGGTTGCCTTCCATTTGGGAACTCGACTTGGCCCAGTTTACAATCTTTCTCAGTCCCCAGGTTCTAATAACTTGAGTAATCGACTGAGTAATCAAAACTTTTTTAAATTCTTTTCTGGATCGATTGCTGTCCGAGACATATTGATATCTTTAAAACCAGATTTCCTTAATTAAATTAATCAGCCCTGACTTTAAATTCATGTTCATGAAAACATTACCCGGTTTAACAAGGTAGGGGAGATGTAATATTCCGATTTGGTGTCGAAAGGATTAACTTTCCTCCTGGCTTTAAGACTCTCATATAGCTTCATCCAAAACTTTCCTGGATGGTTCAGTGTTCAATCGTCTCAAAAAGACACCACCATACTGCTTAGATGGCATCTTTTAAATAATCGCTTCAGCATTGCCCACCTTAGTTAGCCCAGATTCTGGATAATCTGACTGAGCCTGGTTGATGGTTTTGTTATCGATATCCATCCCAATAACTTGGGTTGCACCTGCATCAAGCAACATCTGCTGCCGTCCATGGTCCAGCAGGCAATGTCTATACTCTTCACCTGCTATCTTGCAGCAAAGCTTACCTAGCTAGTGTAACTGCATTGCAAAATCAGGAGTTGTTGAATTGATCTTCGTTCATCTTGTTCTATCTGATAATTCCTGGTGTATACTTATGCAATCTACTGTCGAGAAATAATCACCAACTAGACGGTGCCGTTATTGAATGGAAGTGGTGGCAACAACACTACGGCAAGGGAAAGTCAGTCACGCTTTGCGATTTCAAGCTCCTCTTCTTCTCTTTGCTAGATTGCAAATTTCTAAAAATTATACCAGTTCCACAGACCGCTAGCTTTTTGGGCGAGCCTTAAAGTGTTATTGGCTCGATTACTTATACTACAGTATTCGGTCTCCTAAAGGATAGCTCAGAGGTAGGCTTAACCCGCTTCCTGATTAATCATCTCCAGCCAGGCGATACCTTTTTAGATATTGGGGGCTAGTGTTGGATTTACCTACTCTTTGTCGGCACAGCTCATTATGACGGCCAAATCCATGCTTTGAACCAACTCCAGCAACATTCAATTTACTGCAACAAATACCACCCACCACCCCCAAATCCATCTTCACCAATTGGCGGTAGGGAAACCTCAGAACCTCTCAATTCCATCTCAGTTCAAAGGTATCGAAGTTAAAAACAGTCTTCAACACTGACGCTCTACTACTGAATCCATTTCAGTATCCGTCACTACCCTGATCGCTCTTGTATGGAAAAGAATATAGTTCCTTCCTTTATCAAAATTGATGTAGAGGGAGCTGAGCTTTGGATGTAATTGCTGGGGGAATGAAAACTCTCACCAACATCAACCCCTTATCAGTCTAGAAATGAGGATTAATAAAACGAGCCTCATATAAGAGCCTCTTCAGCACCTAATTAGTTAGCTACAGGGCATACGCACTAAATCTAGAAGGACTACTTCAACCATTAGAAATTACCCAGGAGGAAGTTGCCCGGGTCATTGGTAAAGATAGCATTCATACCAACCTGATTTTTAGTAAACAACCATTACCGACCCTTTAGGCCTAGGATATTGGCGACCGTCTTTAAGATAATCCCAAGATCCATAAATAGGTTACGGTGCTTAACATAGTACAAATCGTACTGCAGTTCTAATGACTCTTTACGCTAGCAACATGCTCCAATGAATTTGTGCCCAACCAGTGAGGCCTGGGTTTTGTTAGATGTCTGTCGTTATAAAAGGAATCTCTTTTCCAGCATCTTTACAAACCTGACGCCTAGGCCGGTGGCCCACTTAGAAACTCATCTCACCTTGATATTCCAAGCTTGAGGCAATTCATTTAGCCGAGACTTTCTCAGAAACTTTCCTGCCCAAGTAATTTTGGGATCATTCTCATTGGTTAGCCACTAACCTTCTTGTCATCCACATCTCCATACATAGTGCGGTATTTCACCATTACAAACGGTTTACCATTTAACCCCACTCTTCTTTGGGTGAAGATCAATGGCCCCTTGGTCGTCCACACTAAGATTGCTACCACCGGGAAGGTCACAATGGTAATCGCTAACAAAATAAGACCTAACAGAATATCTGCAATTCGTTTTAACCCATCCTCAAAACCCACAATTTTTTTAAGTTGGTAAGCATCCACGTTGCATCGGGATTTCACTAACTGAATTTTATGAAATGTTTCCCATAAAAATCCTCTTAGATAAGAACTCAACCTTGGACAGGGGGATAAAGAAGCTCGGTCATCCCATTGGCTTTTTTAAATCATTTAATAATACAATCTTATTTTTACTCGATTCTTCTCCACGATTCAGCAGCCTGTTCCAGTCCCCAAACAGTTTGATTCCATCAATCTTAGCTATCTCATTTTGATGATCAGAAATCACGCCAACTATTCTAAAAGGTCTATTTCAGTTTCATTAACAATCGCTGATAGCATTGGACCATTTCCTAGTAATAGGATGTTGTCCGTTGAAAATACTTACCAATCAATGAGATCAGTAAAGCCTCTTAGACCAACAATCAATCCAAATCCAAGCGCTCCATCAAGTAGCAATAGTCGCTTTGGAGTTAGGTCATTGTTAGGGTAATAGATAGAAGACAATAACTCCTCCTAATACGATACCTAGGCTTAACGCCTGTGCTAGCTTCACTACACAACCACCTATTTAAGAAAACTTTTACCATACAGATTTGATATACATAATCACCAGCCAATTTTGCACATGCACTGCAAATGCACCAGCGTAAAGTTGAAAACAACGATGGCCCAAAGGTCTCGGGATATCTCAAATACAAAGCCAAGGCTAACCCCGTTGTTAGTCCGATGAGGTCTAAAATAAAAGTTAAGAATTTTATCCTTCGGGTTGAAAATCTCATCTTATATCTCTTAGCTGTGCTATATTAATAGTAATGAAAACCAGGAACTATCCTGCACCTGTCTGCTTTGCCCAAGTTGCTGCTTGGGCCCTAGTAGTAGTTATCGGTACTAGTTTGACCCTTTCTGGGCCAACAAGCAATACTAAAGCCAGCTCGTGGGGCTTGATGTTGGATTAGATAACACTTTATCACTATCATTCAGAATCCAACTCACAACTACTCGATACCTACACTTAACCAATACCACGGAAGAAGATATCTCAATTTCTGGGCTAGTTTCTACCCAGAAGGCGGGAGCCTCCAAAAAAGATTCGTAAATTTAACGGACTGGTTCCACTTACCTCCCCAAGAAGACGAGGTTGTTGCCAACTGGGTATTCGATTTGAAGGCAATCCATCAGACCGTTACTTTTAGATGAAGAAATTACCCTTGCCAGAGAACTAGTCAGCCTGGGTTCATGCAAATTCGCTCGGTCAGTCTAACACCACTTTCGGTGCCAGCTTTTATTTGGAATTCTCACCGCCGATCATGTATTAGATTTACCAATTAGCGGTAAGAGATCATCCGTCCTCGCACGAATGCGCAAGACTGGTCTTATCCTCTTTCTGCTATCGCTGGTTGCAATTCTTGTAACTGGCTATTTTGTTAAAGATTCACTATTTACCAGTGCCCAAATTACCAACTACACCACCGTCTCACCCAAGACCTGCAAATGACTTTGAAGCCGCCTATCAGTTAGGTGTTTTATACTTTTAGAACCCAAGACTATCAAACTTCTGCTTTAAATACTATGAAATTGCTACCCAGAGATAAGGGCATCGGTTGCTGCATTCAACAACCTGGTAATGCATACAAAAACCCAGCTCTACGAAGATGCTGAAACCAACTATCAAACCGCAATTTCTATAAATCCCAAGTACACCACTGCCTACATCAACTTAGTCTCTTTGCACTAAAATTGGCCAGCCGATGACAATCAGCTCAAAAAAATCCCAGACCTTCTAAAACAGGGGATCACTTCAACACCAATAGCTCAGATCTACTACGTGAACTGATCGACTATTACACCCAGATTGGAGACACAACGAAGAAGTATCAAAACCAGCTAGATCAATTATAAAAGCACCGGGAATTCGGTGCTTTTAGACTTATGGAGTGATTGACTGAACCCGCGACCTTCCGCGTGACAGGCGGACGCTCTAACCAACTGAGCTACACCTCAGAGATAAATTAGATAAATCAGGTCCTACGACCCAATTTGTTCAGATTATAGTAGTATATCTAACCATATAACACCAGAGCCTTCTGGGTCGGTGTAAGCTTAAATTTTGTATTCTCAGAAGGCACAAATACCTGAATTGGTTGGGTTACTTTCATTCCTGTCAGATATTTACCTCTAGATATTGGTCCATCTCCTTCCACCTTGCCCCTAACACCAGAATATATGCTTTCTGCTGGACCTTCTTCGCTATATATGGTCGTTGTACCCACCATTAACACCTCAATAAAGGTTTTACCGTTTCGACTCACTAACTGGGCGGTGGTTTGAGGGGTAATGATTTGATCCTCAATTACACTAGGGCGATTGAGTTCGGTCACTAATTCTAGGCGCTGACTACTGTTGAGGTTTGTAATATTCCCTTTACGTAAGTAATGGAAACCACCCTCTGATCCTAACTGTTGTCTATCGGTGCTAAACCCAGCCACACTCTCTAACAGGGGAGAGATGTTTGGACTATCTACGTGTGATAGTAGTTGATACCCGATCGCGAACACTAACAGTAATATAGAGACCCCTAGGAAGTAACTAAACCTACTTTTCACCTTCATCATCCAAAAAATCTTCTATGTCGTCTGTTGTTTGTTTATCTAATCCCTTCTGGTTCTTTTTAACCATCCTTGATATCTCTTCCTGCAAGATAGATGGGTTGGCTGCATATTTGATCTCAATGTTATTTCCCCCTGGGAAGTAGATACTTACAGTTCCAAATTTAAAGGTATTAGCAGCCGGACCCTTCATTGCATAAACCACAGCCTGAATTCTTTCCAACTCTACTGTAGTAACCTTATGATCCACTACATTCTTCTGGTCCACTTTAATAATACGTTCGTTGGTAATAATACATTTATCCTTCAGCCAGATGACGTAGGACTGAACAATCTGGAATACCCAAAATACCATCCATAGATAGTAGATTGCAGTGGTAATTCCATACATAAATATGTAGGGCATAATCCCAAGTAGGGCAGGAATTAAGAAGGATGCCAGAATGATACCCAAAGACCCCATTACACGAATTAGTAACGCATACCAATGAGCCCACACAATATCTATTACATATTCACCATCACGCTGTGAGGCAAACTCTGGTTCAAATTCTTCTAGTTGGCGTTTAGGCATTAGGTTTCAATTTCTATATAATATCGAAGATGAGCAATCGTAATAAGAAACTAGAACGCTCCGTAATGGTGGCCTTGGCAATAATCCTTGGCATTAGTTTAATTCTACCCTATGTTATAGGGTCCTTTTAAGGAGAAACTATTTTTGTCCCCGTAGTTTAACGGATAGAACAAGGCACTCCTAACGCCTAAATACAGGTTCGATTCCTGTCGGGGACACCAAGGCTATCCCGGGGTGTAGCGCAGTGGAAGCGCGTGCGCATGGGGTGCGTGAGGTCGCAGGTTCAATTCCTGTCACCCCGACCACAGTAATTTGCTGTGGCTGCCTTATCCTATCTATAATAGAGATACACATTTATTCTGTACTCTAGTAATAAACCAAACCCTTAATGCCTAACCCTTCTCCGGCACCTGCTCAGCCACAAAAACGCAAATCTAAATCCTGGATATGGATTACATTGCTAATCCTTCTTTTACTTGCCCTTGGTTGGTATCTGTTTAACTACTTCCAGATGCAAGAGGAGCCAACTCCGAAACCAGAATACAGCGTAGCCAACTACGGCAACTTTGAGTTAGTCGATACCAGTGTATTACCAGTTGGACGCACAACCGACAGGGTTTGCAGCCAGGCGATGATGAATATGGAGTGAGCTATGATCGCATCCAATACTTCCCACTCAGTAACGGAAATATATTGATGTACATCAACACCTTCCAAGAACTACCTGGTTCCGGAACATTCGTTAAACCCCAAACCAACCACCTCGCAACCTTTGATATAAAGTCACATCAGATATCTCTGATGGATGAAATTAAGATTACCAACCCATATCACAGCACCGCCTTATTGTTAGATGACAACAAGCTGTTAGTAGCGGGTGCCAACAACTATATCGAATCAGGTGATGATACTCGCTATCCAAGTTTAGATTTAATAATCTACAATCTCGAAAACAATTCTTCACAGTCAGTTTCATTTACGAATTCAAATACCCACATCAGCAAGCACCCATACCTAGTACAAACCAAAGACAAAGTTTTAATTGGCACCTATCAAACCGATACAGTTGGTGAGGATGTGTTTGCTAGAAGAACTATTCACTCTGTGGTCTATCAACTCAATCCAGATTCACAAACCATCTCTCAGCTAAATGATATCGAACTACCACGTTCATACGAACCATCCTCATCACAAGGTATTACTCTTCAATTAGATGATAGACAGTCTCTAATCTCAACCGACGGAAACCTCTACTTACTTAATCATCAAAAATCCAGTACTACGTTTATGCGTAAGATCGGTAAACCAGTTTCTATGTACACGATTGGGGATTCAAACCTAGTTTGGATGCAATATGACCATGTCTTAACTCCAGACTCAATAATTGGTATCTACAACCAAAAGACCAATCAACTCTTTACTCGAGAAATGGGACAGCTGCCGGTTGCCCAGAAAAATATCAAATTTGAACAAATCAACGGCATTCCTCGCGCTGGTGATGACGGAAAACCTATTATAAGACTTGAAGACAATACATCTCCAACTTTCCAAACGGTGCCACTAGCAGACGGAACCATTCTTCTAACAGGTGCTACATCTTCTCATATACCTTGGCCATTTGGATTAATTGAACCTAGTACCTTTTCCTGGATGAATTCAGAAACAGATATCTCCGCTGAATATGATTACACCAATAACTATGGAAGTAACCAAGATATAGACGAACTCAAATCCCTGGCACCTCAAGTTCAGCCAATCCAGTTATCAAATGGGGAAGTGCTACTAGCAAACTCACTAGCTCCATGGACTGTTTACACCCCATCAGATCGCAATACAGCAGATCAGAACCAAGCAAAGAGTCAGCTCACTAGCTCATCATCACCACTAAACTCAAATCAGGACAGTACCTGGGAAACAGGTAAAAACCATATCACCGTTGCTGCCAATCAAGGTGAGCTCATTGCTCAAGCAGTCTACCCACTTCGTGGTAACGAGGTGTTGATCATTCACCCTGATCGCAACCAATCAGTACTAGGTCAGGTGTACAATCCAAAATCAGGTTCGACTAGAATTATCACCAGCAAACTACTTGCTGCCAATCAACTACCAGACTTTAAGAATGGTATCCGTGATAATTTCGGAAACATCCATTTCTTTGGGAATGGTGAAGTATATATTTTCAATGCAAAATCAAAAAAACTCACACGCAAGCAAGGTGCAGACTTAAGTGGTGGGGGATACTATGCGGTAGTTGATAATAAAATTATATTTGTTAACTATCAATTCTCAAGTCGGACAGTAAATACACCATTCGGTGGTATCAGTAGTGGTGTTACGCTAAACGCAAATTCTCAAGCCGGACTTAAGGTTTATGACGTAAATAACCAATCTGTAAAATTTATCAACGCCGGCAACAGTAACCTGGATGGATTTACTTCCGGAGCCGGAAAGCTGATTGTTCAAGGCGCCAGCAATCATCGGATAGTTATTAGCTACGGTAACCAGCTTAAAATCTATAACTACAAAACCCAAAAACTGGAACAAGAACTCAGCTCTACTCTCATAACTCAAATAGATTCATTGATGCCATTAGTTGATGGCAATCTACTGCTAGTCGGTAAAGATAATCTAGAGCTAGTTAATCTTCAAAGTCTCCAATTGCAATCCATTGGAACAGTAGAAAACCCACAATTCACTGGTGACCCATTGTTCACTCTTCCCGGTAATCAGATACTTGTTGCTGACTCCACTAATCGTCTCTTCATCTACGATCTCGCAACTGGCCACGTTATTCCAACAGCTCAACCTCTTGTGACAACAGATCGGTTGGTCCAGCTCAATAATGCTGAAGTGGTATCCATTCCTCGTATTGGAAACCTTCCCAACAATGACCTTGCCAATGATCCAACTAACCCACCACTAGATGACAATATATACTCAGAACCACTCAGACCTGTTATCTCAAGCGATTACTATACAGAAGGAACAGCTACCTCAACACCATATGCAACCTATGCATACGCCTTAGAACCAGGTGGGACTGAACATACACCCCAGCCTCTGGTGAATGGTTTGGCCCACTTGGAATCGGTAGTTTTAGCTATACCTGATTAATAATATCTGGCTCTGGTTCTTATGCCTCCAATTAGCCCAGGTCTTAGCAGGTGGTATTATCCTCACCCTTGAAGTTCTCAAATGGTATCGTCGTCATCATTTAATTAAAAACCAATGCTTAAATACATTGTTCCACTTCGTTATATTGCTCTCAATTGCTTTCGGGGAGCGGGTGGCAACTACCCCCAACCTTGATTGGTATTACACGCTCAATCTTCCGACCTTCACTCTCTCCGGGCAATATTATTGGAATTGTCTGGACTGTCATCTATGTATTACTAGCAATTTCGATTCTTAGATTCCTGCATAAATCTCAAAACCAAACCAATCGGATTGCCATCCTTTGGCTGTTCCTGGTTAATGGAGCTCTTAACTTCTATTGGAATTACTTATTCTTCGGTCTTCAAAATATCGATGCTGCTCTGGTAGAGATATTCTTCCTCAACTTCACCACAATTGTACTCATCTACCTACTTAAAGGCCGCCACCCTGTATCTGCCTTGCTCTTGGTCCCATATTTTGCTGGGTGTTTTGCTACGTACTTGCTTTACACCGTTTGATTCCCTAAACTAATCTGTATGCATAACAGATTAGTAATCAGGTATATTACACGAGCAATCTAGCCGATGTAGCTCAGCTGGTAGAGCAATCCCTTCGTAAGGGAGAGTGCCGGAGGTTCAAATCCTCTCATCGGCTCCAGCAATAAAAAGACTCCAACTTCTGTTGGGTCTTTAAAACTAAGAAGTTGCTTTCCTTTTTACTTGATTACGCCACCCCATTCGATAACGGTAAATCCTTCACGAGGTAGGGAAGTGATCTTGTGGGGTCGTTCACCCAATTGGTCTCTGGAAGTGGCTTAAAGTCCATCAGTAATTTAAATCACTGTGTCTGGTTTAGGGGTGATCTTTAATGGAGCCAGCTGGTCCATCACTTGAGTTCCATAGAAGCTGATGAAGTAATATGGAGCATCCTGCATTCTTGAATCCAGTACTCCTTGAAGTCGGAAATCTCAGTTTCATTCAAGCCATACTGTCCCAGCTTATCATCTATCGTTGCTTCTACTTGTGCTTGAGATACAACCCAACCCTTATCAGGTGATTCATAGATGCTACACCACGTCCTTCCCAGAACAAGAGGGTAAGTCTTTCCATCTGCAAGGTTAACAGCGAACCAGATGGATCTGCCATTTCATAGCCAGTGCCGTACTCTGGATCGGTGTAGGAAAATCCACCAATTAAGCACCCTCTACTGCACCTGAGTCTTGGTTTCAGGGTAAAGATAGATTACTGGTTTACCACATTCTGCACCTGGTATGTATAGGTCGTTAGTAAACTTAATGATTCTGCCAAACATATCTTCCCAGAAGAAAAGTGGGTGATTAGCCGCAAACTGATTGATGGTTATATTATCATCGTTCCAAACCTGATAATCAGAGAAGGTAGCAGCCATTAATGGATGATTGATGGAATTCAATTCATAAACCGTTTCTGTGTTGCTTCCATATCTAGCAGTTCCTGACTTTACCAAACTGCTCTTTAGACTGGCAGGCATCACAGAAGCAACGTTTACTGCACCACATCCACCAACATCTGTCATTCGATAGCGGGCAGTATTTGAACCTCCTTCATCCAGGTGATACTTGCTCTACCGTCTTGGCTTAAGAAAGGAACCTCTAATGCGGTAGGTACGTGCTGTACCGTCTGGCATTTGAATATAAAACCCTCCACGAGGATTGCTGTTATTTACAGCTGGTGGAATTGCACGGGTAGTTGAATCAACATATACAGTTCCCCAGGTATCATCTTCGAATTGAGCTTTTAACCCAGTCATATCTGCAAACCAGGAATGGTCAGAGTAGTCTACTTCAACTAATCCTTGATCTGCGTTATTTGGGGTTCTCAAGTCTTGAAGGGCTAGATAACTGGTTAAATCGAGTAGTAGAGTCATCTCAGTTAAGCATCTGGTCATCAAAACTATCAGACTGTCTAGATAAGTAGGGCCATGCCATATCTGGTCCAACTTCACGAACCGGTAGTAGTTGTCATAGAAAGCAGGTCCAGCTGGCTTAGCTCTTGCAATCACCAACTCATAACCATCCCACTCACCACCAGAAATCTCAGCGAACTTGTAATAGGAAGGAGCACCAGAGAAGTTCTCATCGCTACTACCTTTGTACACAATATAGTCACCCTTACCTTTACTGGTGATACAAATTCAACATTCATGGAATTGTCATCCATCTGTTGTTCGTCACCATTTTGGTTTGCTGGCATTCCAGACCAGTTAGCACCTAAGTAGATTCCACCACCTAGCACTACCACCCCAACTGCAACCCACATTGCAGTTCTTAAGATGCCATTCCAGCCTGGACGACTCTCTAGTTTGGAGTCCATCTTCTCTCTCAGCCATCTCTGACTTTGGTTCTGAACTGGGATCCATCTGTTCCTTTGGTTCTTGTTCCATATTCATCTGTTTAATAATCTTACCCCTAGTATAACCCTAATCATCAGATTTCACAGACCAGTAGCCTGTAATGTAGCTTGTATTATCACCAGCTTCATTGTTACCAGTAATAATTGCTGCACTACTTCTGGCCAGCAAATTAAAATTCAAATTCATTATCTCCGCCCATCTTGCAGCCATATTTAGCCCAATAGGGGAATCTACTTCGGCGTTAAGTAGTTCATCTGCATCATTATTCTCCAATGCAGCTATCGTAATATTATCTTTCGCAAGCGAAGTCGCCTCGTCCATATAGTGAGACATATCCACGGACCATATTATTAAGCTGTTATCAGAATTACCTCGCTAAGTACTGACAATAACTTCTCAGCTTCATCGGGCTTCATCTTTTCCTTGATAATGATGGGAACAATATTAGCCCTGGGAAAGCTGTGCTTAACAAACGGCACGATTCCAGACACCCCATGCTCATAATTAAATGGAACGGGATCTACCTGAACTGATCCGCTATTCTCAAGCAAGTGTATTACCCGTTGATTTGCCCTAAGCACTCCATAGGGAGATCCCAATTAACTTCAGATGTTAGTGTATCGAACTGTCCCACCCCAAAATGATTTGGTGAGATTAAGACCACAGTCTTCGGTGGATTCGAGACAGTATTAAATGCCCTCTGCAATCAACTCCTTAGCCAACAGGTGGTGATTGACCAAAATCATCTTCACCCCCTCCTTGGAAGGGGTGGCATCAGCTGCAGAATATGCCTCATCAAAAAACTCCTTAGTACTAAAGAATGACTGATGTCTAATCTGATCTGATTCAGAGCCAAATCCTAGATAAATACCTAACCCGAAGGTAACCAAAAGCAGGAAGGGAGTCAGTTTCATGACCTCATTATAACCAAAAACACCCTACCTGATGGTAGCGTGGCTTTGGACACCTATAAATTTGTTTCGCCCATCTTTGATCCTTGGGAAACCAAGTGGGTTCTTGCAACTTACCCCCAAAGGAGCAAGCAATATAAAGATCCCGTATCAAAGCTTGTTGGGTCAAAAAAGCGATAACAAATCTAAGGTGCTACATACAGTATACACCGTATTTTCCAGCACTTTTACTTCCAATGTGGATAAATTTTCTAGAAACTAGCTCCCACTAAGAATTGCAGGAAGGCAATAATTGGCTCTAAAATTCCAAACAATATTCCGGTATTGGTTAACCGATCCATCACAATCAATCCCAATAGAATCATTGGTCCATATTGCTCAAGGCTTAAGATTCTCCATCTACTTACCCCAAAGCTTTCTAACACCAGGTACAACACCTTAGAACCATCAAGTGGAGGCAGGGGAATTAGGTTAAATGCCGCCAAAAAGATGTTTAAAGTCACAACTACTGCCAAGAATGTATAGACCTGTCCCTCAGGTAGGGCTGCATTAGTAGCCACGTAAATCCTAGCCGGTAAGGCCAAGATGAAAGCTGTAATAATATTAGAAGCAGGACCTGCTAGGGCAATTAATACCTCACTTACAGTCCCATTTTTTAGGTGATTTGGGTTGTAGGGGACTGGTCTACCCCATCCAAATCCAACCAAAAACAGCATAATGGTTCCGATTGGATCCATATGTGATCTAGGGTCTAAGGTGAGTCTTCCCAGCATCTTTGCCGTCTGATCACCTTGCCAATAAGCCACTAAAGCATGAGCAGCCTCATGGACTGTCACCGCTATAATTAGGGCTACAATGAAGAAAATTAGAGTGTCTAGCTGTTGAAACTGTGCGAAAAACATAAAAAGCTTGCTCCAAACCGGATTTTAGACTAAAATAACTTAGTCTTAACGTAATTGCATTATGGCCAAAGTAATCAAGATTGGCAATCATAAGCCAACCTCAGGCAATAATGTGAGTCACTCAAAGAGACGTACCAAGCGTACTTTCAAGCCAAACATTGTCACCAAGACCATGGAAATTGGCGGAGTAAAGCGCAAAGTCTCAATGCCAGCTCGCATGTTAAAGAGCCTGTCCAAGGCTGCTCCTAAAAAGAAGCAGCAATCAGTAGAGTAGAAAAGCTCCCACGATTTTCGAGGGAGTTTTTCAATGCGGGATTAGTACAATGGCAGTATATGTCCTTCCCAAGGATAAGACGCGAGTTCGATTCTCGTATCCCGCTCCATATTTATAAACAAACATATATGAAACGAAATTGGGAAATCTTACTAGACTCGGATAAATCAGACGCAATCGATCAAATTATCACTTATTTTCAAACTGAGAAGGGGGAGGAGATAGGGGTAATTGCAGCTGAAGAGATTCTGGATCAAGTTCTCAGCCAAGTTGCAATTAAACTGTATAATCAGGGAGCTGGAAGATGCTCGCGGTCTCCTAAGAGGTAAAATGGAAGACTCGATATCGATTTATCGTCGTTGCTTAAATCACACTAATAACTCATGATTCTCTCATACATTTTATTCGCTGTATTATTGGTCAGTCTCGTCTCCTTCATTGGAGGATTGTATTTAGTTATTAATCGAGTAGCCATTCAAAAGTGGATGGCATGGTTGGTGGCCTTTGCTGCTGGTTCCTTACTCGGGGTCAGCTTATTCGATCTGCTCCCAGAGGCTATTGAATTACTTTCACACGACTTCTCTATATATGTAGTTATTGGAATCCTGTTCTTCTTAATCTTTGAACAAGCTGTTCATTGGCATCATGATCATGGCGAATCCTGTGACGATCCATCTCATCAGCACAATAAAGCAACGGGATATTCTGTTCTGCTTGGTGATGGAATCCACAATTTCTTAGACGGTGTCCTAATTGCCTCAGCATTCATTGCTGATCCAGCACTAGGCATTGCCACTACATTTGCCGTTATCCTTCACGAAATCCCTCAGGAGCTTAGCGATATGTCTATTCTGTTGCACAGTGGAATGAAGGGTGTACAAGCCCTCTGGCTTAACTTCATTTCAGCCCTCACCGCAATTGCCGGTGCATTAGTTGCATACTATTCCATTGAAGTAGCTAACCATATTCTTCCTTATGCAATTGCCATTGGTGCTGGAGGCCTTCTATATATCTCACTAGTGGATCTCTTTGCAGAGGTAAAGAAGGGTACTAGTCTGGGTGATAGAATTAGCAGAATCTTAGTAGTTGGGTTAGGATTAATAGTTATCTGGTTTATCTCAGAAGCATCCCATTAATAAATATCGTTATGGCAAAAACTCATTACATCTTAAATACGGATGGGGGATCTCGTGGCAACCCAGGTCCTGCTGCAGCAGGTATCGTTTTGCGTAGCGGAGATGGCGAAGTCCTAAAAACTGCAAGCCGTTATCTTGGTGAAACTACCAATAACCAAGCAGAATACAGAGCACTGCTCTTGGGATTAGAGATTGCATCCTCAATCGATCCTCGAATATCTTTAGCAGATGTTGAGATTGAAATCTTAATGGATAGCGAACTCATTGTTCGTCATATGCAGGGCAAATATAAGGTCAGAGCTAAAGACCTAATTCCTCTGTATGAGGCAGCACTTGAGCTGGTAAATAAGTTTGGATCAGTAAAGTTCGAACACGTGGTTCGTGAGCTAAACACTGAAGCAGATGCTTTGGTAAACCAAGCCCTTAATCGGCTTGGAAAGTAGATTAGTGATAATTCACCCTAAACCCAGTATCTAGTGACTGGTATTTTGCGTAGTTGGCAACATCTGGATTACCAACATAAATGTCGTATTCTACTTCACCATCTAATTCTGACTCTAATGGGAAGTACACCTCACCTTCTTCATTGGTAGGGAAGAATGCTCTTCCAGCCTTTGGGCTATACCAATCGTAGTAGGTATAACTTGGGCTTCTTTTGGCTTTATCGCTAATTCTAAGACCTACCCATACGCCACTTACTGGTTGGCTGGTATTTTTATCAGTCAGCTGAATTGTGGCTAGTTCAAATCCTTCATTCTTCACCACATCAGAAGGGACAGACAGGTTGGATACCGATACCGTATGCTTGTTAGCTGGAGTATCGTCAAGCCATACACTGTTAACAGACCAAATTACCAAGGTAATTACGGCCAATCCACCAAACACCCACCATTTTTCTCTGGGATGGTAATTGCGTAAACGTCTGAGATTTCTGATCAACTCTATCATGACTGACCCTCCTCAAGGTGGGTTTTATCATAGTGTTCTACCCAGGCTAATCCCACAGCTGCAAGCAAGGTGAGAGCCATGAATAGTAATTGAAGGCTATTTACACCAGTGGTTGGCAATCCTTGTGGGCCATCCATATCTACAATATCTGACACCTTAATATCTGCTGTTGCAAACCCAAACTCACCATTAAAGATGGTTGCCACCAACACTGTATCTTGGAATAAGCCAAGATCCTGGCCTGCGGTAAAGATGCTTTGCTGGCTATCTCCGTTAATTCCATTCTTCTCAATAGTTCCGCCACCAGCGACTACATACCACTTAAACTTAGCGTTTTCGATTACTGCATTATCTTGATCGTATGCGGTCACCTTAAAGCTCTTGATTCCACCAGGAAGTACTACAGCATAGTCTGGCTCTAATACCAACTGGGTTAGAATCCTACCAGTCTCGTCTTCCACTTCTTCAAGCTCTTCAATTATTTCTTCCTCTTCAATCACCTCGTCAGTGATATTCAATATCGCAT